>NZ_JBDWYG010000038.1:0-548744 GCF_039982535.1 Aliiglaciecola sp.
CAGAGCCAGAGCCAGAGCCAGAGCCAGAGCCAGAGCCAGAGCCAGAGCCAGAGCCAGAGCCAGAGCCAGAGCCAGAGCCAGAGCCAGAGCCAGAGCCAGAGCCAGAGCCAGAGCCAGAGCCAGAGCCAGAGCCAGAAGGCTTCTTCAGCAAACTGAAACGTGGGCTGTCGCGCACCAAACAAAATTTGGGAAGTGGTTTTGTTAGTTTGTTCAAAGGCAAAACCATCGATGACGATTTGTTCGAGGAACTGGAAACCCAGTTGTTAGTCGCCGACTTAGGGATGGATACCACCAGTAAAATAATTAAAGAGTTGACCGAAAGCGCCAACCGTTCTCAGTTGAAAGATGGAGAAGCCTTATATCAACTGTTGAAACAACAAATGTCAGAGATTTTAGGCAAATCTAGCGAACCCCTTAAATTCGAAGGCACTGATGGGCCTTTTGTAATTCTAATGGTGGGTGTAAATGGTGTGGGAAAAACCACCACCATTGGTAAATTGGCAAAACAATTCCAACAACAAGGCAAAAAAGTCATGTTGGCAGCAGGGGATACTTTCCGCGCCGCCGCTGTTGAGCAACTCCAAGTTTGGGGCGAACGAAACGATATTCCCGTGGTTGCACAACAAACGGGTTCTGACAGTGCTTCAGTCATCTTTGATGCGTTCCAATCAGCTAAAGCGAAAAATGTTGATATTTTGATAGCGGATACCGCTGGCCGATTACAAAATAAAGACCATTTAATGGAAGAACTTAAGAAAGTTGTGCGGGTAATGAAAAAGATAAACCCACAAGCACCTCATGAAATTATGTTAACCATTGATGCCGGTACCGGACAAAATGCCATTAGCCAAACTAAACTCTTTGATGAAGCTGTTGGTTTGAGTGGCATAACCTTAACTAAGTTAGACGGCACGGCGAAAGGTGGTGTTATATTCGCAATCGCTGACAAGTTCGACGTCCCTATTCGTTACATTGGTGTCGGCGAAGGAATTGATGACCTGCGTCCATTTGATAGCCAACAGTTTGTAGAAGCGCTATTTCAAGATAACGAAAGTTAAGTGTAGGTAATATCGTGATTAAGTTTGAACAGGTTAGTAAAACTTATCCAGGCGGACAGCAAGCTTTACGAAAAGTGAGTTTCCATATTGAACCTGGTGAAATGGCATTTTTGACCGGTCACTCTGGTGCAGGTAAAAGTACCCTGTTAAAACTCATTAGCATCATGGAGCGTCCAACTGTAGGACGGGTGCTAATAAACGGTCACGATTTAAATACTATTCAACGACGACAAATTGCGTTTATTCGTCGAGATATCGGCATGATCTTCCAAAGTCATCAATTACTGTTGGATAAAACCGTCTTTGATAATGTTGCTTTGCCCCTAGTAATTGAAGGATATTCCCATAAAGAAACCACTAAGCGGGTGCACGCAGCATTAGAAATGGTGGGATTGCGGGACAAAATTAGAAGTTTCCCATTAATGCTTTCTGGAGGGGAACAGCAGCGAGTTGGTATTGCCAGAGCCGTAGTCAATAAACCCCCCTTATTATTGGCCGATGAGCCCACTGGGAATTTAGATCCTAAGTTATCCATGGAAATTATTCGTTTATTCGAAGATTTCAACCAAGCGGGTGTTTCTGTGTTTATTGCCACTCATGATTTAGGCTTAATTGCGCGCATGAAATATCGCTCATTGACCTTAAAGCAAGGGCAAATGATCACCGATGGTTTAAGCGAAGAGTGGGATACTGAAGAGCCCAAGGAGTACGATTTTTAATGAGTCTTCTATTTAAAGGTCGTCCTCAAGGTGCGTACTCTTCAAAAATTGGCATGTTTCAACGTATACACATGTTTTTTGTCAGTCACGTCAGACAAGCGCTAGGTAGTTTAGGCGAATTATGGCGGGCACCTTTGGCGTCTCTGATGACAGTAGGGGTACTTGGACTGAGTATTACACTGCCTAGCACTTTCTATATTTTAGTTAAAAATGCCGAATCCGTCGCTGAAAATTGGCAACAAGCCTCCGAAATAACCTTGTTCCTGCGAAAAGGCACACAATCCAAAGATGCTAACCAACTTGTTACGCGATTGGGACTATGGTCAGAAATCGATTCAGTGACTTACATTCCTGCTGACCAAGGGTTGATTGAATTTCAACAACAAAGTGGTTTGGGAGAAGCTTTAAACTACTTAGATGAAAATCCTTTACCCGACGTTATTTTAGTGAATCCAACTTCTCAAAATACTACTCCATCGGCGGCTAAGCAGCTGCTAGAGAAACTCAATCGGGAACGTCATGTGGAAGTCGGTAAACTCGACATAAAGTGGTTAGAGCGTTTACACGGCTTTCTATCTATTGCTAAAGAACTTATCTACGCAGTTGCCCTGCTGTTATTTCTTGCTGTAGTGTTAATTATTGGCAACACGATCCGCCTCAATATCTTAAGTCGGCGAGATGAAATCTTGGTCATGAAATTGGTCGGTGCCACCGATGGGTTTATTCACCGTCCGTTTATGTACACAGGTATGTGGTACGGCTTACTAGGAGGTTTAATGGCCTGGTTTGCGGTTATACTGTTACTTTGGTGGATGGGGGGCAGTATTGATGCATTGACTGCTCAGTATGATAAAAACTTTGATCTAACTGGCTTAGACTTGACGTCACTACTAGTGATGCTTGGTGTGTCTATCTTTTTGGGGCTGGCAGGTTCAATGATCTCAGTGCAAAAACACGTTAGAAGCATTGAACCGAAATAGACGTTAACGACTATTTCAAGCTAAATCGGGGTAGATGGCTCCTTCTCAACTAACTAAGCAATTGCTTTCGGGTAGTGTGGAGAGATTGATTGGCGGATAGTATTGCCCCACAAGACCGCTTGATTGAACATGTGGTGTAAATGTTTTTGTTCAATTTCCAGTACTTCTGAGATTTTTCTCACTTTCATCCAAGTGGCACTCTCAAACGCTCTGGCCAACAAAATGTAGAGATAAAAGTCGTTCTTTCCACCACATAATGCAAATTTCACTTCATCTACAATGGGCATTTTAGTCACCAGCTCTTGCATGTCTTGATCTAACAAGGCGTCGAGTAAAGAAAATAATCCAGTCATGAATCCCGTTGGAGGGTTATCTCCAACTTTTCGGTGTTTCGCCAATAAGTCACAGAATTTGGCTCGCACTAAAGACATATGTAATAGTTCCATTGGCTTGTCATCAGCTAGATTGGCCAAGGCGAGTAGGGCGATGAATTTTTTGATTTCAACTTCGCCCATGTAGTTCAGAGCGTGTTTTAAAGAAGTGATTTTAAACCGTTTATTGATCATTGGGTTGTTGATGAATCTCAACAACATGTATGACAAACCAACATCTCTTTCAATAATTTCATTTATACGTTCTATGCCAAAACTTTCATTAGCGGTTTCACCGATTAATTCAACCAACGACAATTTGTTCACAGGTAGTGGAGCTTGATTAAAATTAACTGGCTTAGAAAAGAAATAACCTTGGAAATAATCAAAGCCTAAATCATTGAAGGATATGAAATTTTGTAGGGTGTCTACGTTGTCTGCTACCATTTTTACGTTGGCATTAGAAAAGCGCGGCATTTGTTTCGCGATATTTGGAAATGCATGCTGAAACGTATCAATTTTAACGATATCCACTAAGCTTAATAACTCACTACTGGTGGTCAACTTGGGTTCGTTTAAGGCTATTTGAAAGCCCATGTCACGTATATTCTGACAGGCCTCAATTATGGAGTCTTCACCATCGGCATTTTCCGACACTTCGACTACTACTGTATTGGGATCTAAGCTATTGGGTAGCCCTTTTAAAATGGTTTCATTGGTAAAATTAATGAAAGACGTTTTCTGGCAGGAAATATCATCTAATGCCAATTTGAGGTTTGATTGATTTTGGGGTTGAGGTTGGGAAGGCTCAACTAGTTTGTCAGGGAAACAATTATTTTTGCCGTCTCTAAAGAATAATTCATAGGCAAATACTTCTTTATCCCTGTCTAAAATTGGTTGCCGAGCCACAAAAGCGAACATCAAAACCCCTATTATTCCATTTACACAAAAATTAATTTGTCATTTCTAATTATTTTATTTCCGATGAATTGAGCTCGCTATTGCTGACGCCCATTTTATCGATTCATGGTAAAAACTATGCAACATGTCTTGATCAAGTTCAAGTTTAGTTGAATGATGCGAGACCCCTTTCCAATCGCCATATTCAAATGCGCGAGCAATGACTAAATATTCTCTAAGTTGCCCATGTATACCATTTAGCGCATCGTTTAAATCGTTACTCAGGGGTAATTTCTTCAATAAAGTCGACATTTTTTGATCTAACAACGCATCTAACAGTGAAAATAAACCCACTAAGAAGCCTTTAGGAGGATTATCAGCATCTTGTTTAGCCATTGATATGAATTCACACAATTTTGCGCGTACCAAAGATAAACGAATTAATTCGGTTGGCTTTTCATCACTCAAGTTGGCGATAGCGACTAAGGCGATAAACTTTTTGATTTCCACCTCGCCCATGTAATTTAAAGCATGACTCAAGGACTGAATTTTATTTCGCTTATTCATAATTGGGTTGTTTATGAAGCGCATCAGCATATAAGAAAGGCCTACATCTTTTTCTAATATCTGCCGTATTTTATTAAAGTCCAATTGTGGATTTGCGCTTTCACGCATTAAATCTAACAAATTAAGCTTCGAACTTGGGATGCTTTTTTGCTTTTGGATTTCAGGTTGAAAGAAAAAATAACCTTGGAAATAATCGAAGCCAAGTTCACAGCATTGAGCGAACAAAGTGGTGCTTTCAATTTCAGTTGCAATAAGTTTAATTTTGGTCTGCTGAAAACGTGCTTTATTGTCTTTGATTAATTGTGCATTAGTTGTCGAAACGTCGATTTTTATGTAGCTGACAATTGTAAGTATGGGATCCCATTTAGGGTCAAAATCATAGTCGTTTAACGCTAATTTGTATCCTAAGCCCTTGATATGCTTTAAGGCTTCTAAAAGTTTTTTGGATACTTCGATATTATTTTCTATACCGACAATAACACTGTGCGGTTCTAATAAGGTGGGAAATCGATAGAGTAAAGTATCCGTTTGAAAATTAATCAAAGCCGCTTTACCGTCTGCGACTTCTTCAATTCCAACGCTGAAATGGCTATGTGTAATTAGCTTGGCCGTTTTTTCGTTAGACTCAATGTCGGGTAGGGTGTTATCTTCACCATCACGAAAAAGTAGTTCATAAGCAAATACATGCATCTGTTTGTCAAAGATAGCTTGCCGTGCAATGTATGAAAACATTTATCCTTGCCTAATACTTGTTCTTCTTGATTGAATTTTAGACGAGTATATTGATCTATTTTAATTTAAAATTAAACCTTTAAATATGATTCTTCGTCCCCATATATCTTTAATGTCTTCTATATAGACAAATTTTTTCAGTTTGAGTGAATTATTTATGACCTTTTCCGGTCTATATACGTAATAGATAATTGGCTTTGCCCATTTGTATTGCTAGAATACTGGGCTGTAACGAATAACGAGGTGAACATGAGCACAAATATGCAAGCTATGGCATTAAGCGTTCCTCACAGTGGTAGCATTGAATCTTATATTCAAGCTGTTAGCAGCATTAATATGCTCACTGTGGAAGAAGAGCGACAGCTAGCAGAACGTTTGCAGCGAGATGAAGACATTGAAGCTGCACGAAAGCTGGTTATGTCCCATTTACGTTTTGTTGTACACATTGCTAAATCCTACTCAGGATATGGATTACCCCAAGCTGACCTTATTCAAGAAGGTAATATTGGTCTTATGAAGGCCGTCAAACGTTTTGACCCAACGGTAGGTGTAAGACTAGTGTCTTTCGCTGTACATTGGATAAAAGCGGAAATTCATGAGTTCGTACTGAAAAACTGGCGCATCGTTAAGGTAGCAACAACGAAAGCACAGCGTAAATTGTTTTTTAACCTACGTAAAAATAAAAAGCGTTTAGGTTGGTTTACCCATGATGAAGTGCAAAAAGTTGCTCAAGAGCTAGGTGTTAGCACAAAAGAAGTGTTGCAGATGGAAGCTCGCATGAGTAGCCAAGACCAAGCCTTCGATTTGTCTGCTGATGATGATGAAAGTGGTAGTTTTGCGCCTGTACAGTTTTTAGAAGATAAAACCACTGATGTGGAAAATGAAGTAATTAACTCCGATTGGGATACAAATGCTTCTAAACGTTTACATTCAGCGATTAAAACTTTAGATGAACGCAGTCAGCATATTATCCAAACTCGTTGGTTGTCTGATGACAAATTAACACTTCAAGATTTAGCTGATAAATATGAAGTTTCAGCTGAGCGAGTTCGTCAGATTGAAAAGAATGCGATGAAGAAGTTGCAGTCTGCAATGGCAGCATAAAAACGCAGTTTAATCATTCAATATGATTTCATTAAAAAGCGCGATTTAATCGCGCTTTTTTTATAGCTGTTTTTCCTGTCTAAATAATCTCGTCAGATTAATTAGTTTGGCTGTTCTAGCTGCTCACCTTTACTTGGCAATACCCAAAAAACACCTTTAAACTCAGCTACTGGCGATTCACCATCTAAAATATCGACTTGGAGTTTCACTGCTACTTTTTTATTTCTTTCCAGCAATTCAAGCTTGCCTTCTAAAGACTCAATGTTGCACAAAGCCCTAGGTTGCATGGTAATAGGTTTGTGGTAATGGATATCACCATCTCCTAATACAATTTCGCCACCCAAGCCTTTTTCTTTTAGCTTTAAATGGATCATGCCCCAGCCGGTTAAGGTAGCCAACGAAAAAATACTGCCAGCGAACATAGTGCCATGCAAATTAATATTTTTATTTAATGACGCTCGAACTTCTAAAGTCTTACCGCTGTATTGATAGAGCTGAATTCCCATTTGCTCACTAATAGGAATGGTTTCATGCCAAGTATTTTGCAACTCCTGACACCATTTAGGGTGGAGCATGACTTGGTTTACATCGGAAAGCTTTTTAATCATTTGGGTGCGTTTCAACTTTCCCATTTCAGTTGGAGCTTCTTTTTCAACTACAAACCCACAGGCTTCAAAGAACTCGATGGAAATTTGACGACTATTGGTAACTAATCGGGTTGCACCTTGTTGACGCGCCACTTCCTCTAAAGCTGAATAGATTAACTTGCCTAAGCCTTTACCTTGGCATTCTTTAGCAACCGCAATATGTCTAATCTGCGCTTCCTCAGACATATTTAAATGTACTCGCCCTACGGCAACGACTTTGCCGTTTCCATCAACCACCATTCGGTGTTCACCAACTTGTTCGTATTCATCTTTTTCTGAACCTAAGGGATGATTCCAAGGTTCTCTCAACATTTCCCAACGGAAATGGAAATACGCTTCAAGTTGTTGCTCCGTTTTTGGTGTTTCTATTCTATACATATAATAGGTCGTCTCTTTTATTACAGGTCAGTTCAAGAAAGGTACTTTTAAAAATAACTCAGTAAAAACCTTATTTGATATACATGTTAGCCCGCGAAAAATGTTCATCATTAAAACGCAATCGCAGACGACGCACAATAGACAGATTAATTTATTTGCAGGTGAAATGTCACGGGGCCATCGTTCGTAAGGGATACTTGCATATCAGCACCGAACTCGCCTGTCTGACATTCCACGCCCTGTTGTTGGCAGTATTCAACGAATTGCTGATACAGATATTTACCTTGTTCAGGGGGAGCTGCATCAGAAAATCCAGGTCTATTTCCCTTGCTAGTATCTGCCACCAAAGTAAATTGCGAAACAATTAACATAGCTCCACCAAACTGTTGAATATTAAGGTTCATTTTGCCATCAGCATCACTAAATATTCTTAATTTCATTAGTTTGTTAGCCAGCTTTTTAACTGTCTCTTCACTATCGGTTTTTTCGACCCCTAACAACAACATCATGCCTTTATCTATTTGGCCAACAATATTATTGTCAATTTCTACATGGGCATGGGTTACCCGTTGAATTAGTGCTATCAAGATTGTTTCTCTTTCAAAAATTTAGCCATTCTATCGGTTGCGTGACAAATTGCATCGCTTATTCTTGGATCAGATGCACTGTGTCCGGCTTCTGGAACCACCAATAACTGGCCTTCGCGCCAAGCTTTACTCAAAGTGTAAGCATTTTCCATTTTGCATACGATATCAAAACGACCGTGGATTATGGTACCGGGAATAGAATCAATTTTATGAATATTCTGTAAAATCTGGTTTTCAGTAATGAAGCAGTTATTTTTGATGTAGTGGCACTCGAGTAAAGCCAAACTGGCAGCGCGACTCAAGTTCTGGTGGAAATCGTGTTCTTTTACGGAGCTATTTAACACCGATATACGCTCCTCCCACATGCACCAAGATTTCGCGGCATGCACCCGGCTGAGTTCATCTCCATGTAAGAATATCTGATAAAAGCGATCAGTTACCGATAGATCTTTCGCGCCATTTTTAACCATTTCCACGAATTCGTCATAATATTCGGGAAAGAGTTGAGCTGCCCCGCCACTTTGTTCAATAAACCATTCAAAATCTTGTTTTCGACCTAAAAATACGCCACGTAAAATAATCGCGGAAACGGCTTCTGGCTTGGCAATAGCACTCAGTAAGGCCAGCGTTGTGCCCCAAGAGCCGCCACAAAGCATCCATTTTTTAATACCTAGATGTTTACGAATAAACTCAATGTCTGCGAGTAAGTGTTCTGTAGTATTGTGCTCTAGTTTTGCAAAGGGAAGTGATTGACCGCAACCTCGCTGATCAAAGCCAATAATTCGGTATACTTCTGGATTAAAAAAACTTCGATACATGGGAGACAGGCCTGCACCAGGGCCACCATGTAGATACAAAACAGGCAGGCCTTCGGGGTTACCAGATTGTTCCAGATAAATTTGATGCCCATCACCTACGTCTAACATTTCGCTATGATAGGTTTTTATCGGTGGATATATATGGCTCATAAATTCCGCTTTTGTTTGTTTATTGAATCCATTTGCTTTAATTTAGCACTTAATTGATAAAATATAAGTTTTCTATTTAATAATAACGCGATTTTGGAGGCAAAAATGGCGGGACAAGGATCTGGCGGCAATGTGATTGCTGCAATATGTAATATCTTTTTTCCAGGATTAGGACAGTTAGTACAGGGCAGAATTTTAGCTGCGCTTATTTTCGCTATTGTCTTTTTTGGTGGCGCAGCCCTTTGGTTCTTTATCGTTCCAGGTGTCATAGCGGGGATAGCTTATATTTGGGCTATCATTGATGCTGCAAAATACAAAGGCCCATAAACATGAAAAATCTAGTAATCGTATTCTTTAGTTTGGTGATGTTTGGTTGTCAAAGTGCATATTATGCAGCATGGGAAAAACTCGGTGTTGAAAAGCGCGATATCTTAGTTGATCGCGTAGAGGACGCAAAAGATTCTCAAGAAGATGCACAAGAGCAATTTGCTTCTGCCTTGGACGAGTTCAGTCAGTTAATTAATTATGACGGTGGTGAGTTACAAGACGTTTATGACGATCTTAGTGGTCAATATGAAGCGAGTAAAAGTGCCGCTGATAACGTAAGTAACCGAATTGATAAGGTTGAGAGTGTTGCTGAAGCGCTTTTTGATGAATGGGCTGAAGAACTTGAAAAGTATTCTAACGCTAAGTTGAAGCGCGACAGTGAAAAACAATTGCGCGAAACACAGCGACGCTATAATTCGTTGATATCCGCCATGCGTAAAGCAGAGTCTAAAATGCCACCTGTACTTTCAGCGTTGCAGGATAATGTTCTGTATTTAAAACATAATCTAAATGCTAACGCAGTTGGCGCGTTGCAAGGTGAATTTAATCTCATCAAAAAAGATATTGATCTGTTGATTGAAGAAATGAATTCCGCTATTTCTCAAAGCAATGAATTTATCACCAGCATTCAATCATGAAAAAAGGGGCTTTTGCCCCTTTTTTAAATCTATGATGACTTAGTCAACTCTGTGCTTCTAAGTTGTGCTAAAAAATCACTCTGCTAATCTGAGTTTTCGTCATTAGGCATTAAATTGCGTTCTTCACCGGTATCTTCTTCTGGCATGATTCGCTCCAGTGCTCTGGTAAATTCAGCGCCCACCAGCACTAATATCCAACTTAAATATACCCATACAAACAAAATAGGAATGACTGCAATCGCGCCATAAATCACTTGGTAAGACGGAAAGTTTTCCACATACATAGCAAACATTTTTTTGGATAACTCAAACAGACCTGCAGCCAATATTGCGCCAGACAAGGCGTGTTTGTAGCTAATTTGTTTGTTTGGTACCACCATATAGAGAATAAAAAAGGCGAACACTGAGGTAACAAAGGGCACAACTTTGAGCAGTACTGTACTAAAACCTGGGGTATATTCGTCAGCGTAGTTAGCCAGACCAACCAAATATGAACTGACCAGCACACTTACCCCAATCAACAGCGGCGCTAAAGTGAGAACCATCCAGTAAATGGCAAAAGTGTAGATGGCAGGGCGTTCACTTTTGGCCTGCCAAATCCTATTCAGGGTTTTATCAACATTAGAAATAAGAGTTAAAGCCACTACCACCAAAAACGCAATGCTCAAGGCTCCCATCTTCGAGGCGTTGTCGACGAACTCTGTCATATGTTTTTGTAAAACATCCCCCGACGTGGGAATGAAATTATTGAACACAAACTCTTCTAAATGAGTTCGTACTTCTGAAAAAGCCGGAAACGCGGAAAGGATACTAAAAAATACCACAATAAAGGGCACTAGAGATAGCAGGGAAACATAAGCAAGGTGACCTGCGGATACGCCAATATTATCTTTTTGACAGTGGTGTAGCACATTGCGCACGATTATAAACACGTGCCCTAAAAAGGCTTTAATTTGTGCAAACCAGTTTTGCTGTGTCATACCACTCTCAAAATGAATTTATCGCCCCATTAGTTTATCCGTTTTGTGCTCGAACGCCTAATAAATGACAAATGGCGTAACTTAACTCACTTCTGTTTAGGGTGTAAAAATGGAAGTCACGGATCCCTTCTTTTGCTAATACTTTAACCGTATCCATTGCAATACTGGCCCCCAAAAGGTTTCGAGTGGTTTGATCATCTTTCTCTAAACCATCGTACATTTTATGTAACCAGCTAGGTACGTGGACGTTAGTAAAGCCTGCAAAGCGCTTTAGTGTTTGATAATTTGTTACTGGTAAAATGCCCGGAACAATATCTAAATCGATACCTGCGGCAGCTGCACGGTCTCTGAAGCGTAAAAACACTTCTGCATCGAAGAAGAATTGGCTAATGGCTTGGGTGGCACCTGCTTCCGCTTTACGTTTCAAATTGAGCAAGTCAAACTGAGCATTAGGTGCTTCTGGGTGCTTTTCTGGATATGCAGCAACAGAGATATCAAAATCGGCGACATCCTTTAATAAAGCTACTAGATCTGATGCATACATCTCTGTCTTTTCAGTACCTGCGGGAAGATCTCCGCGTAGGGCTACTATTCGTCTAATGCCTGACTGCCAATAATCTTTAGCAATTTGAATTAATTCTTTTTTGCCTGCATCTACACAGGTTAAATGTGGGACAGCAGCTATACCCGTTTCACTTTGAATACGTTTAACCACATCATGGGTGCGATCTCTCTCGCCACTGTTGGCACCATAGGTCACTGACATATAGGCAGGTTTTAACGGCGCAAGACGCTCTACTGATTTCCAAAGTGTTTGTTCCATTTGTTCCGTTCTTGGCGGGAAAAATTCAAAAGAAACATTGATATCACTTAATTCAGACAGCGACTGATTGAGTGACTCAATACCTTGTGCGTAAGAGACCATGCTGTACTCCAATAGGTAAAAATAATAATAATATCAGCTTAATTTGTCAGTACGTTTAAAGGTAAACTGACATTAGCCGTTTAGACGTCTAAACTAAACTGAGAATGATAAGCCGTCAAGATGTTTAGACATCTAATAGACTTGAGGTTAGACTTTCATCTTATAAGAAAGATAAAAGAGCAACAGTATGGCAAAGTGGAACGGAAAATACATACATCCCTACGCTGAACACGGTAAAAAAAGTGAACTCGTAAAAAAAGTGACAGTGTCAATTCCATTAAAGGTACTAAAAGTCCTTACGGATGAACGCACCCGTCGACAAGTGAATAACCTAAGGCACGCAACTAATTCAGAATTGTTGTGTGAGGCGTTCCTGCACGCCTTTACAGGTCAGCCGCTTCCTGATGATGATGATCTGCGCAAAGATAATCCAAATCGTATTCCCAAAGAAGCTAGAGAATTAATGGAAGCCATGGGGCTTGAAGTTAAAGAAGTGGATGACTAAGTTAGTATTAAAGGATCAGTAATTAAGCTATGTTGTATTTGCATCAATACCCAATTGTAAAATCCCAACATTGGTGCAAAAATAGTCAAGATTCGAGTGAGTTTCATGATTTATTCATCTTTATACAGTAGTCTTGTTATGGCAAGTAGATTGCATTCAAGTAAATCGTATTGAGAAAAGCCTTTGTTGTTTTATTAATAACTAACGGCATGAATAGATAGTCATATAAATATCGCCAATTGAGGACAAGCCAACATGGTAAAAACACCACGTATCCCGCGCAATACAATGAATGATCATAGTCTCGAGTGGGCCCAAAAGCGTCGTGAATACCTTACTGAGCAAACGGGCACGGAACTGCCACACACAGGGCATTTTTCTATCGACCCTGAGGCGCTCCCAGGTAATATCGAAAATTTCATCGGTGTAGTACAGATGCCAGTAGGCATCGCTGGACCGGTTCAAGTAAATGGTGAATATGCAGAGGGATTATTTCACGTTCCTCTAGCGACGACCGAAGGTACTCTCGTTGCTAGTTATAGTCGAGGTATGCGCGTAATAAACGAGTGTGGTGGGGTTCACACCACAGTTGTTGAACAATATATGCAGCGAGCTCCAGCATTTATCTTTGCCAATGCCAGAGAAGCTCGTGAGTTTGGAAAATGGGTTGATGAACATTTTCTAGAGATTAAAGCTGCAGCTGAAACCACCACCACTATTGGTAAGCTTGAACATATCATGCAGTGGTCTGTTTCAAAGACTCGCTATTTACGTTTCAACTATACCACTGGCGATGCGGCAGGACAGAATATGGTGGGCAAAGCCACCCTTGCAGCTTGTGAGTGGATTGTCGCCAACTATCCTGAAAAATGTGAATACTTGCTATCCGGTAATATGGATACGGATAAAAAGCACTCTCACTTAAATATGCTACATTCTCGTGGTAAACGTGTCATCGCCGAAATCGTCTTGAAAAAAGACGTGCTCAAAAAGATTATGAAAGTTGATACGAAAATGTTGGCGCGGGCTACTGTTTTAGCCAATACCGGTGCATTGATGGCTGGTGCGGCCTATAACGGTCCTCATTCCGCTAATGGAATAGCCTCGTTATTTATCGCCACAGGTCAAGATGAAGCCAACGTAGTTGAGTCCCATGCAGGTCTACTTTCTCATGAGTTATTAGAAAACGGTGATTTTTATCTTTCTGTTACTTTGCCGTCCTTAATCGTAGCAACCTATGGTGGAGGTACTGGATTACCTACCCAAAAAGAGTGTTTGCAACTAATGGACTGTTATGGAACGGGTAAAGCTAATAAGTTTGCAGAGATAGTGGCTGCGACAGTGCTGGCTGGGGATATTTCCCTAGCATGTGCTGTTATTGGTGGCCATTGGGTAAGTAGTCACGATAAGTTTGGTCGTAACAGAGACTAATTAACTTCAGAATAGATTACTGTAAATTTGACCGGTCACCTCAGCAAGAGGTGACCGCAATTTTGTATAAATAAGTAACCGAAACTTAGCACGCCTGATATTTGTAGCCCGCTAAAATAAAAAAGGCGCGATGCGCCTTATTTATCAATCCAAATAATTGTCCGGTATCTCTGATATTGCTGCGACACCTGAATCAATAGCCGCTTGAGCTACGGCTGTTGCCACTCGTTTACACAAGCGCGGATCCATAGGTTTAGGGATGATGTATTGACGACCAAACTCTAAAGAATCCATGTCACTGGCGTCCAGTACTTGCTGGGGAACTGGTTCTTTAGCAATACTGCGAATAGCATTAACTGCCGCAATCTTCATTTCGTCATTTATTTTGGACGCTCTAACATCCAATGCGCCACGGAAGATAAATGGAAAACAAAGCACGTTGTTAACTTGGTTAGGATAATCGGAGCGGCCCGTAGCCATAATTAGGTCATCACGGGTTTTATGGGCTAATTCTGGCTTAATTTCTGGGTCAGGGTTTGAACAAGCAAAAATAACCGGATTATCAGCCATTAATTTAAGGGCTTCGGCAGGCAGTACATCAGGGCCAGATACACCTACAAACACATCAGCACCGTCCATCACATCTTCCAATGTGCGCTTGTCAGTATTGTTAGCGAACATTAGTTTATGAGGGGTTAGGTCGTCACGACGAGTGTGGATCACGCCTTTGGTATCTAGCATGTAAATTCGCTCTCGTTGAGCACCACATTTAATTAATAGCTCCATGCATGCGACTGCTGCAGCGCCAGCTCCCATACATACAATATTAACCTCGCCAACATTTTTTCCCTGAATCTCCAAGGCATTTAACATACCGGCAGCAGTGACTATGGCTGTACCATGCTGATCATCATGAAATACTGGCACCGAACAACGTTTTATTAATTCTTGCTCAATTTCAAAACATTCGGGGGCTTTAATATCTTCTAGATTAATCCCACCAAAGGTATCTGCAATACTGGCTACGGTATTGATGAACTCTTCGGTAGTGCGGTGAGTAACCTCAATATCTATTGAATCTAGACCGGCAAAACGTTTAAACAACAAAGCTTTGCCTTCCATTACCGGTTTTGAAGCAAGAGGGCCTAAATTACCCAGGCCTAAAATAGCGGTGCCGTTAGTAATGACCGCCACAGTATTACCTTTGCCAGTATATAAATAGGCTGCATTTGGATCTGCGGCTATTTCTCTTACAGGCTCAGCCACACCAGGGCTGTAGGCCAAAGCTAAATCGGTAACACTTTCAGCCGGCTTGGTTAGTTCAACGCTAATTTTTCCCGGAACAGGTTTGGAATGATAATCCAATGCTTTTTGTCGAAAATCAGACATAACTGTCTTGGTCCTTACTTTGTAGGGTACATCCGTTAATCGATTTTTTGGTCATTAACGGAGTGTTTGGTTAAGGGTTATTAATCAGTACCAGCTTATTATTTTTATTTTAGTGCGGTTAAATATCTTTAAAGATATGTTAAGCGGCTGCTACCAGTTGATCGAATGTAACATAGCTCAAACAAAAGCACATATCAGATGAGACTATGAATACTATTCATGAATATGATATATGTTTGCGACTAACAACATACTGACTGATATTCTATCCTGTTAAGTGGTGAAAGTTTGTATTGTTTATATACTTTTTCATTAGGACTTACTCTAAATCTTTCGCTTGTGTTAAAGCCCGTATCACTTTATAACTTGAGTACCTAATTTAAAAAATACTGATCCATTCATTCTTAGCCTATGACTGATAATCGACCGTTAATCAAGCACATAAAAAATCATGATGCGTTATTCACTGATTTAGCATTAATTAGAAATGCCCATGCCGCACAACTTGGTTTTGGCGAATATGGTTATCACAAAACGCCAAAATTTATTAGCCCTGATGGTCAAAGGCAATGCATAGAGCCTGAGCGCAGTATTGTTTTACCTAATTTGTCTACTTTAAAGGGGGTAAAAACAATTCTAACCGAGATTTTACCTGGGCTATCTCTTGTGGCGAAAAGCGATTTGGGTTTCCGTTACCCAACCGCCGCACTTGCAGGCTTTGATGCCCCTTTTATTAAACGTTTTCGCTCAGAATACTTTCATCGAGTTGGTGAAGATCGCAATATTTGTCGACCCACAAACTTGTCATATGGGATTAAAAGTCGTGGTAAAGGAGACAATCGTCAGGAGTATGAAATATGGGTACCGGACGATCAGCTACAACAAGATCCCCTTCCGTTATTTATTGATAAGTATGGCGAAGATTTACCCGATGATGTGCGGGATTTTGCTACTAAAACACCCATAGTGCATGGTTGGATGGGGGTAAAGCGGGCGGCATTTGAAGCTTTATATCACGATCCTCAGGTTACTGGAGATTTAGTCATCTGTCTGGGCTTTTCGGTGGATGTATACAACATTGGAGCTCGGCCAGATTTGTCTTTTTCCCACGAGTTGCAGAGTTCTATTGCTGTAAGTAACGTGGAATTAGAGTGGGAAATTATGGGATATTACGCGCCTAATAATCATCCATTTGACCATGATGTTGTTTGGCAGGCGATTAATAATAGCCTATCTGCAATTGGCGACCCTATTGCTCAGGTCTACGCTGAACAGGTCATCCCGATCCAAGAAAGCAAAACAGAACGTATTTTATCTACTATTCGTGCCCAAGGAATTAGCAGCGAACAGATAGCGAGTATGAACTTAAAACCTTGGGAGTTTTTACAGACAGCAAGCTCTCATCGCCGCAAGCCAAAAGATCCCAGTCGCTCAATTAATTTATTGGGTCGGTTAAATCGTTTATTTTATCAGTCCGAGAGAAAGCTGCCGTCACTTCGATATATTCATGATTTAATTGCGGAGTAATCCAATAAGGGATTTAAAAATAACAGGCACAAAAAAAGGCGCTTTAAGCGCCTTTTCGAATTCGTAGCAGTTAGGCTTATTTTTTGCCCAATGCACCGAAACGTTTCTTGAACTTATCAACACGACCACCAGTGTCAACGTTACGTTGCTTACCAGTGTAGAAAGGGTGACATGCAGAACATACGTCTAGGTTCATGTCTCTTCCAAGGGTTGAACGAACAACAATTTTGTTGCCACAAGAGCAAGTTGCTGTCATTTCAGTGTATTCTGGATGAATATCTTGTTTCATATGGATTACCTCATTTCTGGGCCGTATCGCTATACAACCCGAAGTTGCACACCATACGCAAATTAAATTAAATAGCGGCTTGCCGCAAAGAGGCGCGCATATTAATGTAAAGGATTGTATTGATCAAGTTGTTTTTTGACTGTTTGTTAACCATATCGTGTCTTTAATAGCACTAAATCGTCTAGGATTATCGAATTTCGCCCATGCCCATTTATCAAGTTGCACTGCCGTTACCCAAGCGACAATTGTTCGATTATTTGTATGAACATACTGGTCTGCAACCCGGTTGTCGTGTTCGAGTGCCATTCGGGCCAAGAGAACTCATTGGTATCATCATCACTACCACCGAAGACTCGCCATTCTTAAACAAATTGAAACCCATTACCCAGGTTATTGACCAGCAACCTGTTATCGATAAAACCTTATTGTCATTGTGTAATTGGTTGGCTGGTTATTACCATCACCCAATAGGTGAGGTGATGCACACGGTTCTGCCTGTAGCACTGCGTAAAGGGGAGTCTGATAAGCCAAAACCCATTCAAGTGTTGAGCTTAATTGAGGGTAATCAGACTGTCATTCCCGAACAGCTCAATCGCGCAAAAAAACAACGTGAGTTGTATATTGAGTTGTTAGAGCGAGCAATCCCTGTGAGTTCACTTAAACAAACCTACACCGACACAGTGATCAAAGGCTTAGTGGAAAAGCGTATTGCCAAAATCGAGTCTGTTGATGAACAAAATGAGGCCACCGAATTTACCCTTCCAGAAGCGATTGAAAAGCCTCAGCCCAATGTTGAACAGGCCTTAGCCATCACTGCAATCACTCAATCGTTAGCTAAATACAGGTGCTTCTTGTTAGAAGGTATTACCGGCAGTGGTAAAACTGAAGTGTATTTGCAAAGTATCGAAGAGGTGCTTAAAAATCATCAACAAGTATTGATACTGGTTCCTGAAATAGGTTTAACTCCGCAAACGGTCAAACGATTTGAAAAGCGCTTCGAGATTGAAGTAGGGATTCTGCATTCTAATCTTACTGACAACGAACGTTTAGCCGTTTGGCAAAAAAGCCGCTCAGGAAAGCTAGGGATTATTATTGGTACTCGCTCGTCTATTTTCACGCCTATGGCACGGCCTGGAATGATCATTGTAGATGAAGAGCATGATGCGTCCTATAAACAACAAGATGGGCTTAAATACAGCGCTCGTGATTTAGCGGTTATCCGTGCCAAGGAACATAAAATACCACTGATCCTAGGTTCAGCAACACCGAGTTTAGAGTCCCTTAATAATGCGTTAACGGGGCGCTATCAATTACTACAACTACATCAAAGAGCTGGTAATGCTCAACAAGCGAAACAAAGTGTTTTAGATATTACCAATCAACCCCTCACTGCTGGGTTGGCTGCGGGCATGTTGACGCGCGTTGAGCAGCACTTAAAAGCCGGCAATCAAGTGATGTTATTTGTTAATCGACGGGGTTTTGCACCGGCACTATTGTGTCACCAGTGTGGGCATGTTGAAGAATGTCGGCGCTGCAATAAACCCTACACAGTGCATAAGTCGTTACACAAAATGCAATGTCATCACTGTGGTGCAGCTAAGCCATTGCCAAAGCAATGCAGAGAATGCGGTCATCATGAGTTAATCACCCAAGGTGTGGGCACAGAACAATTAACCATGTACTTGGAACAAGAATTTCCCCAATACAGTGCTGTTCGCATTGACAGTGATAGTGTCAGGGGGAAAGCTAAATTAGATAACTTACTGACTGAAATTAATGGTGGCGCTCATCAAATTTTAATTGGCACCCAAATTTTATCTAAAGGTCATCATTTTCCTAATGTCACTTTGGTGGTGATTTTAGATGCCGACGGCGCTTTGTTTAGTGCCGATTTCAGAGCGTCTGAACACCTTGCCCAGCTTATCACTCAACTCTCTGGCAGAGCAGGAAGAGCCGAGAAACCAGGCGAAATGTGGTTGCAAACCCATCAACCTGGACACCCACTTCTACAAGATTTAATTCATAATGGTTACGGTCATTTTGCCCGATTTGCACTTAGCGAAAGAAAGTTAGCCAATTTACCTCCTTTTAGTTTTCATGCCTTATTTCGCACGGAATCTTTAAAAGCACAAGATGGATTTGAGTTCCTATCTCATGTGTCGCAAATGCTACAACATCCTCAGGTTCATTTGGTTGGGCCTATTCCAGCAATCATGGAAAAACGTCAAGGCAAATATCGCATGCAGCTTTTAGTACAGAGTCAAAGTCGAGGGCTGATCAACAAGGTTATCGGTCATTTTGCAGCAGAAATCGAGGCCTTACCTATGGCTCGAAAAATTCGTTGGTCAATTGATATTGATCCCCAAGATTTCATGTAAATCATGTTTTTAATGTTGGTTTTATCTAGCTGTTCACGATACTATTTGGTTTTACTCAGAGGTAATATGCATCTTCTGAGATATCCAATTCAGCTATTTCAATTGCATTTTCATTAGTTCATTACCTTAGAAATCAGACTCTCATTAATAAAAATAATTAATAATATGGCACACAAAGATTTTGTAAAACGGGGTCAAGCACCTAAAAAGAAACCAGTTAAAAAAGCGCAACAGCCGAAGCGTCCTTGGATCCTACTATTTATCACATTAATTTTAGTAGGTGGCTTCGCTTATGGTTTGTGGGCTATAAGTCGCTCCTCTGATTCCGACGAGGTTGTTGCAGAACAATCTCAACAAGAAGCACAACAAGACAAGCAAAAAAGCACTCAAAAGCCCAAGGTCGAAGTAAAGGCCCAAGAGCAAGATTCGTTGCCTGAAATGCCAAAAGAAGAATATATTTATCCTGAAGAATTGGAACATGGCAGCGTAGAGATCGACCGCAAAGAACAAGAAAAATCAGAACGTCCGTATTTGATGCAATGTGGTTCATTTAGACAGAAACAACAAGCCGAAAAGATGCGGGCTCAGTTAGCGTTGCAAGGATTAGAATCTTTAGTAAAAGCCAGTGAAGGCAAAAATGGCCTATGGTACCGAGTGATTTTAGGTCCTTATGATTATAAAAGAGATGCAGAGACAGACCGACATGTTATCCAACGTATCGGTATTGGTTCTTGCCAAATTTGGTATTGGGACCTTTAAATCTTCCACGGTACTGTAGCATGGCCTTCAGGCCATAGGGTTTATCATTGTCTTTACTGGGCTAAAGCACCCGCCTACAGGTTGTTTTGCTTTTGTAGCATGGCCTTTAGGCCATGGGGTTATCATGTTCTTCCCACGGGGCTAAAGCCGCCTACAGGTTGTTTTGCATTTTGTAGCATGGCCTTCAGGCCATGGGGTTTAAAATCTTCCTCGGGACTGTAGCATGGCCTTTAGGCCATGGGATTTATCATTTTCCTTGCAGGGCTAAAGCACCCGCCTACAAGTTGTTTTGCATTTTGTAGCATGGCCTTCAACCGATGGGATTTATCATTTTCTTCCCGCGGGGCTAAAGCACCCGCCTACAGGTTGTTTTACATTTTGTAGTATGGCCTTCAGGCCATAAGGTTTATCATTTTCCTCGGGACTGTAGCATGGTCTTCAGGCCATGGGATTTATTATTTTCATTGCTGGGCTAAAGCACCCGCCTACAGTTTGTTTTACATTTTGTAGCATGGCCTTTAGGCCAAAACCTGAAATTCATAGCAGATCCACCTATATCGTCTTCATTTTTTAAGATACTTGGGCCTTAGCGCTTGAAAATTCCTTACCGCTCCCCACATATACTGCATAAATCGTGACTCGCATGTGCAGTGAGTCGAAAGTTGAGCTAAACAAGGAGCAGACGTGACTACCATAGTATCCGTACGCCGCAACAATCAAGTCGTCATCGCAGGTGACGGTCAGGTTTCGTTAGGAAACACCGTAATGAAAGGTAATGCGCGAAAAGTGCGCAGACTATACAACGATAAAGTTATCGCTGGTTTTGCCGGAGGCACTGCGGACGCTTTTACCTTATTTGAACGTTTTGAAACTAAACTGGAAATGCATCAAGGGCATTTAACCAAAGCCGCTGTCGAATTGGCGAAAGATTGGCGAACAGATAGGATGCTACGAAAGTTAGAAGCCTTGCTCGCTGTGGCTGACCATACGGCCTCTTTTATCATCACTGGTAATGGTGACGTTGTGCAACCCGAACAAGATCTTATTGCTATTGGTTCAGGTGGCCCCTATGCCCAATCAGCTGCCACCGCATTATTAGCAAATACAGATTTAAGTGCAAAAGAAATTGCCGAGAAAAGTCTAACTATTGCCGGTGATATTTGTGTGTTTACCAACCATAGTCAAACTATAGAAACGTTAGATTACTAATTTTAATAGCACTGATTAAATGTTTTCAGTGCGATACATTTTTAAAGGTTTTTTATGTCTGAGATGACTCCAAGAGAAATTGTCCACGAGTTGGACAGTCACATAATTGGTCAACAAGATGCCAAAAGAGCAGTGTCCATCGCATTGCGAAATCGCTGGCGACGTATGCAGTTAGATGCGGAATTACGTCAGGAAGTTACCCCTAAAAACATCTTGATGATTGGTCCAACGGGTGTTGGTAAAACAGAAATAGCTCGTCGATTAGCTAAATTGGCAAATGCTCCTTTTATTAAAGTTGAAGCGACCAAATTCACTGAAGTGGGATATGTTGGCAAAGAAGTAGAAAGTATTATTCGTGATCTTGCGGATATTTCTATCAAAATGACCAAAGAACAAGAAACTGAAAAAGTGAAGTACAGAGCTGAAGAAGCAGCGGAAGATCGAATTCTTGATGCACTTTTACCGCCACCAGAAAATGCTTGGGGCGAAAAAGAAAAAGTTGAAGATAAAGGGACTCGTCAAACTTTCCGTAAGAAATTACGTGAAGGTCAATTAGATGACAAAGAAATCGAAATTGACGTTGCCTTACCTCAGGTCGGTGTTGAAATTATGGCACCTCCAGGTATGGAAGAAATGACTAACCAGCTTCAAGGTATGTTTCAAAACCTATCTGGTTCGCAAAAAAAGAAAAAGAAACTAAAAATTAAAGAAGCTTTTAAACTTTTAGTGGAAGAAGAAGCTGCGCGATTAGTTAACCAAGAAGAGTTAAAAGAAAAAGCGTTATTTAATGCTGAGCAAAACGGCATAGTCTTTATTGATGAAATAGATAAGATTTGTAAACGTGAAGGCACAGGTAGTGCGGATGTTTCTCGTGAAGGTGTACAACGGGATTTATTACCTTTAGTTGAAGGTTCAACCGTTTCAACTAAGCATGGGATGATTAAGACCGACCATATCTTGTTTGTTGCATCGGGTGCTTTCCAGATGAGCAAACCGTCAGACCTAATCCCTGAATTACAAGGTCGTTTACCTATTCGTGTTGAGCTTTCAGCGTTGAGTGTTGAAGATTTTGTTCGCATATTAACAGAACCCAATGCTTCATTAACTGAACAGTATAGCGCCCTTTTGGCAACTGAAGGTGTAACGGTAAGTTTCACTGAAGATGGCATCCGACGCATTGCTGAAGCGGCTTGGCAGGTGAATGAGCGTACTGAGAATATTGGTGCGCGACGCTTGCACACTGTAATGGAGCGTCTAATGGAAGACATTTCGTTTGATGCATCTGAAATGGAAAACGAATCCGTGTTGGTAGACGCTAAATACGTCAATGACCACCTAGATAAGTTCGTGGATAATGAAGATTTAAGTCGCTTTATCTTATAAAGGTTTAGTCTGAATTAAGCTGAAAAAAACGCATTTTTTAATGCGTTTTTTTATGTTTACTGATCGCTGTTAGGCAATGTAAAAGAAGCGCTAAGTTTGATCAGGAAAATGTTCTCTTACTTGATTAAATTCACTTATATTGGCTAACAACAATTCAACTAACTTAGGTTCAAATGCTTTGCCCTTTTGCTCACTTATAAAATCGACTATTTGTTGATTATCCCACGGATTTTTATAACAACGTTTGCTCCCTAAGGCATCATACACATCCATAAGTGCTGATATACGACCGGCTACGTGGATTTCTTCCCCTTTTAAACCTTGAGGATAACCAGTACCATCCCACTTCTCATGGTGTTGTCTGGCGATAGTTGCGCCTAACTGCAAAATGGGATTATCCGTTCTAGTTAACATTTCATAACCGATTTGGGCATGTGTTTGCATTACTTGCCATTCATCGCTATCTAGTTTGTCGGGTTTATTCAACACATAATCAGGAATACCTACTTTTCCTACATCGTGAAGGGGCGAAGCTAGCTTGATCATTTCCGATGTAAATTCATCTAATCCGTATAGTTTTGCAAGCATGTAACTGGTTTGTGCAACGCGTTTGACGTGGCTGCCAGTTTCTTTACTGCGCATTTCAACGGCTTCACCAATAATGTAGGATAATTCTTTTTGTGACTCTTTGATCACATCACGCAGTTTTAAATTTTCATGAACCACAGCTATATTGTTCGCAAAAAACTCTAACAAGCTATGTTGCATGGGTTCTAGCTGATGGTTTTGGGCTACATAAAGTACATTTTCAGTATTGTGTTTAGTGGTAAAATAACCAATAAAATAATCTTCTTCGTAAATGGATTGTTTAAGCGCTAAGGCGCGTTTAATACGCCCTTCAATCTCTTTATTTAACGGTAATCTTGTCTCTACTTGAGGTTGGTTCATAGCAAGTATATGCACATCACTGAAATGGTTACTTGCGTCTTTCGCTACTGCGCAACAAATAACCGTTTCTTCATTAATCCCTAATACGACGGCGACTTGTTTTAAAATTGCAGAACCAAATTGGGGAAGGGTTTCACATTCGATAAATTCTGAAGAGGCTGCGATAATTTTTTCTAAACCAACTCTATGCTTTTCAATGGTCAATATATCTCTAAAACTACGTAATGCAGAGTAAACAGAGGTTTTTAATTTAAGGGCCGTTAATTCGGTCTTATTTTTATAATCGTTAATGTCGTAGTCACGGATCACACTTTCTTCTGGTGCTTCTCCGGGTTGCCCGGTGCGTAAAAACAGACGGATTTTGTGATTACCTAAATCTTCTCTGACCCATTTAACAAAGTCTAAACCCGCATGGACGGTTTCCATTACCACATCGACAATGGCGACTGCAAAGTCCTCAGAACTGTTTAAAATTAGTTGTTTTGCTTCCTTTGCAGAGTAAGCGCTGTGTATGCTTAATCCTCCGTTATCAAAGATCAGATCGCTCAAAACTATTTTGGTGATGTTGTGAACTTCGGGCTCATCATCAATAACCAAAATCTTCCATTTGTTATCAAGGGGGTCTGCTTCTTCAGGTAAATCTTCAGCGAATAAAAACCGTTCATTCATAAAAATCCAGCCAAACTAATCCATCACAAAGGGAGTGCCTTGGGCACATCGTTTATATAGGTTAGTCGGAATTTAGATATTATGGAATCTTTTTGGGTAAAAATCATACCCTTTAGTCTTGCTGTGAATTATTCGCCAGCGTAGGGCTGAAAATTTGACTATCACCCTGATTTGATGAGGTTAAGACGAATCCTGCCCAGTATTTAGGATGTCTATATTTACCTGAAGCGTGGAATTTATACTGGGTTAATTGCAGTGCTTTAGGCGCATCTCCGTTTGATTCCACTAAATTGGCATAAAATTGCTTAACGAATTCTGAGGTGGGCCTATCTTGAATTGCCCAAATAGTACCTACCACAGTTTTTGCCCCTTGAGCTAAAAACCCTCTGGTAATACTGCGCATTCCTGATCCTTTATAATTCTTACCAACCATGGTTTCGCAACCACTGACAAACACCAAATCGGCGGATACTGGCTTACTTAATAGTTGGCTCAAACTCAAAAATCCGGGTGTGATATTACCAGAAACCGTTTCCCCTGCAGTTAGAACACCAACAATATCGGGTGACTTCTTGTCAAAATATCCATGGGTTCCAATGTGTAATATTTTGGAATTTCGTACTTTATTAGACATCAAAAACTGGCTAGTGGCGTTTTCTGCAAAGCCTCTATTTATTTGATGTTCAGAAAACAAATTCGCGACAAACTCAGCTTCTTTAAGTGTTCCAGGAAGAGATGCTAACGATAGTCGTTCAGATAAGGAGCCACCTAGGGATTGACTCTCGGGGCCACTAAAATCTGGGTTGGCAAAAATAGATATTTCAAATTCTTCAGAGTCAGAAGCATGTAAATGTTCGAAATATGAAGTGGCAGATGTGATAAATACAGATTGCGAGGTTTCGACCAACGGTTTATAGCGTCCACCTTGAGTATTCGTATTCCACATAGAAAATGGCATTTTGTGTAGACTTTCATCTGGAATAATTAAAATTTTATCGATCTGTTGTTGTTCAATGATATCTATTGGTAATAAAGCAATATCTTGAAAATCAGCGTTTAGCCAAGGTCGACTCGAAGCTGCTGTGCCGGCCACATAATTATCTACCATTTTTGCGAGAACCGTCATTTCTGCGATTTCTTGTACAGAAATGCTATCTCGGGTGATAAAAAGTGAATACATTGTCTGTCCATCAGAAAAATATCTAACCAACATCTGATCCGAGGGCAATAATTGTTGAAATGTATCTAATGCAATATGAGAAATTTCGGCGTGATTGTTTTGTTGGTTTAGTACTTGCGCAAAATAGTCATCTCTTGCTTCATAAAAGCGTAATTTCTCGTTTGCTGAATCAGTTAACAACATCCGCTTTTCTTCTGCCAACCAGATATTATAAAAAAGTTGAATTTGCTCTTCGTTATCTTTAGCCACTTCATCGATGGAAAATAGGTTTTTCTCTTGTTTTGGATCTACTGAGTAAAACTTTTCCAGAACTTCAAATAATTTCCGATAATGCTCATCTGGCTGACCTTTAAAACGTTTTGCGTCGAGTAACGAGCTAATGTAGGTGTTAATAAAGCTAAACCTTGCAGCATCCCAAGCTTGAGGGTTGGCTACGGTCAGGCGACTTTTTTCTATTAATGACATGGCTTTGTCTGCGAAAACATCAATCCATTTAAATGATTTTTCTTGCTGACTGATTTGCACCAACAGGGTAAATACTTCAATCTGCTTAATTGGATAAGTACTGGCGTCTACTTCACTAACATTGTCGTTATAAAAACTTTTATAACCTAGCAGAGCGGCTAATTTATCTAGCTCTTCACGGTTACTCGGTTTGCCTAAATGTACATTATCTATTTTAAACTGCAGAATTTTGGCATCAATTTGGGTTGTGTCGAGGGTTCGTGGATCCTTGAACACCTTATCTAAGTGTATTTTGGCTTGGCTAAACTTTTTCTGCTTTATGGCAGTTTTTGCAAGTTCTACCTGCAATACTATTTGATAATAGTCGTGCTGATTTTCAAATAAGTGCTCGGCACACTGAAGCCATTGATTTGCCACTTCAAAATTACCCTGCTCTCGGCTTGTCGCTCCTATCATTACCGCCGCCCTAGCGATCATTAAGTCTTGAGGACCAGAGCTTAAACAGCTAGCAAGTTCCCATTGTTGACCCGTTGAGGTGCTTTGTACTTGTTTTATTGTATCGGTAAAATAACCTGAACCTGTGGTAAATTCACCGGTTTGATAAAGTAAAAAGCCTTTGCTGAATAATAATGGGGCAATATTTGTTGCGTTGGAATCGGCAGTTATGTTTAGGCCCTTATTTAAATAATTATGGGCTTGAGCAAATGCGCCTTCACGATAAGACGACAAAAAGGCATTGCTATAAAACTCTGTCATTAAAAAATGATATTGCGGTTTACCTTCTGCTTTAACAATGGCGTTTTTAACGGTTTCTAAGGCCAATTCGTGTTTGTTTTCAAAATTATAATAAAACCATAAGTGATGAAGAATATCAGCCGTTAACCAACTAGGGCGCTTCGTTAACGTTTGCAGAACACGTTCATATAGGTTTTTAGCATATACATCAAGGTCTATACTTGCTTGTTGAGTGTTGGGCATATCTGCAAACAAGCTTCCACAGTTGTGCAAAAATTTGGTTTTGTTTAAAAGGCTACTTGGGGCATCAACAATTGTACCGTTGTGTTTCGAGTAAACATAAAGCGTAGCTGCTAGTTGTGCAGCAAACTGAGCTTCTACGGGAGTACTTAATTTCTGGTTTTGGTTTGTATACGAAGTCCACGCCTTGCACTGTTCAACAATATCTTCGGCTCTAAACTTATTTAAATTTAAATTAACTAAAAAGCTAAGCTGGCCTAGTTGAGCTTTATTCGCGCTATTTAAAAGGCGATACATAGCCCAATTAGAGAAGTCCGCTTCCAAGCTCGAATTGGTTATGCTAGAAACCAATGTATAGGGTTTACTCTTTTCGCTGGCTAATGGCTTGTTGATAAGCGCCATGGCGTTTTGGTGGGCAGAGAACTGCTCTTTATCTAACGTTATTAATTCTATGCTGGGTGTATCTTTTTCATAGTTTACAATCACTCTGAGTGAATAGGATTCAGTATTGTTTTGCGGTAACTGAATTAGGGAAAAATACGGACTATCTTGGCTATCTAATTTTTCTCTTTGAACGGATTGATTATTTGCGAAAATTTCGATTTCTAGGGGTTGATTAGCATTGCTCAATTTTAGCAGTGCATAGGGACTAACTTGGGTTGCGGATGAGGTTGTAGACTCCGTTGCACCGCAAACAAAACTGGCACAGAACAACATTAGACAGTACGGCAGAAAACGGAACATACTCAGCAAAACACGTCTTAAAATAACAATGATTGAAGCATTGTAACCTATAAACTATGTTTGCGATAAGAAACTTGAAACAAGCGTCATCTTTAACAAATGACACTGCCAAGGATAATCTGAAGTTAATCGAGGAGGTATACTATCCAACTGTGCTTAGATTTGGCCATATTTCCATGTTTATCTTGCCAAGTTACATGGGCAACAATTTCACTATCAGGGTTGTTATCTGCAGGTAGGTAGTTGGTCCATTCTGTTATATGCCAACCCTCTAAATCGTCAAACATAATAGTTGAGATACCATCATTGATATTGACGAGTTGCGTTTTATCTTCATTGAGAACAAAGACGGTATTATCTGAAGCAAGCCTAAAAAGCTCAGGCCATTCGTTTGCAGTTGAACCATCTTGATTTACAGCGGTTTCCTGCACGTAAAGTAAATCACCTATTTTCTTTTTACTGATCTCAATAAAGTATCTTCGTTGAGGAACAAAAAACCACGGACTAATTTGCGAAACCATTTGCTCTAATGATTTAGTAGTCTCGGTTTGATCAACAGCCTCTATACCTAACGCTTTGATCTCTCGTATGATTTGTTCAGACATGCAGTTTCCTCAGTTCACAGTAAAAAGCTTTTGCAAGTCTACATTGTTGTGTTCATCGAGCAACTTATCTTTTACTTCACTTAAAACATTCAACGCATGGCGTTTATCGTAAGTGCCATTTTTGAATATGGATAAGGCTTCAGTATTTATGGCGTCATGCAGAACATCCGCAATAAGAATACTTCCTAGTTTTCCCAGCCTTTCTCCATTTTGAGTGGTAGCGGCTTCATGCAGTATGTATGTCCAAAGTGGCAAATTCTGAATATTTAGCTCTTCTATACCTTCGAATTCCGCAGGAAGTTGGCTAACAGGACTAAGTTGAAACAATTCATTAAGTTTTGTATCTGAATTGATTTTTTTGACGATGTTATATCCAGAGGGGATCTGCTTATTGAGTCCAGCCAATAGATTTTTAAAGATTATGCGGATCATTTCTGAATTGTCTGATGGAAAGCGAATTCTAGACATTGCATCGGATAAAGATAGATCAATCTTATTGGCTTTTTGATTGTCACCGAAGAATCGGTGCCATTGAATCACATGTTTGTCTTTTATATTTTGCGAAGACGTGAATAGTGACGTTAATGGCACTTCAGGTTGAAAGCGCCTCAAAGCGTAACTATTCCTTACCATACTATGACCAAAACGAAATGCACTATTGTGAAAGTAGTCTAAACGCTGTTCTGGTTTGAATGGCAACTCAGGTTTTTGCTGTTGATTGAAATACACGTCAAAAATGTGCGGATCTAACAGGTTTTTTAAAAAATATTCTATGGTTACGAATTGGAAGCTGAGAATGGTATGGCACTTCGCATTTTCGAAATCGAAATGATAAGGTGCTTCAATGAGCTGATTGTGAAAATTCTGCCAAAAACAGTGCAGTTGGCAAACAATATCGTTTATATCATTGCGGTGATCTGGAATTAACGCTGTCCCATTCTCGTCTCGTGCAACATCGAAACCTTTGACACCTTGCCACTGAATAGGACGCATTTCAAACCTGTCGTTTACTATTCTATGATTGTGCCCATACAGGCTATCTAGTAACAGTTCATTACTGATAGTTCTCACTGGATGTTCAGGAGCCGTGGTATGAGGAGCAATGTCGTGTGCGATCATTTGGCCAAAATAGGTCATTCCCGCATCTAAATTACTTGAAGGTACAGTATTGTTATTTTCCATTAGCTTTTCTGCAATTTGCAGTAAAACCGGATCGCTTAAATAATCGTTGTTCCACATTTTTTTAAGTTTGTGGGTGAAACTAAAATCCAACATAACTAATCTCTTACTACTACTACCAGTACTTTTTTATCTTTGCTTTTTGATTCATCAAGGGTGTATTTAATTTCCATCAAACCAGGCTGCAACATTTCTTTATACAGAGAAATAATTACTTCTCTTTCGGTATTGGGGGTATAAGTGCCCGTGTGTAAAGGTTTGGAGTCTGTATTTGCATATATATCGACTTGATATGCCTGCTTGATATCAAACTCGTCTTGCAGGACCAAAGAAACCGATGAGGATATTTCATCAAGAGAAAAGCTGGCATCAACACTCGTCGTGTTGCCTCTTACTGAAGATACGTAAATCATTGATGGTGAACTAAGCGTATTTTCAGACGAGGAAAAAAGGTCAAAATTAAAGATTAGCGAAAACACAAAAAGACAACTACAAAAGGTTGTTAAACTTGCTCGAACTGGAGTTTGATACAAGGATTGCCAAAACGTGGTTTTTGCCTTTGGTGCTTCATGGATAAAAGGTAGAGCTTTAATCAACATTGAATCGAGCTCCAATTGCTCGACAATTTCGGAGTTCTCCATTAAATAAACTTCAAATTCTTCACATTCTTCAGCACAAAGTTTGCCTTGCATATAACGATTAGCAATATCGTTACTTTCAATATAATCCCGATCCATTGGTTTCATTAACACCTCTTATTTTCTCTAGCCAACAACTTAAATTTGTTTAGTTGCCAACTGGCCGAATTAATCTTCCTTGTTGGTCTTAATGATTAAGTGTTGTGGGCTTAGAATTTCTCTCACCTTAGTGAGAAATAAATTATTAATAGAAGGTGGATTAAGGAATGAAGGTTCAAGTGCAGATGTGTCAAGTGCAGGAGTGTGCTCAGAAACTGAATACTGAAGTGCTAGACCAAGAGCTAATAATGAGATCAAATTGTTTTTATCTAAATCGATATCTAATTTAAGTTGAACAACTTGCTTCAACCTACTGCGCGCTCTAAATAATACCCTGTCAAAGTGTTCGGGACTCAAATCGAACTCGTCGCATATTACCTTTTTAGTTTGCCCATATACAAAATATCGATACAAAATATCTCGGTCTCGTGGAGCGGGTAATTCTTTAATTACTTGTCGCACAATTTGTACTAGTTTTTCAGAATGTAGCGAATTGCTTAAGGATTGTGAGCTGTCAGGATACTCAACGTCGATGACGTCAGAAGCTTCGGTTTTCCGGCGAGACTCTTTGCGGAAGTGAGCAATCAATAAGTTAATTCCAGTCTGACGAATATAAGCGCCTATGGCTGAACGATTTTCGATTTTACCGTTGCGAATGTTGTCGATAACAATAAGAAAAGTATCTTGGGAGATATCATTGGCCAACTCATCATCATCAGATTGCTTTTTCAAAATAAAAAAAAGGCTCTTCCAATATTTATCAACCAATTGTTGTTCTGCTCGAGTTTCGCCAGAGGCAATTCTGTCCACCAGATACTCAGACGTAATCATCTCAAACATGCACTCCTACTACTGACAGAACAATCGAATTATTGATCTACTATCGATTGATTGAAAGCGCAGATCAGAATGCTAAAACTTAGTGGAATTTTAAACCCGTTGCAACCGCTTCACAGACGATATTAGAAATTTTTTACCAAATTTTGTTATGTTTCCCCCAGTTTGATTAATTAACAATCACCGAAGCTTGGGTAACTCATTTGCCCATTAATTTCGCGTCGGTCTGTTTTTTAACCTTTATTAAAGGTGTTAGTATAGTAAAACAGTTAACAGCGCTACATCGCTTTTGTTATTACCCGTTGACAACACTTATCACAAAAGTACGACTTTGATTCGCATTTTAGTGATGTAAACTCAGGCTCATTGTTTTATTTTCGCCACAATGTCTGGTGTATGGGCTCCCATTGGAAGGGACAATTCAACTGCCATTTTGAGTTATCTTGGGTTGTGTCATTAAAAGCTTCCAGCAAAAGATTAAAAACAAGTTATAAATTATCAAAAATCAAAGGATTCTTAGCTGATTTTTGATATTCTTTTGAGAGTAAAATTCTTTGCAGTAAAATCATGATGATCTGCGTTAACTCATTGGCTCAGTGGTGAGGTATTGAAACACTCTCAGAAGTGTTATCTTGATTTTTATGGGCTCTAAAATTCACCTGTTAATAAACACAGAAATCGCATTAATTTAGTAACTCAAAAGGTCAAAGTAGTTGATTGGAAAGCATTATGTTCAGCAAGGTACCTTACAAGAGGCACTCGTTTTAATTGTCGATGACGAACCGATCAATGCGATGGTTATCGCTGACTTGTTATCAGATTTATATCAGATAAAAGTTGTGCATTCTGGCGAGGAAGCTTTAGCGTTTTGTCGAGAGCAAACGCCAGATTTAATTTTACTAGATGTGATGATGCCTGGAATTTCGGGGCTGGAAACATGTCGTGCAATTAAAAGTAATCAGAACCTTCAACATGTTCCGGTGATTTTCATTACTTCAGTTAAAAGTCAAAATGATGAAAATAAATGCTGGGAAGCGGGGGGAGTCGATTTTGTTAGCAAACCAGTCAATGGAATTACTCTTTTAAACCGGGTGAAGGCGCATTTAACATTAAAGATGCAGTCTGATTTTTTAAGAACGATGTCATTTACTGATGGTTTGACTGGGTTATACAACAGACATTTGCTTGAAGAAGTGCTGACAAAGTCTATTCTCCAGTCTAACCGGACTAAGTCGCCATTGTCGTTGCTTATGCTAGATATTGATTGGTTTAAGCGCTTTAACGATAGTTATGGACATATCAACGGAGATCAATGTCTGATTGCCGTGAGTAAAGTATTAAAAGATGTTTTGCATCGACCAATCGATATGTCATTCCGTTACGGCGGAGAGGAGTTTTTGTGTCTTTTGCCAGATACAGATAACCTTGGCGCACAGCATATAGCTGAAACAATCTTGCAAAAAGTCGCAGATTTGAAGATTCCACATGAATCTTCACCCTTTGGAGTAGTGAGCTTAAGTATTGGTTTATACAGCTCCAGCACTCACGAGGAATGTTCTAAAGCCAACGAAATTATCCGAATTGCCGATAAATCTCTATACCTAGCTAAACAAAAAGGCCGTAATCAATTAGCCTATTAAATTGCTTAGTTTTTGCTAAACAACTAAAGTTTGGCATGTTAGTGAAGATTTTGAGCTGTAAATTTTAAATTCGCTTAATTTTAGTTCATTCTAAAATTTAGATATTGAATAGCAGTTTTTCAACGGAGTGATTGATGCCATCTAAATCCAGCGCGTCCAAACGAAAGCTTTGGCATGATAAGAAAAACTTGTTCTTACCTACTTTTTTTCTGTTTGTAGCAATTATCGCAATTGCTGTTGTTATTTTTGAAACTCAAATTAATAACAAAATCTTACTTTCGGTTGAAGAAAACCAACGTCAAACAAATATTCGAATTGATACTCAAATACAACAATCTTTGTCTAAATATCGCAACGACTTACGCTTCTTGTTTGGTACACCCCCTATTAAGGGGTTTGCGAATACGATAGGCCAAGATAATCAGTTTGATGATTCAACGTATGAACAGTGGAAACAAAGGTTAGAAACAATATTTGTCGCTTTTGTTGAAAATAACTCAGAGTACGAACAAATGCGTGTTATCGGTATCGATAACGATGGCAAAGAATTGGTGCGAGTTGAACGAGCTGGCGGTGGGATAAAGGTAGTTAGTAATTCTTATCTACAAAAAAAAGGCGATAGGGACTATTACGAGCAGAGCACCAAGTTATCCGCGGGGCAAATTTATCTCTCGGAAATCTCATTAAATCGCGAGTTTGGCAGAATCGAATTTCCTTATCGTCCAATGCTCAGGTTATCGATACCACTTTTTAATAATCAAATGGAGCGTTTGGGTTTTTTAATTCTGAATATCAATGCCAGTGAATTGCTATATTCCATACAAGCCCTTGTTGACCAACCTAACCAGCTAGCATTGACCGACAGTAATGGCTTTTTTCTGGTTCATCCAGACCAAGAGTTGATGTACAGCAAAGATCTAAACCCAAACGCAACTTGGGATAATTTTTACAATGAAAAATTAGATTTAGACAGTGAAACCGATGTTTCCTCCTTACAGTATTTCAGCAACGGTACCTTTTACTCTTCTGCCAAAAAGGTCATTGTTAGTGGTGATTTTAAAGACGGCTTTTTGGTGTCTCATATTATGACACCAGAGTCGGTGGTCAATGCATTGGCGATGGATAGACGTACTAATGTTTACACTATTCTTTTCATTGTACTTGCTGTTCTGGCAGTTGTTTTGGCAGCTTTCCAACGAGGGTTAAATAAGAGTCAAGAGTTAGCTGAAGCTCGAGCGGAATCGGATGCAATTGTTAATGGCTCAGAAGATGCTATTTTTGGCTTAACGGCAGACGGTCGAATATCGAGCTGGAACCGCGCTGCGAAGACCTTATTCGGGTTAGATTTTGCAAGAGTACAAGGTCAATCTATTGATCAGCTATCATTATTTTCAAATTTGAATTTTGCTGGACTCATAGAAAAGTTAGCCTCAGGTATGGTTCAAAAACCATTGGAAACGAGTTTGCGACAAGATGACAATATTAAATTATTAGTATCATTGTCTGTCATTCTAAAAGAAGGCACCGGATTTAGCGGTGTTGCGGTGATTATTCGGGATGTTACTAGTTTACGAAAAGTCGATGAAAAAATTCGTAAAGCCCATGCAGAATTAGAGATCAAAGTTGCTCAGCGGACGCAACAATTGGAAAAAGCGAGCAATGTTAAAAGCGCATTTATTTCTAATATAAGTCATGAGATGCGCACACCTTTGAATGGCATTATTGGTACATTAAATCTCATCAAAAAAGAGCCCCTTAGTGAGCAGCAATTGCAGTACCTTGAAATGACAGAAGTCAGTGTGAATTCTCTTGCTGTGCTGATCAACGATATTTTAGATTTATCAAAAATAGAGGCAGGAAAATTAGACCTCGATTTTAAAGCGTTTAATCCAAGTAAATTAATTGAAAGTTTATGCGGAAGTATGGCTGTTAAAGCCCAAGAGAAAGGAGTTGAGTTTATACTTGATAGTATTGATATAGAGTGCGAATCAATTGTAAGTGATCCTCATCGTTACGCTCAAATACTCACCAATATTTTAAACAATGCAATTAAGTTTACTACCCAAGGGCATATACTCGTAAAAGCTAAGTCGGAACAGGTTGAGGGCGATCTCTGTATTTTACATTGTTCAGTATCTGATACCGGGATTGGCATTGCCGAAGAAAATCAGAAACGCTTATTTAGCGCATTTTCTCAGGAAGACAGCGCGATAGCTTCAAAATATGGTGGAACAGGTTTAGGATTATCAATCTGCAAACAGTTGAGTCATTTGCTGAATGGGCAAGTAACCTTTGAATCGGAAAAGGGTAAAGGAAGTACTTTTTCCTTCACAGTGCAAATTCCTAACGCCAAAGTGACATTTAAAGCGCCAGAAAAACATCTTCTTGGTAAGCGTGTTTCAATATTGGTAGAAAACCCCCAGTTACATCAAACTTTGTGTAATTTAGTGGGTAAATTAGGTGCATCAGTTCTACCAGATACCGAACTTAATAGTTACTTAGAATCTAAGGCTGAATTGCCCGAAGAGTTACCAGATATCTTAATTGTTGACCAAGTTGACCCTAGAGCGCAATTACTTGAACATCGCTGGGAAGCCATTAAAGAACAAAGCCACAACACAGAAAAAGTGCTTATGCTGTTTAACACCGTTGACGCCAAAACGATGTTTAAGCGTTTGAAGCCTATTTACCTAACCAAACCCGTTTCTGTTTCTGAATTTTTATTAAAGTACATAGATAAGAAACACCAGCAATCCGGCGGCAATGGAGAGCAGCAAAGAAATAAGATATTAAATCTAGATGTCTATTCAGATAGCAAGTTGACCGGTGCTAGAGTGTTGGTCGTTGATGATAATGAAATAAATGTCGAAGTTGCTGTTGGTATTTTAAAACCCACTACCGTTGAAATTGTCCGTGCTGCCAATGGCCAAGAAGCAATCGAAAAGCTGCAAGCATCAGGTATCAATGGGAAAGTCATTCACTGTGTGCTAATGGATTGTCAAATGCCTATTATGAATGGCTACGAAGCAACAGCGCAAATTCGAAACGGTGAAGCCGGAGAAGCATATCGACAAATACCGATTATCGCTATGACCGCAAATGCCATGCTAGGTGAGAGGCAAAAGTGTTTAGATGCAGGCATGAATGATTATGTGACTAAGCCTATTTCTGCTGAAAAGTTAATAAGTAAACTTACCAGTTGGGTGCTATCGGTGTTTAAACCAAATGTTAATGTCATCGATAGCAGCGAAGAGCATAAATTGCTTGCCGAACCATCGTCCTCTAACTGTGAAACCTGGGATAGCGGTGGGGCACTAACTCGGTTAATGAATAATCAAGCTTTGCTAAATAAAATATGCAAAATCTTCCTAGAAAGCTCAGTTGCAAAAATTCAAAACCTGCGAGAAAGCATTGAACATGGAAATGCAGAAGAAACAACTAAATTAAGTCATTCCCTAAAAGGGGTGAGTGGTGACCTTGGAGCCATGAAGTTACATGAAATATTCGGCAATATAGAGCTTGAAGCACTAAAAGGAAATTTTTCTGCTATGGATAGTTTGTTGCCTAAGATGGAACAAGAATATGAGATTCTCGTAGATGCTATAAAAACGCATTTAAAAGAGAGTGACTAGTTTCGATTGTTTTTACCTGGCGTAAAAGTCTCAAAAACAACTGCTAACTTTGGTTAAGTGTGTGCCAAAGTTAGCAGTTGCATAACATCTTAAACTGCTAAATTAGTCGTATTACATAGTGACGTATTCTTCGCCAGACGTGGGGTGAATAGCAACACAGGCATCAAAATCTGCTTTAGTGGCACCCATTTTCATGGCTACACCAAATCCTTGCAGTATTTCATCCATGCCAGCGCCTATGCCATGTAGGCCAACGACTTTTTCTTCTTCACCAGCACAGACTAATTTCATACGTGTCATTTGACGATGTTTAGTCACGGCGGTGTACATTGCGGCAAACCCAGACGTATAGACCTTGATATTGTCTTCGCCATATTCTTTTTTCGCTTCGTCTTCACTCAAACCTATAGTGCCAATTGGCGGGTGACTGAATACCACGGTAGGGATCAACGAGTAATCCATCTGCGCATTGGTTTGCCCATTGAATAAGCGTTCAGACAATAAACGTCCTGATTTCACTGCAACCGGTGTGAGTTCAACATAACCAATGTTATCACCTACAGCATAAATGCCATCTACGTTGGTGTTTTGGAATTTGTCGACTTTAATGTAGCCACGGTCGGTAAGTTCAACACCGGTGTTTTCGATGCCAATTTTATCATTAGCGGGTTCACGTCCAATGGCCCAAACAACACAATCGGTCTCAATTTTTGTACCGTTTTCAAATTCAATGGTTAAAGAGCCATCAGCATTTTTGAGCACTTGAGTGGGAGTTGCGTGGGTGTGAAGTGTGGGGCCATCTTGGGCCATTAGCTCTACTAAAGTTTCTGATAACATGGTATCAAAGTTACGCAAAGGCGCATGTTTACGCACGGCTAAATCAGTTTTTGTCCCCAAAGCATGCATAACTCCAGCAAGTTCCACGGCAATATACCCGGCGCCAATTACAACCGCGCGTTTAGGCTGTTCGTTTAATTCAAAAAAACCGTTCGAATCAATGCCAAACTCAGCTCCAGGAATGCTAGGTATAGTGGGACGACCACCGGTGGCAATTAGAATGTGGTCTGCAGTATATTGTTTGCCATTCACTTCAACGGTATTTTTGTCTACAAAAGTGGCAAAACCTGAAATTAGGGTCACGCCATTTTTTTCAAAACCGCTGCTATAACTACCATGGATGCGTTTTATATAAGCTTCTCTGCTGGCGACTAAGGTTTTCCAATCAAACTTATTGATGGTGACATCAAATCCGTAATCTGGTGCGTATAAGTTAATGGCCTCAGCCACATGAGCACCAAACCACATCACTTTTTTCGGTACACAACCCACATTAACACAAGTACCGCCAACGGCAGTTGCTTCAATTATTGCTACTTTCTTGCCATATCTTGCTGCTCGGTTAGCCGAAGCAATACCACCACTGCCTCCGCCGATACATATATAATCAAAATCTGCCATGTTTTATCCTGGAGTTAATTGTTTTCATAAGGTTATTGTAGATGAACAAAAAGTACAAAGCCTGTGGATACAAATTTCAAACAAAAAGTTCATGTTGGTAATAAAAAACTTCGTCTATCTCTTGTAATTACCTTTATGAGGCCTCACCTACACAGTTCCAACCCTTAAAATATTATTGGATACAGTTATGAATCAAATCGCCGCTCATCATTCTCAATCAGATATAACGTCTTTGCCACAATTTACGCAAATTAAAACGGCGGAAATTAAAGACTCAATCGAAGAGGCGATTACAAACTGTAAAAACACTATTAATCGGGTGTTAGAGCAAGAGACCGTGAGTTGGCAAAATGTCATTCAACCAATTGACGAAATCGATGATCTTTTAAGTAAGCTTTGGTCGCCAGTTTCACATATGAACTCTGTTGTGAGCAATGATGAACTGCGTGAAGCCCATGATGCATGTTTACCACTATTGTCTGCTTATGGCACTTGGGTGGGGCAACATAAAGGCCTTTATGATGCTTATATTCAAATCAAACAATCTGCAGAATTCGCAACGCTAACGGAAGCCCAGCAAAAAGTCATCGACAACGGTATCCGTGACTTCACCTTGTCAGGTGTGGCTTTGGAAGACAGTAAAAAGCAGCGATACGGTGAAATTAAAAGCCGACTTTCGGATTTATCCTCTACATTCAGTAATAACGTAATGGATGCCACCTTAGCGTGGCAAAAGCATATTACCGACAAGTCTGAGTTAGCTGGGTTACCTGACTCCGCCTTAGATGCTGCTCAGCAGTTGGCCCAGAGTAAAGAATTAGAAGGCTGGTTGTTTACTTTAGATATTCCCAGTTATTTACCGGTAATGACTTACGCAGACAATCGGTCTTTACGTGAAGAAATGTATCGCGCCTACACCACCCGTGCCTCAGAATTAGGCCCCAATGGAGGGGAGTTCGATAACACTAAGATAATTGAAGAAACCTTAGCCCTACGTCATGAACTAGCTAACCTTATGGGTTTCAAAAACTACGCAGAACGTTCCTTAGCCACTAAAATGGCGGAGTCTACTGCGCAGGTAACTGGGTTTTTAGAAGACTTAGCAAAACGCTCAAAACCACAAGCCCAAAAAGATTTGCAAGACGTCACTGAGTTCGCAAAATCTCAACATCAAATGAGCGAACTGAAGGCATGGGATTTGGCCTATTACAGTGAAAAACTAAAACAACAAGAATATTCCATTTCAGATGAACAATTGCGCCCTTACTTTCCAGAAAAACAGGTGGTTTCTGGGCTTTTTGAAGTGGTGAACCGCTTATACAAACTAGATATTGTGCAGCGTGAAAATGTTGATGTGTGGCACAAAGACGTAAAATACTACGATATTGTTGATAGTAACGGCGAACTACGTGGCAGCTTCTATCTAGATCTGTATGCACGACCTCGCAAACGTGGCGGCGCTTGGATGGATGAGTGTCAGGTTCGCAGAACCCAAGTGGACGGACAATTACAGTATCCGGTGGCCTATCTTACCTGTAACTTCAATGGACCTGTGGGCGACAAACCTGCGTTGTTTACCCATGATGAAGTGATAACCCTGTTCCATGAATTTGGTCACGGTATCCACCATATGCTGACTAAGGTGGATGTGGCTGGTGTTTCCGGTATCAATGGGGTGCCTTGGGATGCGGTGGAATTACCGAGTCAATTTTTAGAAAATTGGTGTTGGCAACCTGAAGCCTTAGCGTTTATTTCTGGCCATTACCAAACGGGCGAGGCTCTGCCTAAAGACTTGCTAGATAAAATGTTAGCAGCCCGTAATTTCCAATCCGCCATGCAGATGATGCGTCAGTTAGAATTTAGTTTGTTCGATTTCACTTTGCATGAGCAATATCAGCAAGAAAACCCGGTTAATGTACAAAACTTTATTGAGAAAGTCCGCGAAAAAGTGTCGGTACTTAAAGCGCCAGAATTTAATCGCTTTCAAAATAGCTTTGGGCATATTTTCGCGGGTGGATACGCCGCTGGTTATTACAGTTATAAATGGGCCGAAGTGCTCAGTTCAGATGCCTTTAGTCGTTTTGAAGAAGAAGGTATTTTCAATCCTCAAGTGGGCTCAGACTTTTTGCATAATGTGCTGGAAATGGGCGGAAGCAAAGAGCCGATGGCGTTATTTGTGGCGTTTCGCGGCAGAGAGCCAGAGGTTGATGCATTATTACGTCACTCGGGCATTGCCGCTTAACCAACTGAAATTAAGGTAGATAACTTTGGCAACTTTAGAGACCTTTGAGCACCTTTATCAACGCGCTTGTGAGCGAAAAGGTGGTCCTAAAAATTTAGCCCTTTTGTTGTCAAAGCCACTGCCTCCTAACAAGCTTAAAGAGATTGGTGATGATCGTTTTTTAGCGGAGTTCAGTAAAAAGGTTTTTCAGTCGGGCTTTGTGTGGCGAGTGGTACGTAATAAGTGGCCTAATTTCGAGCAGGCTTTTTTCAATTTTGAAATTGAAAAAGTGATTTTAATGCCAGACGAAATGCTTGAAAAAAAAGCACAAGACCCGAGTATTATTCGTAACTACAACAAAGTGAAAACGATTCGCGAAAATGCATTGATGATCCAAGCCGTACAACAAGAAAAAGGCAGTTTTGCTGACTTTGTAGCCCAGTGGCCAAATCACGATATTATTGGTTTGTGGGCTTACCTCAAAAAGCATGGTGCTCGTTTAGGTGGGAATACCGGCCCCTACGCATTACGTGCTATAGGCAAGGATACTTTTATCCTTAGCCAAGATGTGGTGGCTTATTTCACTCAACGAGACCTAATAAGCGGTTCAGCAACATCTAAACGCAGCTTAACCGCCATACAACAGGCATTTAATGATTTTCATCAACAAAGCAATCTATCACTGCAGGAAATCAGTCAAATTATTTCCTATAGTGTCGGGGATAATCACGTTCAAGTTGAATACTGATTCTAACGTCAGCTTTAATAGTCATGCTTGAAGATTTTCGGTAAACTGATGAGATTAGTTTAAAAGGAAATACCATGAGCAATAGCCAAGTACCCGAGTCTGAAATTAAAACCAAGGGCGCAGATAATTCGACCCTACCTCCCTCTCCGCAGGATTCAATAGGTACTCAAGAAGACGATTCCCAAACTCACTTTGGCTTTAAACAAGTTGATAAGACTGAGAAAGCCTCTATGGTGGCGGATGTTTTCCATTCGGTCGCTGCAAAATATGACATTATGAACGACATGATGTCCATGGGGATCCATCGTTTATGGAAACGTTTCACTATTGATTGCAGTGGAGTACGCGCTGGGCATAAGGTCTTAGATTTAGCTGGTGGAACAGGTGATTTAGCCGCTAAGTTTTCTAAAATTGTAGGTGAAAACGGTCAGGTCGTTTTAGCCGATATCAACAATGCCATGTTAAAAGTCGGCCGCGACAAGCTACGCAACAAAGGTGTGGTTGGCAATTTGGAGTATGTTCAAGCCAATGCCGAAATGTTGCCCTTTCCGGATAACTATTTCGATGTCATTACCATTGCTTTTGGACTGCGTAATGTCACCGACAAAGATAAAGCCTTAGGGTCAATGTACCGTGTTTTAAAGCCCGGCGGTCGTCTATTGGTGTTAGAGTTTTCTAAACCACAAAGTGACATGCTAAGTAAAGCCTATGATTTATATTCCTTCCATTTACTGCCTAAAATGGGGAAATTAGTGGCTAATGATAGTGAGAGTTATCAATACTTGGCTGAGTCAATTAGAATGCATCCAGATCAAGAAACCTTGAAAGGCATGATGGAGTCTGTAGGGTTTGAACAAACCACCTATCATAATTTGACAGGGGGCATAGTAGCGCTGCATAGAGGATTCAAATTTTAATGCCAGCAGCCCAACTCGTGTCATCTGGTATTGAAGGTATTATTAATCAATTATTAAAACTTGATGCCAGTTCAGCTTCGCTCCTAAAAAAACTCGCTGGGAAACAGCTCAGCGTTGATATCCATGAATTACCCTGGACTCTGAAGTTTAGTTTTTCTGATCAAGTAGATGTGTTGGTGGTGATGCCTGATGAAGCCCTTCAGAGTGATTGTCACTTAGCGTTATCCTTGTCTACATTACAGAAACTAAAAGACACCAGCCAGATCACCCGCTTGATTCAAAACGGTGAACTTGTGCTTGAAGGTGATGTGGCCATTGCTCAACAGTTTAGTCAGCTAATTACTGAATTAGATATTGATTGGGAAGAGTTGCTCTCGAAATACACCGGGGATGTGCTTGCCCACAACACTTTCAGGTTCGGTAAAAAGCTCATTCACAATGTAAAGTCTCAGGCAAATCGTTTAGCTGTCACTTTAGCGGATGCTGCCATTGAAGAGAAACGTATCGCTGCGCCGCCGATTTTAGTAGTCGATTTTTGTGATCAGGTAGATGAACTGCGAAGTGCCACAGATCGCCTTGATGCAAAGATAAGTCGGTTAGAAAGTCAATCCAGCACCTCATCCAACAAGCAGAGCAGTTAAATCAATGCGTACCCTCCGCCTATACAAAATTAATAAAGTGTTATTGCAACATGGCTTGGACGAGCTAATCCCTGACCATTGGTTGCCTTGGTATGCCAAATTGGGTCGGGCTTGTCAGTTTTGGTTACGCAATCAACATCCTGATAAATCCGTAGGGGAGAGAATCAGACTAGCTTTACAAACCTTAGGCCCAGTTTTCATTAAATTTGGTCAAATGCTGTCTACTCGCAGAGATTTATTGCCTGCAGATATTGCTGATGAATTGGCAATCTTGCAGGATAAAGTCGAACCTTTCGACAGTGAGGTAGCCGTTGATATTATCAAGCGGGCGTTGAATATCACTGAATTGGATGAGCTGTTTGCCAAATTTGAAATCACGCCATTGGCCTCTGCATCCATTGCACAGGTTCACAGTGCCGTATTAAAAAGTAATCAAAAAGAAGTCATTGTTAAGGTGATTCGCCCAGATATTGCTGGGACAATTCATGCTGATATTGAATTAATGCAATCCTTGGCATTTGCAGTGCAGAAGTTATTACCTGATGGTAAACGACTTAGACCTGTGGAAGTGGTTGATGAGTACCGAAAAACCATTGTTGAAGAACTCGATTTAGCCAGAGAAGCGGCCAATGGGATCCAGTTAAAACGAAACTTTGAAGGCGCTGAATCACTCTATATTCCAGAAATATACAGTGACTATTGTTCTACCAATGTGATGGTTATGGAGCGTATTTATGGCATTCCAATTTCCAATATCCAAGCATTAGAAGCACAAAATACCAATATGAAACTGCTCGCTGAGCGGGGCGTAGAAGTTTTCTTTACCCAAGTATTTCGGGATAGCTTTTTCCATGCCGACATGCATCCAGGCAATATTTTTGTGTCAAAAATGCATCCAGACAACCCTCAATATATCGCCATAGATTTTGGTATTGTGGGCACCTTAAATAGAGATGATAAGCGTTATTTAGCAGAGAACTTTATTGCCTTTTTCAATCGTGATTATCGCAAAGTCGCGGAATTACACGTGGACTCTGGCTGGGTACCTGCAGATACTGATATTGAAGCCTTTGAAGTGTCTATTCGTACCGTTTGTGAGCCGATTTTCCAGAAGCCGTTGGCGGAGATTTCCTTTAGTAATGTGTTATTGCAGCTATTCAATACCGCCAGACGCTTTAATATGGTGGTGCAGCCTCAATTGGTTCTGTTGCAAAAAACCTTACTCTATGTAGAAGGCCTCGGGCGCATGCTTTATCCCCAGTTAGATCTATGGCAGACCGCAAAGCCGTTTTTGGAGCAGTGGATGAAAGAGCAGATCGGCGTAGTGGCGATGTTGAAAAAAATTAATGCGAATTTACCTTTCTGGTCAGAAAAACTGCCTGAGATACCTGATTTAATCTACGATAGTTTAAAACAGGTCAAACAGCTACCGGCGCTCCAACAGAAACATTTTGAGCAGCAACAATTGCAACAACGTAGAGCACAGAAAAACCTATTCTATGTTCTCACTGGCTCTACTTTACTTATTCTGGCAGCTATTTTCCCTCTTTACGTCAGCAATTATATACCCAGTATTATCTTAGCTGGGGGCGGTTTAGGAGCGTGGTTGTATGCCTGGTTTAGGCATTAACTTCCTTGTACTCTAAGTGCAATCATAAACGCAAAATAAAACATCAAAACGCCCACAGAGGCGGTCATAAAATCAATCCGCATTTTTAGTCATTTCAGATTAATAAAACCATAATTTGCATTTTACTAGACGATCGGTCTATTATATCCATATGAACACAACAAAATTACAAACACCTAGGCGGGGTAGGCCCCCAAAAGTGGCTCGTGACAATCATGATACACGGGCAGAGCTGATCCGCAGTGGTTTAGAACTTTTAACCGAGCAAGGGTTTTTCGCTTCGGGTATTGATAAAATACTCAAAAAAGTAGGTGTGCCTAAAGGTTCCTTTTATCATTATTTTGCTAGTAAAGAGGCATTTGGCCGTGCAGTAATTGAAAGTTATGCTAGTTATTTTGCTAACAAATTAGACGTCCACCTGCTCAATACTGACTTCGATCCTATTCAACGAATTTGTCATTTTGTTGCAGATGCCAAAGGGGGCATGCAGAAACATCAGTTTAAGCGAGGTTGCTTAGTTGGCAACCTAGGACAAGAAGTGGATGTGTTACCAGAAAGCTTTCGAGGCTTGTTACTCGATATCTTTATGGATTGGCAAGCTCGAATCGAAGCCTGTTTACGTGAGGCGCAACAACAAAAGTTAATTGCAAAAGATGCAAATTGTGCGCTTTTGGCAGAGTTCTTTTGGCTGGGATGGGAAGGTGCTGTGAGTCGCGCTCGATTAGTTCAAGACGCTCAACCCCTAGACAATTTTTTATCACAATTTATCGACGGATTACCAAGATAGTAGCTTGGTTTTTATTTTAACTATTTATAGACGACTGGTCTATATTCGGAGGAAATATGTTTCAAGGTATATTAATTAACAAAGACGACAACGGCTATCAGGTTGAATTAAAAGAGCTGGATGACAGTATTCTGCCAGAGGGAGATGTGACTATTAAAGTGACTCACAGCACCTTAAACTACAAAGATGGTTTAGCTATCACTGGCAAGAGCCCTGTTGTTAGAAAATTTCCCATGGTACCTGGAATTGATTTAGCGGGTATCGTTGAACATTCAGAAACTGATAAATTCAAGGTAGGCGATAAAGTCTTGCTCAATGGTTTTGGTGTGGGTGAAGTCCATTGTGGTGGATTAGCGCAGAAAGCCCGCCTCAAAAGTGAGTGGCTAATACCTTTGCCAGAAGCCTTTACCGCGAGCCAAGCTATGGCCATAGGTACCGCCGGTTATACTGCCATGTTGTGTGTTATTGCCCTTGAAAAAAATGGTGTCACACCAGACAAAGGGTCCGTCTTGGTAACCGGTGCTAACGGTGGAGTGGGAAGTTTTTCCATTAGCCTTTTAGCTAAATTAGGTTATCAGGTTGTTGCATCAACAGGTCGCCCAGAACAAGCTGAGTATTTGAAAAAGCTAGGTGCTAGCGAGATCATTGACCGTGCAACACTATCTGAGGCTGGCCGTCCCCTTGGCAAAGAACAGTGGGCAGGCGCCGTTGACTCAGTAGGAAGCCATACCTTGGCAAATATTTGCGCAGGTCTTAAATACGGTGGAACAGTTGCAGCCTGTGGCTTAGCTCAAGGAATGGACTTCCCCGCCTCAGTGGCACCTTTTATCCTGCGAGGAATCACTCTAGCGGGGATTGACAGTGTAATGCGTCCTCTGGCAGATCGTATTGAAGCGTGGCAACGTCTAGGCGAGCTACTTGAACCCTCAACCTTAGATGATATTGCGAACAATATTACCTTGAGTGAGGTGGTAAGCACCGCAGAGGAGTTGCTTAAGGGCAATGTTCGCGGAAGAGTGGTGGTGACTTTATAGTTGTTAAGGTTGCAATTACTACTGTGTACTAATGATAGTTTGTTAGAGCCATATTAACGGTTTTGTCAGCCTAATCCCCAGTACGAGCTAATTTACTTGTACTGGGGGATTATTACCGGGATTTAAGGCAATAAATGGCGATTATGGGGTTCCCACAAGTCCATTACTGGCCCTGCGGGTATAACTTGCGTTGGATTGTATTGGGTATGGCTAAAATAGTAGTGTCGTTTAATATGGACAAAATTAACGGTTTCAGCCACTTTTGGGTATTGATATAGCTCTCGCAAATAACCGGATAGATGGGGATAGTCAGCTATACGGCGAATATTGCACTTAAAATGCCCCACATAAACAGCATCGAACCTTACTAGGGTCGTAAACAACCGCCAATCTGCTTCGGTAATTTGTTGACCTACCAAATAGCGCTGTTTAGCGAGTCTTTGCTCCAGCCAATCAAGGGTTTCAAACAAAGGAATAACCGCATCCTCGTAAGCCATTTGATTCGTTGCAAAACCCGCTTTATACACACCATTGTTTATATTGTTGTAGACACGATCATTTATTTCATCAATTTCTTCGCGCAAATCCTGAGGGTAGTAATCTGTATGATTATTGGTAAGCGAATTAAACTGAGAGTTGAAAATTCGAATGATTTCAGCAGATTCGTTATTTACTATGGAGTTGGTTTTTTTATCCCACAGCACAGGAATAGTTACACGACTAGTAATATCCTTCTGAGCCTTCGTATAGACTTGATGCATAAAATCGAAATTGAATAGCTTGTCTCCAGTGGCATCTGGAAACTCAGCAAACTCCCAACCATTTTCCAACATATCCGGAGCGACAACGGAAACATCGATATGTGATTCTAAATCTTTTAACTTCCTGAAAATTAGGGCTCGGTGTGCCCAAGGACACGCAAGAGCAACGTATAAATGGTAACGTCCTGATTCAGGCGTGTATTTTGCGTCGGGTTGAGTCGATATTTGTGCTCTAAACTTGGAGGCTTGTCTTTCAAACTTTCCTCCACTTGATTCTGTGTCATACCACTTATCAACCCATTTTCCATCTACTAACAATCCCATATATCCTCCTTTGTTATTGATGACAATATGACTGCTAAGATTTGCTACGGCTGAAAAACACTAATGGCGCACATTGATGCATAAATTGTGTTCAACGCTCGCCAAAATAACCTTCAATACGCAAAGCAAGACCATAGGATGCGGAAAAATGCTCATTGCGACGCCATAAAATAAAAGGTTCAACTTCGTAGAATAGCCAATTTCTTTTGGTTTGTTTGCGCAATTTTACACTGACTAAATGTTCTTCAAGGCGGTAGTTTGGTTGCGTTATCCCTTCTATGTAATAACCATAGATGACAGCACTTGTATCATTAATTTGTTTAAACCCTTGCCAACTATGCTGCCATAACCAATCGTTGCTTCTGTCTCTATACTCAAAGCGGTTGTGATACCTCAGTAACAAGTGTTTGGAATAGTCGTAGTCGAAGGTCAGGCTTAGGGATGTACCAAATTTATCTCGGTTATAATAGTAAATTGAAGCGTCGTAGCGCATCTCCAATGAGTTGCTTAAGCTTAATGCATCTCGGTATCTTGATTTGGCGTAATATTGAAACCTACGACCGAAGCCAATTCTATGGGATAGGCCACTGTCGGGGGACACTTTATAACGTAATGCCAAATTGATACTGTCTTCCCGATTAAATTGACTATTTCCACTACTCCCAATTTTATCGTCTTGGTCTTCATCAAAGTCGGTCAGGATCAAATCGACTCGGTTTTTTAGATTTGGAAGCTTAACTCTTACCTTCAAACGCGCTTCAAATTCTTCTAAACTTCTTGATCTCGGTTCAATTCCAAGGCGCAGACGGACTTCTCCAAGTGCTTTTTGGTCTTCTTGGAGGTTTTCATTGGCAAAAAAGTTGTCAAACCATTGAGCGGTATCTAAAACAGACTCAGAAATATTTTTATGCATGGAATCAAGCCACACAGCTTGTTCTTCTTGGGCTGACACGGTTTTACTAAAATGCAAAGTTAGAAAGAATAATGCAACAATTCTAAAATTAGGCAAACTTACTGCTCCAAATAGGGTCTATAAATCATGCTCTTTTTTTATCTATGTATCAAATCCAGTGACGTTTCAATTTAGCTACGTATAATAGCCTTACTAAATTTATAGGAGTTTTCAAATGGGTAATATTGGTTGGGCGCAATTGTTGATTGTTTTGGTTATCGTTTTACTGTTGTTCGGAACCAAAAAGTTACGTTCTTTAGGTGGTGATTTAGGCTCCGCAGTAAAAGGGTTTAAGAAAGCGGTATCCGATAAAGATGCTGACTTTGAAGATGACTCGGCAAAAAAAACTGAAGAGAAAATTGAATCCAAAGAGCAAAATGTCCAGCAACAGAATGAAGCTGAAAAGCAACATCAGAAAACTGAATAGTTGAAAAGAAAAACTAGCTTATGTTTGATATCGGATTCTTAGAAATACTGGTCGTGGGTATCCTTGCGCTGTTAGTGCTTGGCCCTGAACGTCTACCAGGCGCTATGCGGAGTGTGGCAAAAACATTTCGCAGCGTGCGCTCAATGGCGTCGGGATTTAAGCAGGAAGTGGAAGAGCAACTGCGGGTTCATGAGTTGCATGAAAACCTAAAAAAAGCAGAACAGCAGGGGCTAGAAAATTTGTCTCCTGACCTGCAAAAAACGGTTGATGAATTAAAAGCATCCGCAGAATCTGTCAATAAGCCTTATGATAAAGATAAACCTTAAATGTCTGATCCAAATAGTTTTATTTCTCATTTAATTGAATTGCGTAGCCGCTTATTAAAGGCGGTTTTAAGTATATTGGTGATATTTGTACCTTTGGCCTTCTTTGCCCAAGATTTATATCATTTGTTGGCAACTCCATTGTTAAACGCAATGCCTAACAATTCCCAAATGATTGCTACTGACGTAGGCGCACCATTTTTTGCGCCTTTTAAATTAACCTTAGTGTTGTCATTCTTTCTTGCTATCCCTTTTGTGCTTTATCAAGTTTGGGGTTTTATCGCACCAGGTTTATACCGCAATGAGAAAAAGTTAATCGCCCCCTTACTATTATCAAGTACCTTGCTTTTTTACGCTGGGATCGCGTTTGCCTATTTTGTAGTTTTTCCCGTTATTTTCGCCTTTTTTGCGGGTATTGAAATTAGCGGTGTCGCATTTACCACTGATATTAGTAGCTATCTTACTTTTGTTTTAAAACTGTTTTTCGCATTTGGTCTGGCGTTTGAAATTCCCATTGCCGTAATCTTAATGTGTTGGGTCGGGATTACTGATGCAGCCTCATTAAGAGCAAAACGCCCTTATGTCATCGTTGGTGTGTTTGTGGTGGGCATGTTATTGACTCCCCCAGATATTATTTCTCAGTCATTGTTAGCCGTTCCTATGTGGATATTATTTGAGATTGGAATAATGATTGGTGCCTTGTACACACCAAATGCAGATGATGACGACGAAGTTGAAAAAGAAGAAGAAAAAAATAACCAGGAAGTATCATGAAGAAATTAATCACCTTAGTGCTATCAATCAGTGTTTACGCAACCAGTATATCTGTGCAAGCTGAATCCATTGGTGACGCGCTTAAAAATTGTGGGCAAGTTCAAAATAGCCTGAAACGTTTAGTATGTTACGACAAAATCGTTAATCAATTGAACAGTTATGGTGGAGTGCAGGATTTGATGCAAGTTCCAGCCCCTTTACCAGCTAACAGACCTTCGGCACCTCAAAATGCTAATCCTGACAATGCAAATCAAACCGAGCGTAATGCGGAATTTGGTAGACAAGCGAAATTACCGGAAAACACCGACGATAAGATTTATGCAACTGTGGTCAGTGTCACCCGAGATGGCAAGAAACGCGCTATCTTTAAATTGGACAATGGTCACCTTTGGCGTGAACAAGAGGCCACTAACTTTAAAGTAAAAGCCAATGATGTTATCTACATTGAGCGAGGGGCTTTAGGTTCTTATCATTTAGGAAGAGACGACCAAAATCGCCGAATTCGAGTAAAGCGTATTAATTAATCTCGGTATGAAGTAGGTGGCTATTTAAACCTGTAGTCACCTCCCTCAATACTACTTACTATTTAACAGCTGTATAATAAACCGATAAAAAATTGGTATGTTTATTCTGGGTAAGGAATAGTGGTTTGGCACATTGGTTTGATATTGGGATAAATTTACCTGACAAGCGCTTGCTCTTGCCAGATGTCGTTGAGCATGCCCTAAATGCAGATGTAACGGGTATGCTACTTATTGGAACTGACGTTCAACAAAGTCAGGATGCGCTTTCGATTGCGCAGCAATTCCCGCAAACATTATTCTCCACTGCGGGTATACATCCCCATTACGCAAAAGATGCTACACCTGATTTTATTCAGCAATTAAGTCATTTGGCAAATAATCAAAAGGTTGTTGCCATAGGTGAATGTGGGCTTGATTTCAATCGTAACTTTTCCCCTCCAGCCACTCAATTACGGATATTTGAGCAGCAACTAGAATTAGCTTGTGAATTACAGTTACCTGTTTATTTACATGAACGAGACGCTTTCTCTGAGCAAATCGCGCTATTAAAAACCTATTCTTCTAAGTTAGCTGGAGCCGTGGTTCATTGCTTTACGGGCAATCTGAAGGAAATGGAAGCCTACTTGGAGTTGGGTTTTTACATTGGTGTGACCGGCTGGGTTTGTGATCCTAAACGCGGTGAATCCCTAAGAGAAGCCGTATTGGAGTTACCATCAGATAGAATGTTACTAGAAACGGATTCTCCTTATTTATTTCCCAAAACCTTAAAAGCCAAGTCCCGCAATAATCAACCAGCAAATATTCCTCATATTGCTGAATATATTGCGAATTTGCGCAATCAAAAACTTCAAGACTTGCAGCAAAGCTGTTGGCAAAATACTATGAATTTATTTGCAGTAGGCGCAAATTTTGAAAACTAACAATAACCAGCAGAGCATCCATAAGACTTGGTATATTGGATTAGTTATTCTGCTGGGATTAATCAGTATTTTTTCGATTGCAAAACTTGGCTCTGCCAACGACTATTTGTTAGAAATCAATAGAGGTACGCTTTATCTCGAAGACACCACTAACTCCCTCAGCATAGAGCAATTACGCAATTATCAGAACTCCCAATGGAGTGAAGAAACGTCAGAGGTTTTAGCGTATGGCATGAGTAAACATCCTTACTGGTTTAAGTTTTTCCTGCCGAATAACTTAAGTGATACCCCTAAAATTCTAGAAGTAGACTATGTCATGCTCGACAAGGTGGATATTTGGTTTTTTAGTAGTGGTAAATTAATTTCCGAATACCATGAAGGGGACAGTTACCCGTTTAGCAATCGTCAGATAGAAAGTGAAAAGTTACTCTTCCCAGTTCCCGAATCAGAGCAAAGAATATCAGTAATTGTTAAAGTCGAAACCACTGGCACACTGAAAGTACCCTTGCGAGTGTGGGATGAAAAACAATATTTAATTTATTCTGGTGAGCAAAATTTACTTTTAGGCCTATTTTTTGGCTTTATGGTTGCAATGGCCCTTAGTAATTTATTCTTCTACGTTTCCACCAGAAACCCAAGCTTCCTAAGTTATAGTTTTTATGTGGTGTCTGTGGCTTTAACCTTAGCGACTATGCATGGTGTTGGATTTAAATACCTTTGGCCTGATTGGGTATGGTTACAAAGCCGCAGTGTAGGTATTTTCGCTACTCTGACTATTTTGTTTGCTTGCGTTTGTACCCGACAATTACTTGAAGTGTATAAACATAGTCAAAATCTAGACAGATTATTAAAATACGCCATTTGGTGGATATCCTTATCGGTACTTGCCAGTCTGATTGTCCCCTATTACTACTACATAATGTATTTCCTCGTGGCCTTGTGTTTTTCATCCCTCTTGGTTTTTATTGTGTCTTTATTGCTAATGTGGCGTGGTGTCAAACTTGCTCGTTTATATCTACTCGCATGGTCTGTTTTAATTGTGGCGGGCTTTTTAGCTGGACTAGAAAGTTCGAATTTACTCGATATCAATATACCCGCACAATATTTTGTGATGCTAGGCGCGGCTATTGAAACTTTTATGTTGGCCTTTGTTTTAGTCATCTCATATACCATTCAACGCGACGAGCAGTATCAAAATCAAGAGCTTGCTTTACTTGAAGAGCGAATGGCTAGAGAAGCCCAAGAAAAAGCCCTCAAGTTAAAAGAAGAAGCACAAGAGAGTTTAGAATACAGCGTGCAAGAGCGAACACTTGAGTTGGAAATTGCTTTACGAGAATTATCCGAAACAAATAATGAATTAGAGCAGCAAACACGAACCGATAGTCTTACAGGGATCCGCAATCGCAAACATTTTGATAAAAAATTCCAGGCCGAAGCTCGTCGATGCCGACGTGAACGCTCAGATTTATCGTTGATTATGTTAGACATCGATCATTTTAAGAATGTTAATGATACTTATGGGCACGTTGCTGGTGATGAGGTCATTAAACATGTGGCAAAAGTGCTGAAACAGAACTTAAAACGTACCACCGATGATGCTTGTCGTTACGGTGGCGAAGAGTTTGCTCTTATTTTGCCCAATACAGATTTCGATGGCGCTAGATCTTTAGGTGAGAAGCTCAGAGAAATCATTGAAAATACGGTCACTGAAGTTGATGGTCTACAACTTAAAGTGACTATTAGTGTTGGTGTTGCTTCTACTGTTGTAAGCGGAGTAGATGATGAAAAAAGTCTACTAGAAAGTGCGGATAAAGCCTTGTATCAAGCCAAACGTGATGGCCGAAATAGGGTCAGAAGTATACATCTACATCCCCGTGATATCGTTTGAAATTTGCAAAGTTGAAAAATTAAAGAGGTAGAGGTTTTTATGTTCGAACAAAAGTTTCCTGCTAATCGTATGAGAAGAATGCGCAGACACGAATTTACCCGTGAGATGATGGCAGAGAATACCTTATCAGTGAAGGATCTCATTTACCCTATGTTTGTTGTCGAGGGAACACAACAACGAGTGCCTGTTCCATCTATGCCTGGTGTTGAGCGTTTATCAATAGACTTATTGGTAGAGGAAGCCAAAGAGCTAGTCGAGCTTGGCATACCAGCCATTGCTATTTTTCCGGTAACGCCCCTGGAAATAAAGACGGAATGTGCGAGTGAAGCATTTAATCCACAAGGCTTAGCGCAGCGAGCGGTTAGAGCAATTAAGCAGAATGCGCCAGATATTGCAGTGTTGACGGATGTGGCACTTGACCCATTTACTTCCCATGGGCAAGACGGCTTACTCGATGAAACTGGGTATGTATTAAATGATGAAACCTGTGAAGTATTGGTTAAACAAGCGTTATCCCACGCTGAAGCAGGCGCAGATATAGTTGCTCCTTCTGATATGATGGATGGACGTATTGGTATCATTCGTCAAGCGTTAGAAGAGCATGGCTACATCAATACCTGCATCATGGCTTATTCAGCAAAATACGCTTCTAATTACTATGGCCCGTTTCGTGATGCTGTCGGTTCTGCCGGTAACATAAAGGGCGGAAATAAGCATAGTTACCAAATGGATCCCGCCAACTCTGACGAAGCTTTACATGAAATTGGCCTTGATCTAAAAGAAGGTGCGGATATGGTTATGGTTAAACCTGGTATGCCTTACTTAGATATCGTACGACGCTGTAAAGATACCTTTCAAGTCCCTACTTTTGCCTATCAAGTCAGTGGTGAGTATGCCATGCATAAAGCGGCATTTGATAACGGTTGGCTAAATGAAGAAGCGGTTATCATGGAATCCTTACTGGCATTTAAACGGGCAGGAGCAAACGGTATATTAACTTATTTTGCCAAACAAGCAGCACAAATACTGGCGAGATAACTTTTTGTTAATGTCCCACCTAGCTTACTATCCTATAGTGAACATTACAGACATCGAATAACAAAAATGCGTGGCCAAGCATAGTTAACGTTAATTGTGCTTGGCTTATATCTACTCACCTCTTTTCTAAACTTTAGCTTTATCAGACATTCCTCTTTACTAATTTTAGTCAAACCCAACTAAGTACAGATTCATCACATAACAAATGTGAAAAAGTTTCTATCGCTAGTGTACTTTTTGCAAATAAACCCCGAAGGCGATTTAACTCAAATCATCCGGAATTGTATTATGTCTATATATATCAGTATCTTATGTTTTTATTTTTAGTTGGCATGTAAAACGCATTACAAATATCGAACACAAACAAAAGGAGAATATTATGTTGAGCTGGGCACTAACATTTTTAGTTATAGCAATTATCGCAGCTGTATTTGGTTTTGGTGGAATAGCTGGTACCGCAGCCGGAATCGCGAAAATTATCTTTTTTGTATTCGTAGTTTTACTTGTGATTTCACTAATAGCGAATGCACTACGTGGCAAAGGTCCGAAAGTCTAGCGAACTTTGCTAACACCACTTATTTAGATTTAAAACAATATTAAAGTAACGGAGAAACACATGAAAAATTTTAAACATACCCTTCAAATACTATTAGTTGCTGGTTCAGTATTTGCACTAGCTGCATGTGAGCAAGGTCCTGCAGAGGACGCTGGCGAAAGTGTTGATGAAATGGTTACCGATGCAGGTAACGCCCTTGAGGATGCTTGTGAAGATGTGAAAGAAGGCGTAAAAGCTGAAGATCAAGACTGTTAATCTACTCAAGATTAATAACATCCAAGCAAACTAAAAGGGCTCTTAGAGCCCTTTTGTACTTTAAACGAGGTGACTTATGGACTTTAAATTAATAATTATCGCTTTAGTAGTTAGTGTTGGTTTTTTTGTAACATCAACGGGACTTGCTGGTGGAAGCCCAATTTATACGTTCTTAGCTTCTTTTGGCTTATTTATGATTATACTAGTCATTAGTATGCTGCTTTTTGCCAAGAAAAAATCGAAAAAATAAACTGACGTATAAGCCTTCCTTGCAGCTTAAAGGCAAGGCTGACGCTTTCACAATACAGTGGAATTGGTTTGATAAAAGGAACTATTAATGAAAAACCTAGCCAGTCTAGACAAGCTTTTTGATTCAATAAAAACTAGTTTCTGGTTCGTTCCACTATTAATGGTTATTACTTCCATTTTTTCAGCTTGGTTAATGGTCTGGATTGATCATGCTCAAGCCTGGGGAAAGTTAGATTGGCTTCCCTTTTTATACGAAACCGAGCAAAGCACCTTGCTTTCCTTACTCAACACCATCGCCGCTTCAATGATAACGGTTACCAGTATCGCCTTTTCTATAACAATTGTTACCTTAACCTTAGCTTCATCTCAATTCGGTCCGCGCTTAATTCGTAATTTTATGGACGACAGAGGGACTCAAGTGGTCTTGGGAACCTTTATATCAATATTTTCATACTGTCTGGTGCTAATTTATTCCATGAGCTTAGATTCAAATCAGGGCATCAAAATGGGTTTGGCTATTATTTGGTGTCTGTTAGCGACATTATTTAGTGTTTTTGTCCTTATCTATTTTATTCATCATGTTTCACGCTCAATTCAAGCTGATAACGTCATTAACGAGCTTTGCGACGAAATTAACCATTCCCTTGAGCCTCTATTCTGTGCTGAGACTACACCTAAATTAGGTAAAGAGGTGGGAAAAACGTTTTCTTATACTTTGACAATACTCGCTGAGCAAAGTGGTTATTTACAGCTGTTGAGTAATGATAAATTGCTGGAAATTGCCAGCAAACATGATCTTTTTATTGAGTTTAAATGGCGACCTGGTCATTTGATCAATGAAGGAGCTGAACTAGCGACTTTGAAAAGTTTAAAACCTATCCAAGATGGATTATCTAGCCTTGTAAATCAAAGTTGTGTCATCGGCAGTAATCGAACACCGATTCAAGATCCCGAGTATGCAATACATCAAATGGTAGAAATTGCCGTGCGTGCTCTGTCTCCTGGGGTTAATGATCCCTATACGGCGATTACTTGCGTTGATAAGTTATGTGTAGTGCTTTGCAATATATCAAAACAAGAATTACATTCAGGGGAATACTACGATCAAGATGGTATTTTGAGGTTACGCCGAAATCCCTATGATTTTGAGGGGGTAGCTAATTCTGCGTTTGATCAGATTCGCCAGTATTCTGTAAGTTCTGTGGCGGTAAGTATCCGATTAGTCGAGAGTTTATACCGCATTGCCTCGATAACTGATAAACCTGATATTCATTCGATTATCCTGCGCCAATTAGTGGCAATTGAGCAAGGAAAAGAACATGTTCAATATACCGAGCAAGACTCAGAAGATTTCACTAAAAGTGTGCTCAAAGTTAAAAACTTACTTAAAACTACATCATTGCAGTCCTAACCAAACTGATTGGTGGAGTTTTGATTTATTAAGTCATTCAGACCGCCAGTCCATTCATCGTCAGTAATATTCACTTTAAATTTACTGGCAATAGTTAGATGCCTCAACCTTTGCCGAACTCACGGCTTAAAGGTTATTCAACCTTATGATAAACCATACTACTTAGACTAAACGTCGCTGTTTCCAATGCCATTAACACCTTCAAATTTACTTCTTTTAATGCTGTAGAAATTACATTTGAGTATTTCAAAACTACATGACATTTTTCGAGGTTAATATTTAATTTTTAAAATTAGCATAATAATCAAGTGGTTACGTGTTGGCATTGAATTGGCATTAGTAAAAGTGTCTAAACAAAAAGGAGAGACTGATATGAAACGTACTACTTGTTCACTAATTATAGCCGCTGCTTTAACAACTGCTTCAATGAGTGCTAACGCAGAAAACGAATGGTCAGATAAAGCAAAAGATGCATGGATTGATGGTAAAGCTGAAACTACTTTACTGTTCAATGGCAATCTAGATTCTTTCGATATTAATACTGACGTTAAAGATGGCGTTATTGTCTTAACTGGTAAAGTTAACACCGATGTAGACAAAGCCCTGGCCGAAGAACTTATGCTATCCCTAGACGGTGTAGATGACGTTGATAACCAGCTAACAGTTATCACTGATGAAGAAGATTCTGACACAGCGCAAATTATGCAATCTTTAAAAGATTCTAAAGTAGAATCGGTAGTGAAAACACGCCTACTGTTTGAGTCAGAAGTTAGCGGTACCGATATCGAAGTTGAAGTTGAAGACGGTATTGTAACCCTCACCGGAGAGCTTGATTCAAACGCTGAGCGTGAGTTAGCAGTTACTATTGCTGAAAATACTGATGATGTGAGAAATGTTGTTTCCAACCTTACTATTGGTAAATAACATCATCGGGTATTACTAAAAAAAGCGCCTCTGGCGCTTTTTTTATTGGGCAATTAAACGCTTTATATAAAATTGCTTGTAACGGTAAAACGGAAGCACTTTAAGAAGTTCTTCTATGGGTATCATTGCAAATGCCCAAAACACTGAAACCTCGAAATGTAGAATTAAAAGTGCGCATATTGGCAGCGAAATCGCCCACTGGGTGATAAAGTGAATTTTTAATACTAGATTACTATTTCCTAAAGCTCGTAGAATATTTCCCGTCACAGTATTGTAGGCTCTGATTATCGGTAGAATCATGTACAACGGAGCTATGAGCAATAAAGCCATTTGCACTTCATTCTCGATATCTGGGTAAATATACTGAATATTCTGGCTCAAAATCAAAAAGATTAGGGCGATTACAATTGATATGATCATGCCGATTTTAATGCATTTAGCGATGAACAATTTCAGGTCTTGTTTCTCTATTTGCCCCAATGCCTGACTGATGCTGATTGCAGAAGCTTGAGCCCAAGCGTTTGGAAATTGGGTGCCAGCACGTACCCAAGGAAAGATTAAAGTAATGGCTACAAAAGCGTATAGATCCAATTGAGCAAATAATAATTGGTAGACGGTTGCGCCAACAAATAGAACAAAAAAGTTAGCTGCAATGGGATATATCTCGGCGAATTGCGGTCGTATTTCAGTGAGTAGTGGTCTATTTACCGGATAAGTGATGTCCACTTTTTTATTTAATTTAAGGGCAAAGAATAAAAATACAGCTCTTAAAAGCACTGAAATCAAACTTCCCCAGGCTGCCCCTTCTAATCCCACTCCTGGGTAGTCAGCTACACCATTGATGAGGAAGTAACTTAATAGTGCATTCACCGGCAGTTCAATCATAAATCCTTTAAGGGGCACCATAGTATTTCCTATGCCATTGCAAAATGCCGTACTCACTTGGGTGTATGCGGTGAGCAATACAATGTACTTAATAATTGAAATGTATGATTCGGTTAATTTTGCGAGTTCGGGGTTATCGGTGATGCCGGCAACGAGTTGAGAACTAAACAAGGTTAAAACGAGCATAAAGATTAAAGCAGTAGAGATATTTATGACTAACCCTGACCAATAGGCAATAGCAAGTTCGGCTTGGCTCTTTGTACCAAATGCGCGACCAACCAGAAGCTGTATACCGTTGCCAATTGCGATTTCAATTCCCAATACAAAAGCAACAATAGTGGTGGCAATGCCCATGGCGGCGACTGGCAGTTCACCTAAAGGTGCAACTAACAATGTATCAATCATCAACATGGACTGAACTAGCAAGGCGTTAAATGCGAGAGGCCATGCAAGTGCCATATTTCTTTTGATTTGAGAATTGGAATTTATCAATGGATTATCTTTTTAAAAAGGCGTCAAAATTACTAAAGTTTTGTTGGGCTTACTTTGCGTTCACTATCATTTAAGCCACATTAGATGAGGTTCAGGAGCCACCAAAGAATATTATCCCATAGCAAACCATAATATGTAACTAAAGGAAGTGGGTTAGCGGTTTTGCCCTTTTATTACTAGTTTGTAGGCGCTACCCTTTGACTATCTAGTGTCATTGGTTATTTACATTAAACTTGAACAAGCTGTTTGCGTTAATCAATTGAAATATTCATTAGCGAAAAATAGCTTAAAGTTTATACTAATCTAATTAAAGGGAGGGAATCTTGATGGCAACAACAAAAAAACAAGCGGTGGTCCTAGTTCACGGTATTGGTGAACAGAGGCCAATGGAAACGGTAAGAGAATTTGTTAAATCAGTTTGGGTAAAAGATACCAATTTAGATAACACTCGCTTTTGGAATAAGCCCAGTGAAGTATCCGGTTCTTTTGAGCACCGTCGTCTTACTACTGATTACGCCACTATTAAAAATAGTTCCTCAAAAGAAACCACCTCTCGAGTCGACTTTTACGAATATTACTGGGCGCATCACACTGTTGGTACCACTTTGGAGCATTTGCGGGGGTGGGTTTTCTCGATGTTAAGACGTAAACCCAGTGATTATCCTTCCGCTTTAAAGCCAATGATTTATTTATTGTGGGGGTTAATCTTTACTATATTAGCCATTTTAATTTCTATTAACTTTTTCGAACCGACAGATAGCGGCAAAGGAGGTGTGAGTCTACATAAGATTTATGAACTGTATATAAGCCCTGTTTTACTTGTTCTTTTAAGTATTGCAGTTGCAAAAATCGTCAGCTATCTCGGTGATGTGGCTAGGTACATTACGGCTACGCCATCTAACATAAAAGTCAGAAAAGAGATTCGAGATGGCGGCGTTAAATTACTGGAAAGTATCGCTCAAACTGGGAAGTATGACCGCATTGTTCTTGTTGGTCACAGTCTAGGTTCGATCATTGCTTATGATGTGTTAATTCAATATTGGGCTCGTAAAAATAAATTCAAAAATGCCGCTGGGGAGTCGTTACCCCTGTCTGAGGATGCATTAAAACTAATCCATGCAATGGAAAGTATGGATCATCTTCCTAACGTTGATGAATATCGTAAACTTCAACTTAAATTATTTGAACAGTTAAAACGTGATGGAGAAGCCCACGGCGAAAATAGCGGGATGTCTCAATGGCTGGTGTCGGATCTAGTTACCTTAGGTAGTCCTCTAACTTATGCTGATTTTTTATTGTTTGATAATAAAATGGACTTTGTAGATAGAAAACTAGACCGTGAATACCCTACATCGCCACCTGTGAAGGAGAATGAACATTACTACTATCAAACTGGAGATGATAAGTTTTTGCATCATGGTGCGGTTTTTAGTCTAGTGCGATGGACAAATATCTACTCTAAACCCTTTAATATTTTCTTCGGAGACTTGATATCGGGCCCTGTAAGTAGAGCGTTTGCAAACCCTCAAATTTCAAAAGATCTGGTGTCTGAAGAACAACCTGATTCACCTATTTTAGATATTGACGTCGAAGCCGCTTACCCTAATCGTTACCCGCGATTATTTACCCATACTAACTATTGGCGTTGGCACGACAGCTTCGATCGAGAAGGTGCTCCTGAACATATATTAAAACTTCGGGAAAGTTTAGGGCTAGTTCAGTGGTAATACGACTTTAAACTCAGTCGTTGTTTAGGTCACTTTCATCGTTGAAGTAGTGAATTGCATTGCGTCCTTGGGTTTTCGCGGTATACATTGCTTGATCAGCATTTCTGAATAAAGCATCAATACTTTGGGCATCCTTTGGAAACAAGGCAATTCCGATACTGGCAGTACAAAAAACATCTTTGCCTGCGAGTTTGTATGGTTGCGCTAGGGTCTCTGAGAGCTTTTTAGCGACATGTTTAACATCTTCAGGCAAAGTGGTGCCGATAAACACCACAATAAATTCGTCTCCACCTAAGCGAGCGGCAATGTCGTTATTTCGAATACAGCTTGTTATTCGTTTGGCACATTCAATTAGCACTGTATCGCCGGCCTCATGGCCTAAAGTGTCGTTTACACTCTTAAAGTTATCTAGGTCCAACATTGCAATCGCAAGTTGTTTAGAATCTCGCTGGGCATTAGCGATGGAGTTAGCTAAATGTTCATGCAGTAGATTACGGTTTGGTAGCTTTGTTAAACTATCATAATGGGCTTGTTGCCATATAATTTGATCTGCTCTTTGTCGCTCTATTGCGATACGGGCAAGGTTTACAAATTGCTCAATGAGCTTAAATTCAGAATTTTTTAGGGTGGTAATTTTACTGTAGTAAATGCAAAAAGTGCCAAGTACATTCCCTTGATTGCCAATGATCGGTTCGGACCAACAGGTTGCTAAACCCGCTTTCTGCGCCAATTTTGCCCATGCATTCGAATTAGCCTGAGCCGCAATATCTGACACGACTACTCTTTTTCCCGTATACGCGGCTTCGCTGCATGGCCCCATTCCAGGGCCTATAGGTGAGCCATCTACACCTTTATTATAAAATTCGGGAAGCTTTGGGGCGGTCCCTAAGGTTAAGCTTTCGCCTTTTTTATCGATTAATAAAATGCCGCAAATGGCTTCTGGGATTTCGTTTTCTATGGCTTGAGTAATAGCAGGTAGCACCTTGGAGAGTTTATTGGACTTTACGATTAACTCGAGAATCTTAGTGTGCAATTGGTTAATTTTACCTCTTGCCATTAACTGCCGATTTTTATTTTGCATAAAAACTGAAAATATTAACGAAAAAGCATTGGTGACGAGAAATGCAGCGATAATACGAGGTAGGGTGAAACTGTCAAATTGCTCATAAGTCATCAAGCAAACAATAATAATTAAAACAGCGTTGAATAAGCCTGCAATTAAAGTGGGTAACAAGTAGAAGCTGGCTATGATGATAGGAAAAACCCAGTAAATTAAGGCGGCGCCTTTAAAATAAATGGCCAGTATGATGGTTACTTGAGCAACAATGGCAAATAAACCACTAAATAATTTAATCTTCCTGGTAAACCAAACCCCAAGGAATGTGATGAAAATTCCACTGACTGCAATAAAGTCCACTAGAATGTGAGCTTTGTCATCGCCTAAGAAGGTTAAAATAAAAAAAGGAAATAATATTAATGTTGCTGAACCGGTAATCGCTAAAAGGATAACCTCTTCTAGTGAGCGATTTTTCATTCTAACTGTCATGGGAAACTAACATCCTATTCATGAGTTACCATTCTCAATACTTTTCATTTCTAACTGATATATATAGTCTGTTTTATGGCCATGTTGATTCTTCAAAGTGAAGCATATAACCACTAATTATCTATGCAAAAGTTCAAAAAGGCTATTGGCTATTAGTCTAGGTCAAAGCAGCTTGATTGCGAATATCACCATCGTTCAAATATTCAGTTTAAGGGGTAGATTGTTAATTTAGCCGTTTTTCCAAAAAATACGGATTATTGGGTGAGCATCAGACGATATTGTATCTGCTAGTATGGTTGTGTTGTAAAAGTTTTTTGAGGTACTGCAGAGATTAAAAATCTAGCATACTACTTAGCTGGATTTCCGTAGGTTATTCTCAAAAGGTTGCACGGACTCAACATGCTTTTGAGCCCGTGAAACTTTAGGAACCGAGGTTATTAATTCGGCTCGTTATTGGAACCTTGTTCAGATTGGGGGGCTGACTCCGAGTCGTTAGCAGAGCTGTCACCTTTATCATTGTTATGCTTACTGCTTAGCATTGTATTCAGTTTCTCACCGCCTTTGGCACCAAAATCGAGTGTTCTGATGGGGAAAGGGATCAGGATATCTGCTTCTTCTAAGGCTTTTTTAATCTTCACAACGGCTTCGTGTCTGGCTTGCATAAACCCTGTTTGGCCGGGGTACTTAATCCAAAACCACACTAATAAATCTACACTGCTAGCGCCAAACCCCTCTGCAAAGACAGCAGTTTCTTCCTTATTAATCACAAAATCACACTGATTAATTACCTCTACTAGTTTTTCGGCAGCTTGTTCGGGATCGTCTCCATAGGATATCCCTACAGGTACCTCTATCCGTCGTCGTCCAGTAGATGAATAGTTAGTTAGAATATTTCGGAAAAGTATTTTGTTTGGAATAACTTCAATTTGACCAAAGAACGTTTCTACTAGGGTATTTCTCAGATTGATGGTTTGCACCGTTCCAAAAACTTTGTCTGCTTCGATTACATCACCAATTTGAAACGGTTTTCGAATACCCATGGCAATCCCTGCAATAAGGTTTTCTGCCATATCTTGGAAGGCAAACCCTAAGGCCAAACCGACGATGCCAGCACCTGCTAATAATGAGGTGACGGTACCAGTCAAACCCAAGAAGTCTAGGGCTATAAACAGTCCAGCTACTAACACCATTGCTTTAATAATCGATGCCAACAGGTCTGCAATTTGTTTCGACTCTAAGGTTCTGCGCAATACATTACGGACACCTCTTCCCACAAATTTAGCAATAATGCCGAATAAAATGGCAAGTAGAATGGCGACGACAAAATTCGGTAAATGTTTAACTCCTGATTCCAGCCATCCCTCTAATTTGTCGTGAATTAAGGTCCAAAATTTATCAATCTCTATTAGTTCCATGTTGAATACCTGTACGTCTATGATGTTTCTTTATCTGAAATTGAAGATGTTAATTCTGTCAGCTTTTGATAGGTCACTACGATTTGAGCGACTACATTGGCAATGGCTGCTTTTACTTCGAGTTCGCTGGTGGCGCTGACTGCATCATTTAATTGGCTTAAATGTTGTTCTTCAACTTCAATGAGATGCTGAACCAAATCTGAGGGACTCAAACCGACCTGTTTACTTAAAACATTCTGATAATAATCTTCGATGGAGGTGGAGGTCATGGTTTCTTGTTCAGGCAAGTTGTAGTGTTCTTCACCAATTTTCACAAGCTCAGGGATTTGCTTGAAGTAACTTTTAGCGGTATCGAAGCATACTTGCTTAACAGCATAGTGCTTAATATTTTGACCTATAAGGTTGTAAAAATCGCCGCCTAAGCGACACATTTGGATGACAGCTTTGAGGAGTGTGCGGTTAGTTTCCTGTTGATCTTCTTGAGCATTACTATTAACTGACATTTTCAACTCCTTAATGAGCTTATTTCGGTTTCGAAGTGCCTTGCTGCTAGCACCCTATATAGCAATTTTTTGTAAAACACTATGCAACCATATTTAACATTCAGCATTCGTGCCATAGAGTAAGATATTGAATAATATTGTCTTTTTGATTTTTTCAAACTTGACGAGCTTGAATGGAGAGTAAATTTTACATAGTAATTCTAGAACAACTTGTAGGTTTAACAATGTTACAGCAACATTGCGTACCGGTTATCGATACAAAAAGTGGTGTTGTAGTGCTTACTTCGCTGATAAGTTCTAATTATCCAGCTGAGTGAAAACTTTCAATGACTGGGGTTGTTGAGTAACCTGAATACTATCTGCTTCACGGTTCTCTCCATCCACAACATACTTCAGCTTTCCTTCTCCGTTAACCGTTATTTTCTTGGCTGTAAGATGATGGATATTGTCGTTATCGTCACTATCGATTAGGGTTCGCAATGCCAGTTGGGCAAGTTTGAGGTAATTTTCCCTGGCTGTTGAAGTCTTGGTGAGCCAAGTAACATCTAATAACCCATCAGTAAAATCGGGTAGACCGCCTCCTTGAGCTAACACCGTTGTAGCTGGTGCTGCATTGGCGATAACTAAGCTACCAGTGTGAATGGATTGGGGATCATTATCGTCTATTTGAATGCTCAAGTTAGCCGAGTTGTTGACTTCTATGGCATCGTACAAAGCACCAATATAGGCTAGTTGACCACTATTGTTCTTTTCATCACGATCGGCTTTTTCAATCATTTTTTGTTCAAAACCGATACCAACGACTAGTAGAACAAGTTCATCGTTACATGTAGCTGTATCAATTAACTTTTCACTACCTTCAACAATAGCATTACATGCGACGCTCACGGGGGATACTTTAGATGCTGGCCCATACAAGGCATGACCAAGAGCATTCGCTGTCCCCATCGGCATTATACCTAAGGTAAGATCTGTATTAACAATTTGCGAAGCCACCTCTGTCAAAGTGCCATCACCGCCACAAGCCACTATATACTTAGCTCCTTGTTTAATAGCTTTTTGTGCCATTTCTTTGCCATCTTGATCTGGTGTGGTTTGGTATATTTCAAGATCGTAGTGAGGAGATAAGCGTTGAATAATTTCTTCTTTGCTGTCTTGCCATTTACCGCCGCCAGCAACAGGGTTTGCCACAATCGCAAGTCGGTTCTTTTGAGTGAATACCCCTTGGCTGTGCAAATCTTTTAATTTTTTGAGTTGATGTTTATTCAAACGAGCAGTAGAGCGTGTTTGATTAATCTCCTGAATAGCTTCTTCCACCCTTAGCTCAGGGTTTTTACTTAATAAATAGGCAGCCATCACTAATACAGAGCGGCCCCTACCTAATGCACAATGCACTACCGCACCTTTGCCGGCTTTTATATGGTTGTCTAACCAACTGATGGCTTGCAAAAGATCTTCTTTAGAGGGGCTTTGGTGATCTAATACCGGGACATTTAAATAATCCATATTTTCACCCTGTGCTGACACATCTAGCCCGTCAAACTCTGCAGTAACATCGAGTACGGCTTTAACATTTAAGTGATTCAACTCTGGCATGTCTGAAGGGAAGAGACGGCAAGCTAAAAAAAGGTTTTCACGAATTTTCTGGATTGGTGGAACACTGTCGTTTTTGCGCGCCCAAGCGTTGTACAACTGCACACCAAAAAAGAACGGGATAAAAACCCACTTCACGTAAAAGGGGATAGAACCATCAATTTTTTTTCTGAAAATTTTAGGTGATTGAAGAGCGTAGGCAAAGGTAACTAAGACTAGTGAAAAACCAACCCAGATAAACAGTGCTTTAAGCAACAAACTATCTACTAGCAAAGCAAGTGCTAAAGAAAGTAAACCACCCAGCCCATAGTATTTTATAATAAACATACTTCACCTATTTCGAAAACTGAATCTACTCGACAAAGTAAAGCGAACTGCGTGCCAACCTTATTGGTTTTTATCTTATTGAATTATATGATAAAACCTTAATTACATTTGTCTGTTATCGATTAACGACGCAATAAATACAGACACTTTCGTAGTTTTTACATTCTATTTTTAAAGTTTTTCTCTAGAAATAGGGTTATTCATTATAAATATTTGAGCTGAATACCTATTCCGTAACGCTGTTGGTGACGATTGTAATCAATCAAAGAATCGCCGTATCCGTTAAAATATTGGAAAACCACATCGTATCGTTTATTTAAAGGATAGGTGATATTCAACTCAATACTGCCTTTATTATCTGATTTTAAATTGTTTCTCAATAAAGTAAGAAAGTTGAAATTACCGACTTTTTTACCATAACCAATTTCAAAGTGGCCTAAATAATCAGTGATATCTGGATTGTCATCGCCTTCAGAACTGTTGATAGTTTCCTTTTCATCTTCTGGAATTCGATACCAAGCTTTTAAGTAATAAACTGAATCTTTATCGCTAAACAATGCAGAGGCATATAGACGGTTCCAACTTCTAGATTTTAAACCACTTTGGCCATTGGAATTATGATTTAAACCTAAATGAACTTGGTCGAATTTTATACCTAGAAAACGATACTGAGTTTTCCAAAAATAGAAAATCTCTGGTTCGTAGTTGGTTTCTCTAAAAGGCTTTGACGCTTCGTCGTTATATACTTGCCAAAATGAGGTCACACTAAAGCCAGCATATACTCCCGACAAGTTATCTTCGTTTATATGGATCGGCAGTTTTACACTGATTTGATATTTTGCTTCTAAATTGTCGACGTTCTCAGAATCCAGTTCTGTTACGCCTATGGTGTTCGGGTTTTTTACGTAAGACACCGGTAGAATATAATTGGTTTTATACTGCGTTATGGCGAACGGTATTTTTAATGCTAAATCATCGGAGGCGTCGCGTTTTTCCGTTAAGGTTTCCTCGGTCTCATCCGGTTTAACTTCCAACTCCGAATCACTAATAACTTGGGCCATGGTGAATTGACTGCTAAATAGACTGATAAGACAGACAAAGTTCACTATCCTTTGATTTAAACGTGCCATAGAAGTTGCTGCTCTGATGAATGAAGTGAAGGGATCTTTTCATTATTTACCGCCATTTAAAAGCATAAAAGTAAAGTTTTCCATAAATAATCAACATTACTCTATCGTGGCTTTAAAGTTTCGGTGGAATCTATGCTTGCAGCTTTTCTAGGTTTTGAAATCTTCACCCAGAGATAATCTAATTTGGTTAGCAGCAAGTGGGCAATCAAACTGTCTAATAAAAAAAACCACCGTTCTCGGTAGTGACGAAAACGATGGCTTGCTCTAGAACTTAATCAGAGCAACAGGACCCTAAGTAAGGGGAGAGGAACAATAAATTTAGTGAGCTTTCTCCATTTCACCTTGATACTTGTCAGCAAGGTTATCTTTTTGAGATGCCGTTAATACTTTGCCTGCTTGTTGGAAAAACTCTTGTTCTTCCTCTGCTAAGTGATGTTCGACTAAATGTTTAAGCTTTTTCATGGTTGCTAACCAACCAGGTGACGTCATTTCAGTCTCATCCAGCTTTTCAAGTAACTCATCAATTTCATGATGCTCAGCAATAGCATGTCTTGATTGTTCAATTGTTTGATCAGACTTCATCAACGGCGAGTAAAAATAACGTTCTTCGGCGATGGCATGATCTACTAGCGCCTGTTTGAGTTCAGCATAAAAATCTCGACGGCTCTCTGTATCTCCAGAGGTTTCGACTAATATCTTCATTAGAAGACGTTGCTTTTCATGGTCTCTACGGATTGCTTCAAAAATTTCCATTGGATTCTCCCTAACAAATGTTATTTGATTAAAATCGTCATTACTAAGTAGAGTATTGCGAACTTAATGCCACAACTTATCAATTGATTTAAGTCGTTGAAAATTAATTATTAATTTTTGTTTTGGGGTTTTCAAAAGGTAAGCCAATAGCCATAGTGACGGAAATTATTACAGCGCAAATGTATCTTTTTCAGACTTGAGGGGTATAAATACCTGATGTTTAAATTCAAACAAACACAGGGAGTAATAAATGAAGTCATTTTTCATAGCTTATGGGGGAGTTGCGGTCTGTTACCTTATTTTGGATGGTATCTGGCTGGGGTTAGTTGCTAAAAATAGTTATCTTGAGGCCATGCAGGGGATGTTGCGAGAGTCTTACCCTATGACCCCTTGGGTAACCTTCTATTTGTTGTATTGTGCTGCGGCAGTGTATTTAGTGGTGCTGAAAAATATAGATGCACAGTGGTGGCAGGTGTTTTTAGACGGCGCTGTTTTAGGCTTGGCGGCCTATGGTGCCTATAATTTAACGAATTATGCAATCTTGGAGGGATGGCCGTTAGGTATCACCCTGAAAGATTGGGCATGGGGAACTTTTGTCACTGCGGCTAGCAGCTTATCGGGATGGTTCTTGCTAAATTACTTTAGCCAGGACAGCCTTTAAGGTATGTGAAGACGTTTAACTAGAAAAATAACCAAAAAAAATGCGAAAGCTAATAGTCGCTTTCGCATTTTTTTAGAAGTGATAAGTACTGTGGGCACTTAACAAATGGGCACTAATAAGCACATATTAATTAAGCGCGAATCTGACCATTGCCATTTACCAAATATTTTTCAGTGGTTAATGACTCTAACCCCATTGGTCCATAGGCATGCAATTTTGTGGTTGCTATGCCTATCTCGGCACCTAAGCCTAATTGACTGCCGTCGGAGAAGCGCGAAGAGGCGTTGACCATTACTACAGAGGCATCAACACTGCGCTGGAAACGCTTAGCTGATACTTCGTTTTGAGTACAGATTACCTCAGTATGGTTACTACCGAATCTTGCAATGTGATCTAGTGCTTCGTCCATGCTATCGACTGTTTTGATCGCAATTTCCAAATCTAAATACTCTTCACCGAAGTCTTCATCTTGAATGACATTGCAACGTGCAATGTGCTCGGCAGAGCGTTCACAAGCGTTGATTGTCACTGAGTGACGAAGTAACACATCGCTGACGATGGGCAATATTTGTTCGGCTATGTCTTTATGAATAACCAGCCCTTCTATTGCATTACATACGCCAGTGCGCTGAGTTTTGCCGTTAATCAACAATTGAATTGCTGTTTCAAAATCAGCATCGGCGTCGAAATAGAGATGACACACCCCTTTAAAATGCTGAATAACCGGTATTTTACTATTTTCAGTAACGTAATTGATTAAGCCTTCTCCGCCACGGGGGATCACCACATCAATAAAGTCACGCTGCTCTAACAATTCCTGCATCAACTTTCGATCAGGGTTAGGTACAACAGTAATGAGCTCAGGGGGTAAACCATGCTCGACCAGTACATTTTGTAGAATTTCTGAAATCGCTTTACTCGAAGCAAGCGCTTCTTTACCACCACGTAAAATAACCGCGTTTCCTGATTTAAAGCATAAGGCACCAGCGTCAGCTGTAACATTAGGGCGTGCTTCATAAATCATACAAACTACCCCAAGAGGGACGCGCATTTTACTAATTTCTAATCCGTTGGGACGTTGGCCCAATTCACGTTGGATACCCACAGGGTCGGCTAGATCGACTATGGTTTCAATGCCCACAGCCATATCTTCTACTCGCTGAGTATTCAAAGTGAGTCGGTCCATCATGGCATCAGATAATTGTGCTTGTTTAGCATTATCTAAATCCACTTTATTTGCTTTCAATATATGTTGCTCGCCATTTCTCAGGGCTTTAGCCATGTCTCGTAATACACGGTCTTTCTTGTCGGTATCCAATACCGCTAGTGTTCTGGCTGCTTTGGCAGCCTGTAGAGATAGGTCTCTAATTAAACTCATTGTTTCTCCAATAGTGCTATATTTTTCTCAGATATTATTGGCCCAGTCTGACGCTGAAATTCGTTGGCAAAATCTTGATCGGTCTGCTCAGCAATAAATGTCAAAAGACAACTGCTGTAGTTTGAGCGTGCTTTTGCTAATCGAGTGCCGTCGTCTTTACGTACAAGCACTGTATCACCAACTGAAAAGCTGCCTTTAATTTCGAGAATTTCATCACTCGTCAAGGACTCTTCGTCGTCTAGGGCTGAAATATCCACATCATTGTCTACCACTACGACACCTTGCTCTTTGGACGTATGTTTCATCCAATGCTCGTGTTCTTTCATGGGGGTTTCATAGGGTTGGAAGTGAGTACCAGGGTTTTTGCCTTCCAGCAGCATGTTAAAGGTTATTTCGGTAAACCCATTGACGATAAAGGTATCAATACCATGGGAAACCGCTTTTTCAGCCGCTTCAATTTTAGTCCGCATTCCGCCTGTACCGGTAGCGCTGGTGGCTCCACCAGCCATTTTGTAAATGTCTTCATCGATCACTGAAACCCAAGATAAAAGCTTGGCATCATCGTGAGTATGCGGGTTTTTGTCATATAAACCATCGATGTCAGAACAGATGATCAGCGAATCTGCGTCAGCTGCACCTGCTACCATAGCAGCTAGGTTGTCATTATCACCAACACGCAAGTTGTCGGTTGTTACGGTATCATTCTCATTAATGATAGGAATGATGCCATTTTCGAGTAATGTGAAAATAGTTTCTCGAATGCTCACATAGCGTTCCCTATCTCTAAGGTCACCATGGGTCAGTAGGATCTGCGCAGATGGAAAGTCGAACAAACGGTCCCATGTCGCCATCATTTCGGTTTGTCCTGCTGCAGCCATTGCTTTTTTGATAGCAATGTTCTCAGTTTCACCCTTAAAAAGGTGACGTCCTGCAGCCACTGAACCAGAAGAAACCAAAACCACTTCGATTCCTTTAGCGCGACATTTAACAATAAATTGTGCGATTCCCAATAGAAAGTGTGAACTGCATCCTTGATTTTTAGGTGCAATAAGTGCGCTTCCCACTTTAATTACGATTCGTTTCCAATTAAACGTATTCATTTTTCCTGCTTAGTTACTATTAATAAATTTGATTCAAGCTAATTAATTGTATTGAATTAATTAGTGTACGAACTATATTATCCCTTTTTTTGCTCAAATAAGCAACGACGGGGGGTCTAAGCAAGCAGTGGCAATTGTTAATATAATGATCATGATGGATAGCTATTTACCCTATCCACTGGTATATGAATTTATATTCATTTGAATTGAATTATTATTCATATTTTCCCTTATAAATAATTGTAAATAATTATATTAAAACGCTTTTTTATTGCGCTATTTCCTTTATTTGGTAGAGTTCAATGCAAATTATTAAGTAAATAGCATCATGAAAAAATACGAATCCCTTTTAGTTTCTCTGCGTAAGGTCATCCGCGCAATCGACTTGTATTCAAAGAAGTTGAGTAAAGAAACTGGCTTAACCGCCCCTCAACTTATTGTCTTACAGCACATTTCTTTCAGCGATGGGGTTATGGTGAAGGACATAGCAAACAGCATAAATTTAAGTTCTGCGACTGTAACCAGTATTCTTGATCGGTTGGAAAGTCGAGGGTTCGCGATCCGTGAAAGGTCTGCGATTGATAAACGTAAAGTCGAAATTCATCTCACAGAGGCAGGAAAAGAGGCAATTAAAGGCTCACCTACCTTGTTGCAGCAACATTTTATTGCCCGTTTTGAAGCCATGGAAGAATGGGAACAATCGCAAATGCTTGCGACTATGGAGAGAATGGCTTTAATGATGAATGCTGAAGATATCGATGCCGCGCCCCTGTTACAAGTCGGCGGAATTCAGGCCCCTGAATAAGGCGTGTCGAGTTCATACCAAGTTTAGCTACTTTTAAATTGTTTAGTGTTCTAATTGATTTGCATAAAATTGATTCAAATAGCCATTTAAATGAATTTAGCGCTAACTATCGTGGATGAAATCCAATAATTTTTGACGACAATCTATCTCTAGTAAGGGATTGTTGTTAATCGTTATCAGAGCTGGAGCTAGACTCCAAACTAAACTGATAATATATGTCCAAGGCTTGTTCAACACCGCTAGTCGCTTCTAGAAATAGTTTTGGTAATATTTGGTAACGCAAGGCAACTTCCGTTGACGAATCAAACACATTCACGCCGTACCTTAATTGCACTCCAGGCGCTATATTTCCAGATAAAGAAATTTGCGTACCATCATCACCGCTATTTGCACCTAAGGCTAAATCTTCGATACCTAATTTTCGGCCTAATTGATCAACTTTATTTTCACTTCCTTTAAGCCCTTGGCTAAGCAGAGCGGCGGCAAGCACTTGGTCATTAGAAGCTTGGCTTTCACTGCCTAAACTGCGACCCATTAGTAAATAAGATAAGGCTTCGCTTTGAATCAGCGTTGGTTCGGAGAATATCTCTACGGAAGGTTGCTCGGCAGCACCTGTGACCTTAACACCTGCAATTACGTTATCCTCGGTTTTTGTTTCGTCACGAATAGCCCTTATGTCCAAGCGAGGGTTATCTAAGGGACCAGAGAAAATAATATTGCCTTTCTGAATCACTAAATCTTGCCCATAAGCTTGATAAGTACCATTGATTAAACTGAGGCTGCCGTTACCTGTCAGTTTCTGGTTTGACTGTTTTAATTCTATAGCTCCGCGAAGGTCGGTTTCTAAACCAAATGCGTCTAGTTTTACATCATCACTTTTTTGCGGATCAATATTGACACTGAACACCATATTTAGGTCACGAGTCGCGGTTTTTTCCGCAATTGGCTCGTTGAGGATTACGGTGTCCTCAGAAGGGGATTGAGCATTTTCCGGTAGATCTTTGACTTTAATGCGAGCATAAAATACATCGGCGTTACCAGATACATTAATCGCATCCTGAGTCATATCTATTTGTAAGTTTGGTGAAAATCGGGTTCTGACTATATCGCGATATTCCAATTCAAATGTATCACCCTTCAGGTTAAAGTCACCAATAAGCTGTTCTGACCAATCCAGAGACCCCGAACTGCTTCCTTCACCGTTACCAAATTTGAAATCTCCATTTAGTTTGGCACTTTGACCGCCAAATTCCATATCTTGGTTCCAGTCTGACACTCGTCCAGGAATTTGTTCTCCCGTGAAATTGAAGTTTTTAAGTTGCAACTTACCATTTAAAAGTGGTGTTTCTAAATCACCAGAAAGGGCTAAATCTCCGTTAACTGAGCCTGATAATTCAGTCAATTGTGGGATTAGCTCTTGGTATGGCTTAGCTAAAATTTGGGTTAATTTTACCTTACCTTGCAAACTACGCTTCTGTTCAAGTTCGTTAATGGTTAAGTCTAAATCAATAGCACCTGAGGCTTGGGTTTGAAAATCGAAATGGGATACCAATTGTTCACCATCTATAGACATATCAAAGGCTAACGTTTGCATCTTTATGGTTTTTTTTAGACCCTTAATAGTAATATTGCTTGGTGAAAAGTGTCCTGCAATAGTTGCAACGGGTAAGGTATCAGCTACCCACTTACCTTTAGCGGTAAAATAAAACTGGGTATCGGTGGATATATTCTGTAACTGGGGTACGAATTGACTCACCACTTGTAATAACTCAAGTTGATTACCATGCACGTCGAATTGCGCGACTTGATCTTTGAAGCTGGCTTGATTAACACATAACTCAGCTTGCTGATCATTCCAGCAGTGCGCATCTATCTGATAGTGGTGATTTTGCCAGTCAGCGATTAGTTGCGGCTTTTGTTGCTCTAAAGAATAAGCGCCCCATTGACTGGTGAAGTTGCCTTCTACCCATGAACCTGTCCACTTAGTTTGTTCAAGTTGTCCTTCGATTCTAGAGTTTATTTTAAAGGCTTGGCTATCCACCAACGTTATCAACTCATGTTGCTCTCCATCACCACTGAGCTCTATTTGAACATTATTAATTAATTGTTGATTAATCACTAATTGCTCAAGGTCTGTGCGGATATCAAATTGTTTGTTCTTGTCCCACTTGACCTGTCCGTTAGAAACTAAACTGCTTAGTGAGATTGTTTGGAACTTAAGTTGAGAGGCTGAAAATTGATAATCAATCGTTGGCTCAGTCAAAGTTCCAGAAATAGAGGCGTTTAGTTCAGTGTTTCCTTGTAAGTCTGGATAGAGCTGAGTTAACTCTTGACCGTCAAGGTTTATGATGGCTTCCAGTGCATTCTGACTATCCAACTTTCCGTTGATGGATAGTCTGTTGTCACCATTAGACAGCACTAAGTCTGGGATCTCGAGACCCGTACTTTTATCATAAAAAGCCTGGCCGTTGGCTTCAAGAGGGTAACCTAACCAATCACCATCGGCGCTTAGTTGTTGTACATTTGCTTGCAGGGTTTTTGGGCCATACACCCCATTGTGTTTTAAGGTGGCGTTAATATTTCCCTCTAGATCCGCCCAGAATAATGACGGTTGGATTTGTTCAACTTGTGTATTGCCTTGCCAGCGAGCTTGGTCGGTTAGGATAATCTCTGCGGTGCTATTTATATTTCCACCAAGAGTCTTAATTTGTCCCTTGTTAAGTTGAATTTTTTGATTGTTACCATTTGCCTCAATTTGTACCTGAGTTTCAGGAATATTGCTTGCCGACAAACTAGTTAGTAGGTCAAATTGGTAGTTTTCTAAATCACCCTTTAAGCTAAGATTGCCTGACGATATTTGGATAGGCTGTTCTAACGGCAGAGTTAAAGGTTGCCAGTCAATTTCTACATCTACGGGTAATTTTGATGAATTTAATGTGGCCGAACCTTTGGCTGTGCCATTGATATCGCCCGTCGCCTGAGTGTAAAACTCTAACGCGTTTAAGTCTCCATCAGCTGTGGCTTCCACAGTTAATTGATTTTGATTATTAGTCGTTGTCTTAAGCATACTTGAAAGGGCTAAAACATAATCTTGATTTAGGGTTAGATCGACTTGCACGTCGACTAGTTCGTGTTGCAACTCAAAGTTATTAACTGCAAGGTTGCTATCGTCGATACGAATTGCTGTTACTAAACGATTGAATGCAAAGAGTTCCTGCTCATTTTGCAGCACAAGGGCGTTGCTAATATTTATGTTTTTAGCATCCAAATCAATGGGGATCTTCAATGGCGGCAATTCAATGGGGTGATATTGCCAACTAGATATTTGTGCAATATCTATTGGGGTTGGTTGTTTTGCAACTGCCGGTTCAGGATTTACTAAAAGGATTTTCGGTTGATTAATTTTCAATGACTCTACAGTTAAGACATCGTGCATATTTAGGTTGGCGAATAATGACTGCCAAGAAAGGGTGGCGACGTTTTCAATCTCTACCAATAGGTTGTTGAGTTGGATGTTTGGCGCAATCACTGCCACCGGTAAAGTAACTTTCTCAACACTTTCTTGATTGTCGGTAGGCTCAGTTTCGGCCACAAAAATGGTGGCGTTAGCCAAAGAAATATCACTTAGGCAGACTTGTATTAGCATACTGCAAGACCAATCAATGTTGGTTTTGAAATTGCCTACCTCAACATCAATAGTTTCTGATTTATACTCGATTTTGGGTAATTCAAGGGTACCCAATAAACCACCCGATTTATGCTCAATTCTAAGGCCGTCAACAGAGTTGTTAGCGATGGCAATGATCGCTGAAGTTCCCCATGGAGTGAAAAGAAAACCTAGCAAAGCCAATAAAAACAACAGTATAAATGCTGTCCATTTCCCTGTGCGTTTTAACCACATCATAAAGCTGGCCCCATTGCTAAATGCAATCGTACTGAATTGCCGTAATCACCATGACCACTGGCGAGGTACACTCGAATGGGGCCAACTGGTGACATCCAACTCGCTCCAATCCCCACGCTATAAGCTAACTCTTGCAAAGGTTCATTACTCGCTCCACCTACATCAGTGAATATTGACGCTCGCCAATCATCTGCCACAGGGTAACTGTATTCTAAACTTGCAACATTCAAGTATCGCGCCCCTAAAAGCTCACCTTCTTCTCCATCTTCATCAATTTGCCTAGGCGCTAATGATTGGTATGCAAACCCTCTGACGCTTTGGTCGCCACCAGTAAAGTAACGTAAATCGGATGGTACTTGAGCAAAGTCACTGGTAGAAAGAGCGCCCACCTCGGCACGTGCCAAAAATCGATGGTCTCCAATACTGCGTAACCACTTAGTTTGGAAAGTAACTCTGGCTAAGTTGATATCAGAAACAACCTCATCACTTGCCGTTTCTATAGTGAGTTGCTGCATATCACCCCAATTCACATCTAAACCTCCTCTACTGCGATGACGAGAAAGTGTAAATCCGGGAATTAGTAGGGTAGTGGTTTGCTCTGGAGTTTCAGCTTGTTGGAAGCGTGATTGTTCTAAGCGAACGAAAGCGATTTTGTTCCACTCGTTATCTTCACCGGTCCAGTGTCGCTGCAAGGCTAAAGAGATGGTGTCACTGTTAGTATCATTATCATATATGGATTTTAAGCCAAACTGTGCGGTGACGTAGTTGTTCAACGGATCTTCAATTGGAATTTTGTATCTAACACTAGCGGTTTGTTTGGGTTCTGACACATAGATATCAGCACTCATACTGTGACCACGACTATTCACCCAAGGTCGTTCCCAGCCGAGGGTAACCCTAGGTCCAGTATCGGTAGCTCCTCCTAAGCCCACATCGAAAATATCTCTTGGTCGACTTACCGCAACCACTTCGATGGGAACCTGATTTTGTTCCGCTTCTTCCAATAGCGGGCGGGCAACTACTTGCCTAAAGTAATCAGTTTGTCCCAAACTTTGATTAAATTCGCCTAACTTAGATGCCAAGTAGGGTTCACCTACTTTAAATGGCAAAACCTGCATAATCAGTTCCGAAGCTCTTTGGTCTTGTGGAATTTTTAACTTACCAAACTGATAACGAGGACCTGTCTGATATTCGAGACGTATTTCGGCAGTACTAGACTCCACATCAACCTTTATTTCACTGGTTGTAAATTTACTATCAAAAAAGCCTCGATTTAAAGCGGCAGAGTTAAATTTGGATTTGGCGGATTTATATTTGTTATGAATTAATGGCTCACCTTTTTTAAGGGGAAGTGAGTTAATTATCGATTTAAACCCTTCGTCATCTTTACCTTCGCCGGTAACTATGACATCCAGTTGAGTAATTTTTACTTGTGGACCTGATGTGATGGTAAGTTCAAGTGAGCTGCATTTCTCAGGGGAATCGAAACCAATAGAGTCAATTGACACGTTATAGTAACCGAATGCCTGACTAGCTTCGGTGACTTTATTCTCAATAGTAATTTTTTCATCTATCGATAAACTACAATCGGCTGGAGCCGAGAGGGTACTAAGGTGAGCAGTGATATTAGTTTCTAGAGCGCCATCATCGACACCCTCTAATGCCACGTCAATTCCTAAAGCCTGCCCACTACTAATAGTAAGGAACAAGCTCAATAACCAAGGATTTTTTAATTCTTTAAACACTAAATAAATTATCCAACTAATTCAGACCTAACAACTAAACTAATGTTTTAGTTATTCTCAACACTATGCATAAGCAAAATTCGTGACAAAATAAAAGACGTCTAAGTTATCAGAGTAAAAAGAGTGCACCTAAACCAAGAAAAGCCACAAAACCAACAATGTCAGTGACAGTGGTTAAAATGACTGAGCCGGATAACGCAGGGTCTAATTTTAATTTATCTAATAACACGGGAACGCCCACGCCAGCCAAAGCTGCCACACATATATTGACTAGAATAGCACTGCCGATAACCAACCCTAACATAGCGCTGCCAAACCAATAGGAGGCAACTGAAGCTATAACGATGGCCCAAATTATGCCGTTTAGCCCACCAACTTTGAGTTCTTTGATTAAAAGCGCTTTTAAGTTTGCCGCATTGACCTGCTTAAGAGCCAAGCCACGAATAATCAAGGTTAAAGTTTGACTCCCAGCAATCCCCCCCATACTGGCTACTACAGGCATTAAGACCGCAAGAGCCACAACTTGTTGCAAGGTTGCTTCAAATAAACCAATAAACCAAGACGCTAAAAAGGCGGTAATTAAATTAATACCTAACCATAACGCACGGTTCTTGGCACTTTTTTGCACCGAAGAAAAAAGATCCTCGTCTTCATCCATACCTGCACTGGCCATCAGTTGACGCTCGTATGATTCATTCAGTAATTCACAAGCGGCACCAATATCCACACGCCCTAAAAACTGAAAGTTTTCATCAACTAATGGTAAACTCGTGTAACCCGAACGCTGAACGTTTAATGCCGCACTATTGCAATCATCAGTGGCTTTCACAATGGTAATGTCATCCTCGGCAATATCTGCTAGATGTGTGTGTTCCGGCGTCGAGTAAATTTTGAAAAGCTTCACTGCTTCAGAATATTGTCCAGCTCTATTAACTAAATAAATACAGTCTGCGTAATCTGGAACTTCCCGTCGTAAAAAGCGCTTTGCATCGCTGACCTTGGCAGATAAAGGTAAAATTAAGTTTTCTGAATTGCGCCAGTGGCCTATTTGTTCCTCAGGATATTGATTTGCACCTTCGTACAATTGTCGTTGTTTTTTATCCATGGCAGCTAGGGCGAGGTCTAATAAACGGCTATGCAAAGAGTCTGATAACTCTAGTAAGCTTTCCGCATCAACATCCGTAAATAGGGCTTCTAGTTCTTCATCTGGTGTGGCTGCTAGTAAGGTTTCTCTTGGATCCCCACGCATTTCTACCAACACATCGAGTTGTTTATGGCGAGGTAATGCATGCCATGCACTTAAACGTTGTTCTAGAGGTAAAGACTCTAACAACAGCGCTATATCGGCTTCGTCCTGAACGGCTATTTTACTGTGCAGTAACTCGCTATCAGATTCATCATCGAGATTGACTGCTTCATGGATTAAATCGGAAATTTGCTCTGACATTTTACTTCTACCTTAATTTATAACCATTTTTTCCACAGCATTGCTGCCAACATGAATATTGCGAGAACTAACATTGATGTGGCCAAATAGTTAAATGCTTCAGGATTTTCCGTGCCTGGTAAACCCGCTACATTCATGCCAAATATACCCGTTAAGAACGACAATGGGAGAAATATAGCCGTCACTAAGGATAATACATACATGCGCATCCCTTGCTGCTCAGCAATACGGTTGCGCAGTTCATCTTGTAGAACCATTGCTCGTTCTTTGGCTAAATCCAGATCCTCTACATAGCGAGCCATTCGGTCGGTTAAATCCCTTAATTCGAATGCCTGTTCTTGATTAAAGAATTTAGCCATTCTAAATAAACTATCTAGGGCATCTCTTTGTGGTGCTAAGTATCGCCTTACGGCGGCGGATTTTCGACGCATTAAACTCAAAGCATATCGGTCACTACTTTCCAGCCCACCTTCAGATTCGAACGCCGAAAGCTCATCATCCAATGCCTCTACCACTTCACTAATTCGACTGGCAATCTTGCCAATGAGTAACAATATAAAGTCAGCTGTGTCTGTGGGGGAGTCACCACTTTCAATCATATTCCTGGCATCTTGGACTGAAAATAGTTTACGGTCTTTGCGACGGGCAGTGATCACATGATGTTGATTAAACCAAATCCGTAACGACACCATATCTTCTAAATCTGAGTCGGGATTATAATTGATTCCACGTAGATAAATTAATACACCATTGTCTTGAAACAGGGCTCTTGGTCGGGTTTCTAAAGCCGACAGTGAGTCGCATATCACATCTGACAAGCCTAGATTTTTCATGGTGTCCCAAGCATCAGGAGTGTCGGATTGTAAATGTACCCAATGATATCCAGCAGTTACTTCGGGGGTGAATATATCTGTGGTTTTAGCATCGCTACAGTCGCCTTTTTCATCAACAAATAATGACCAAATTAGACTACTTTGTACCACTGTATGCTGATTTTGATCAGACATCTATTATTCTCCTTGTCCCTTTTTCTTGCTGAAACCCGAAGGTGTCAATAATCTGAATGTTGATTTGCAAAACGTCCCACCCAATAAGAAATAGATATATTGTTGGCTTCAAATCCCGTTTGCTGATGATTACATGTCTAAATGCATCCTTCATAGCCTTCAGTACGTTGAGTATAGTCGCGAGATCATCATCTTATAGGAATACCAGACAATAAATTTTGTGTGACCCCTGCACGTTCAACAGACAGTTTGATGGTGATCCGTTAAATCAGTTCATAGCAATTGAATACCCAGCAGAAACAACTTCAGCTAATCGACAATCAGCAGCTGGATAGTCAATAGGCATGCAATTCCCCTTTAGTTATGGGCCTGTGCCTTGTTCGCAGATTCAGTTTCTATGTTGAGGGAGTTGTTGTAGTTTATTGAACTCCACAAACCATAATTCCATAAACTCTTGCATGATTTTTTGTTCTATTTCTATGGCTCTTTCTGTAGGACAAAAAATAGTACAACGGATTTCGGTATGTCCCACGTTATTTGTTGACACCTCTATCACAGGTTCGGGACCTGGAATGGTGACATCTAGGCGTCGTTCGATAATTTGATTGTAACGGGTGGCGACATCATAGAAATCTGCACATTGATGTTTAGCTTTTTCGCGCAAATTATCAATGATTAGATATGGATTGATATCTTCATCCCGAGTAATAGTGAAATGATGGGTTACATAGCGTTTCAAAAAATTCAGATTTTTGATGGGGCTACTGATCAACCTGTTATTCGGAACATAGAGGGTTTTACCTGAATATTGATAGCGGTCAATGTCGACTTCTAACATAGTCGTTTTTACCCAATCTATGGCCGATACTTCACCGGCAAAACCATCCACTTGAATCCAATCACCAATTCTAAACGGGCGAGTAGACATCACATAAAAGAAGCCAATAATGCATTGAATAAACTCCCTGGTTGCAATCACAATTGCCACCGCAAAGGCCGCGATAGAAAGCGCAAAGTTTTGAATTTCGTCTATCCAAAAGCTGAGCAAGAGCACTATCATTATGAAGTTCAGCAAGTTTTTAATATTACTCACCAAATAACGCTTATCTAGTCCTTTTTTCTTTGCCCGTTTGCGCACTAGGCTGACCAACGAATATTTGAACGAAATCATCACTATGGCAACGGCCAAAGTGGAAATTAAACGATGTTGGTAAATCAATTCGATCATGCTCAGAATGGGGTGTCCTTGGTTGCTGCAAACCGGTGTTTTTGCAGAGCTGAAGAAATATTATTTGCTAGGCTACAGTAGACAGAGAATGAGTACAAAATGTTTATTTAAAACTGTTTATAGCAGTATGCAAATTAACGAGTCAGAGGCTATTCTTTTAATTCTTTAGGTAGCAAATTAAATTGCACAAATATTCCTCAAAAATAGCTTTGTGGTTTACCTAAAGGCCAGTACTATGCAGCCCATTTTATCATACGGAGTTTTCCAATGCGTATCGCAATATTATCGCGAAATCCTAACCTCTATTCGACTAGAAGGCTCAAAGAAGCTGGCGAGTCCCTAGGGCACACTGTCGATATCATCGATACCATGCATTGTTATATGGACGTCACTAGCAGTCGACCTTCGGTGCGCTACAAAGGAAGCGCCTTACCTCAATATGATGCGGTTATTCCGCGGATTGGGGCGTCTGTAACCTTTTACGGCACTTCGGTAGTTAGACAGTTTGAAATGATGGGAACATTTTCCATCAATGAATCTGTTGCAATTAGTCGCTCTAGAGACAAGTTGCGCTCACTGCAATTGTTATCTCGTAAAGGGATTGGAATGCCTCGGACCGGTTTTGCTAATCATCCAGATAAAATTGATGATTTGATTAAAAACGTAGGCGGAGCTCCGGTAGTGATCAAATTATTAGAGGGCACTCAAGGAATTGGTGTGGTACTAGCGGAAACCCAAAAAGCCGCTGAATCTATTATTGAAGCCTTCATGGGGCTCAATGCCAGCATCTTGGTGCAAGAATTTATCGAAGAAGCTGGAGGTTCAGATATACGCTGTTTAGTGGTCGGTGGAAAAGTTATTGCGGCTATGAAACGACAAGCCGCCGATGGTGAGTTTCGCTCTAATTTGCACCGAGGAGGCACAGCAACGGTTGTGAGGCTTTCTCCTGAAGAGCGCAAAACAGCGGTAGATGCGGCAAAAACCATGGGCTTAAATATGTGTGGGGTAGATTTATTGCGCTCCAATAATGGCCCAGTGGTGATGGAGGTTAACTCATCTCCAGGGTTAGAAGGTATTGAAAAGGCCACTGGCAAAGATGTAGCTGGCATGATCATTACATTTCTCGAAAACAACGCTAAACCCAATCGCACGAAAACCAAGGGTAAAGGCTGATGGAAGATCTTATTATTGGTGGCGTAGCAATACGGGCAGGGGAGAAAAAGCATGTGCATATTGAAATGCCGCCCCTATATACCGATACCAACATGTCTATTCCAGTGTATGTGCAACGAGGCAGAAGAGCTGGCCCCACTATTTTTGTTAGCGCTGCTATTCATGGTGATGAATTAAATGGGATTGAAATTGTTGGTCGCTTAATTAGAAATCGTTCCATTAAAAACTTGCGAGGGACCTTAATTGCGGTGCCTATGGTGAATGTGTATGGGGTGCTAAACCAAAGTCGTTATTTACCCGATAGACGAGACTTGAACCGTAGCTTCCCCGGCAGTAAAAAGGGCTCATTAGCAGGTCGTATCGCTCACACCTTTTTGAAAGAAATTGTGGCCAAGTGTGATGTAGGAATTGATCTACATACTGGCGCTATCCACCGAAGTAATTTACCTCAGGTGAGAGCAGATTTGGACGACCCAGAAACCTTAAATATGTGCAAAGCATTTGGTTTGCCGGTGATGCTTAACGCAGATATCCGTGATGGTTCTTTGCGTCAAGCTGCGGCCGATCTAGGAGTAAAGGTGGTTTTGTATGAAGCAGGCCAAGCCCTTCGCTACGATGAGTTTTCTATTCGTGCGGGCGTCAAAGGTATTATCAACATTATGCGAGACATCGGCATGTTGAATAAAAGCAGCTCGAAAAAAGAGCATGCTATAGAGCCTTTCATTGCCCGCCAAAGTGGCTGGGTAAGAGCCCATGAAAGTGGTTTTGTTCAGCATGTTGCCCAGTTGGGTGACCATGTGGAAAAAGGCGACCCTTTAGCCCGAATCGCTGATCCATTTGGTAACGAGTTGGGTATGCTGTTATGCCCAGCAGAAGGAATTGTCATCGGCAAACAGAATATTCCTTTGGCTCAAGAAGGCGAAGCTATGTATCACATCGCTTATTTTAAACAGCCAGATAGCGTGGCTGAAAATGTTGAAATGTTGCAAGATAACTTGGTACTGGGCGAAGTGCCCATGGTTTATTAAATGGGAACCTTAAAAGTGCAAACATACCAAAATATGCCAGTGATCGGCGCATTAGAGCTATGTAACTTACCTGAACTAAGCATTCAAAATTTAACTATGCGGGTAGATACGGGAGCGACAACCTCCTCTTTGCATGTGGATGATATTGAAGAGTTCGAAAAAGACGGTGAAACTTGGGTGAGCTTCAATATTCACCCCCATATACATGATGTAAATGAAATCGTTCGACGTGAAGCGAAAGTTGCAGCCGTGCGCAAGATAAAAAGTTCTACTGCCACCCGCGAACGTCGGTATTTAATTGAAACCCTGCTGGAAATAGCAGGCCGGTCTTGGAAAATTCAACTGAGTCTCACGGATCGTTCGGAAATGACCTACCTCATGTTGTTAGGTCGAGAGGCGATGAGTGGGCGTTTGTTAGTTGATCCAGGTGAAGAGTATTTGCTTGGTCAAAAGTAGTAAGGCACACTGAGTGTTAAATTTACCTGGAGTAATTGTATGAAATCTCAATGGTGGTCAATTTACACTTCAGCTTTAACTGTCTTTCTTTGTTTGAACGTTTCGGCTAAGCAGATCCAGATCGTTGATCAAAACGGTGATCCGGTAAAAAACGCGGTAGTCAGTATTGCGATGGAGAAGATAGCTAATGAAGCTAGCGATAATGTTCCGAGCTTACCTGTTGCAATTATGGATCAGATTGATCAACAATTTTCCCCAGAGGTTTTGGTCATTCAGAAAGGTCAGCAGGTAACATTTCCTAATAGTGATGAAATTCGTCATCATGTCTATAGTTTCTCTGCTATCAATCCATTTGAAATCAAACTATATAAAGGCTCCCATGGCGCTCCTGTTCAATATACGAAAGCTGGTGTTGGTGTGTTGGGCTGTAATATCCATGATAATATGATTGGATTCATTTACGTTGCAGATAATGAAATAGCAAAAGTAACTTCACAAACTGGTATAGTCACTTTTAACCAATCTTTACCTGATGAAATTACGGTTTGGCATGCTGGCTTGTCAATTCAGCAGACTGAGCGAATAAAAATTCCTATTGATAGTGAAGATGAAAATATTCGTGTTACAGTTAATATCTTGCAAAAAGAGAAAGAAGAAGAGTCTAATCGTTTTGGCTCTAGGAAATTTGGAAAACATGGCTAATTAATGTCGATAAAATCTTTAAATCAACATGTTTTTAGATTATGTAGTGGGCTCGTTCTGCTGTGTACTATTGCTATTCTTACAAATGTTTGGGTGTCTACAATAGAACAGGCGAAAGTTCAATTAGGTAACAACCTCAAAGTTGCCGAATCTGTTTTTATTCAAGTGCTCGAAGCAAGAGAAAATACTCTATTTAGTTCTGCTGATGTACTGACGTCTGATTATGGATTTAAAGCGGCAATTGGTAGTCAAGATAGTCCAACAATTGATAGCGTTTTAGTCAATCACGGCAAACGCATTTCCGCCGACCTAATGGCGCTCATATCCCTCGATGGTATAGTTAAAAATAGTACTTCAAACAGCCTTCTTTTAGGCAATGACTTTCCTTACCCGCAGTTAATAGAACAAGCTATTGCTGAAGGGGGCGCAAGTGAAATTTTACTTTTTAATGACAAGCTTTATCAAGCTCTTTTATTGCGAGTTCGTGTGCCAGGCGCACCAGCTTTAGCAATGGTTGGATTCGAAATAGATCAAAGTCTAATGACCTTAATGAAGAATATTACGCAGTTGGATGCGACCATAAGAGTGACTCGTCAAGAAAAGCAAATGTTCAAAACCTCTACGTTACCAAGTGAGTTAATCAACGCTAACGTCACTTCTGAGCCCGAAGATATATCGTGGTTTAAGTTATCATTTCTGCCTGAAAATCAATATATATCAAAGTCATTTCTGTTAGAAGAGCGACAAAATGACCAAGTTTGGGTGACGATGTCAGAAGACTCCCAACGATTGTTTGGGGAATTTAATAGACTGCAATTACAAGTTAGCATGATTGCTTTACTCAGTGTGCTTTTGGCTTTGTTGCTTGGCGCTATGGTTGCTCGAAAGCTCTCAAAACCCCTAGGCAGGTTGTCATTGGTAGCGCAAAAAATCGCTGGTGGTAATTATGAAGAGCCTGTTGATATAGAATCCAATACTGTTGAAATAGATAACTTGGCTACCTCTTTCCAAACGATGCAAGCCAATATTCGAGAACGACAAAATCAAATTAGCTATCAAGCTAGTCACGATATGTTGACTGACTTACAAAATAGATATCAGATTAGAGATGTGATTTCACAAAAATTTAAGAATAATCAGCCTTTCCAAGTTGTTGGTTCAAATATTCTAGGCTTTCGCGGTATAAATGACATTTTTGGTTATCAAAATGGCGATAACTGTTTGCAAGCCATTGCAGGTCGAATTAAGCAATTAGGTGGTCAAAGCGCTAGACTAAATGGCGGTGAATTTCTTTGGATACCAGATAAGCCAGTATCTTTAGAAAAATTAAAAGCTATCCAAAAAGATATTGAATTGCCGATTATGATTGGCGATGTAGTCATGAATATTCGGTTGGCAGTTGGCATACTATCTTGCCCTGAGAACTGTAATGATACCGAAAGCGTGTTTAAGCGCTTAAATATATCCCTTGATGAGGCACGAACTTCACCTGGTTTGATCGTTAACTACCAAGAAGATTTTGAAAAGCGCTATACGCGAAGATTAGCGATTATATCCGAACTTAAATATGCCTTGATATCAGCAGAATCAGAACTGAAAATGGTCTACCAACCAAAATTAGATTTGAAGTCAGGTCAGGTAACTCATGCAGAAGCGCTAATTCGATGGAACAGTGCTAGTTTAGGCTTTGTGCCTCCTGATGAATTTATCGGGATCGCTGAACAAGCAGGCCTTATCGGAAAAGTCACTGATTTTGTGATAAGAAGCGCTATTATTGATGCTAGAAAAATCGCGGATAGAGGCTTGAATATATGTATTGCTATCAATTTATCTGCTAAAGATATTCTTAATCCCACACTTTTAGAAACTGTTGAACTATATTTAAAAGAGCATAACGTTAACGCCAGTAGTTTATCCTTTGAAATAACAGAAAGTGATTTAGTGGCTGATCCGCAAAAGGCGGTGACTGAATTGAATCGTTTCAGAGAAGTGGGCTTTTCTTTGGCAATTGACGATTTTGGTACTGGTTATTCGTCATTGGCCTATTTAAAGCAACTACCTGTTTCTGAACTTAAGATTGATAAGAGCTTTGTACTCAACTTAGCAGAACAAAACAGTGATCAACAAATTGTGCAAACTATTTTGGAATTAGCTCGCAACTTCAATTTAGGGGTTATTGCGGAAGGTGTTGAGAATCAGCAAAGTCTCCAATTACTCAAAGAGTGGGGATGTGACTGGGTACAGGGATATCATGTATGTAGGCCAATCGCGGTCGAAGATATGATTGACTGGTGCTTGAAAAACAAACAAACCAATTGGTTTGATTGAGGACAATATGAACATCAATCTACTGTTTAAATTATACGCTGTAGGGGCTTTGCTAATACTAAATGTATTTTCTTCTGCTGCCTACAGTGCAGATGGTAAGTTGATTGGCACTGCTGGCCTGATGCAAGTTGAAGGTAGTGGAGGTGGTGGCATTGTTCCTTGGGCAACGTTAACGGGCTACGATAGCCAAGAACAAGTTTCAGTGAATGTAGCGCTTACTCAGGTTGATTTGGATGACTATCGATTAAATACGATTTCAGGTGCAGTATCTTTTTATGACAAAGTAGAGCTGAGTTTGGCTCATCAACGGTTTGACTTGAAAACTTTAGGTGGGGAAATAAAGCAAAACATCATTGGTTTGAAATACCATGTGTATGGTGATGTTGTGTATTCAGATTTGCCACAAGTGAGTGTCGGCATTCAACATAAACGTCTTGAAGATGGCTTTATTGCCAATGCGCTTGGGGCAAACTCTGATTCTAGTGGAACTGACTTTTACGTTGCAATGACGAAGGTTCATTTAGGTGCAATTGGAGGTTATAACGCAGTTTGGAATCTGACTGCTAGAGCAACCAAAGCAAATGAAATGGGATTGCTTGGTTTTGGTTCTGCTGCCAACAACAATTATGAGATTATGTTAGAAGCGTCCGCTGGCATCTTATTTTCTCGTCATGTCGCCCTTGGTATGGAATATCGGCAAAAACCAGATAACCTAGGTTTGGGGGAAGAAGATTGGGTTGATTATTTCCTAACCTATATGCCGTCTAAGAATTTAAATTTAACCGTAGCTTGGGCCGACCTGGGGTCCATTGCAGGGGCGCAAAAGCAGACTGGGTTATATTTCTCAGTCAATGGTCAATTATGGTGAATAATATGAAAATCAACCTCTACGGACTTTTGCTTTTAGCGCTAACGGGTTTAATAGGATGTGTAACAACCACAGCGAAAATCAGTGTTTATGAGCAAATTGGGGGGGCTGAAAAAGTTGCTGAAATAGTTGATAATTTCGTTTTCGAAATTGAATATGACCAGCAAATTTTAGCCTATTTCGAAGGTGCAAACATTGACCGCTTTAAACAAAAGCTAAGCGAACAAATCTGTGTTTTAACCGGTGGTCCTTGTGAATATTCCGGCGATACCATGGAGCAGGTTCATACAGGTATGAATATTACTGAACAGCATTTTAATCGTACCGTTGATCTTTTAATTAATGCAATGAATAAAGCGGAAGTACCCCATAGGTTGCAAAATAAAGTTCTAAAGGAAATGGCACCGACTCGAAAAGAAATGTTGTATTTATAAAATCTCCTTAATAAAACCATTATTTTCCTAACTCGTGTGATTCTTGAAGGTTTCGTCATTATTTCGTGATACTTTTGGGATAATTTCCGTCCACAATTTTCCTCGTCAACTAATACTATTGTCGAGGAAAATTTATGAAATCAAGTACTAAAATACTAGCTGCTAGCCTACTAACTGTTGCTATGCAACCAGCCTGGTCTGCCGATCTTACCGTTGAAATCCAAAATCTTACCCAGGGAATTTACTTCACCCCTTTACTTGTTGCGGCACATACCCCTGATGCGAGCCTATTTGAACTAGGTGAAACAGCCTCTGCTGAAATTGAAGCTATGGCTGAAATGGGTAGTTTAGATGGATTAATGACTATTGGAACATCTGTTAATGCTGATATGGTTGCTGACCCAGCAGGCGGTCTACTTGCACCTTCATTGTCTACTAGCACTGCTCTTACCACCGATGATTCCAATACCGTATTATCGATTACCGCAATGATATTACCGTCAAATGATGGTTTTGTTGGGTTAGACAACTGGGCAATTCCTAGCGAAGCTGGAACTTATACCTTCTACCTAAATGCATATGATGCGGGTACAGAAGCAAATGATGAGTTGCGCACTAGCATGCCTGTACCTCCACCACTTGATCCACTTCTAGGCAGTGATGGTTCTGGCGTTACCAGCGAAGAGTCCAACGCAACTGTGCATATACATCGCGGTAACATCGGTGATGACCAAGCCAGTGGTGGCACCAGCGATATTGTGAATAGTATTCACCGTTGGTTAAATCCGGTTGCCAAAGTAACAGTAACCGTAAACTAGGAGACTGTTATGTTGCACTTATTAAAAAATAAACCACTACGTTTAGCCATTCTTGCTTCACTTTCACTAGGATTGGTCGCTTGTAATGATGACGATGATCCTGAAACGCCGGTCACACCAGCGCCAGTGGACGTGACTTATCAAGTTACAGTAACTAACCTAACTAATGGCCAGCCATTATCTCCGGTTGCGGTAATGTTACACGGCGATGATAACTTCTGGATGATAGGCGAGTCGGCATCTGTTGAACTAGAAACTATGGCGGAATCTGGAGATAACTCAGGCCTGCTTGCTCTGCCCACGGTGTTAGCATCTGCTTCTGGTGATGCTCCTATTGGACCTGGCGGTAATGAAACCTTTGAAGTGACTATTGAAGATATTACCGATGCCAAACTAACCGTTGCGACAATGTTAGTGAATACAAATGATGCTTTTACCGGTCTTAATGCTTGGGACTTGTCTCAACTAGCGGTTGGAGACTCATGGAAAGGCTCAATGTCTGCCTATGATGCAGGTACCGAGGGGAACTCTGAAGCAGCTGGCACAATTCCTGGACCAGCTGATGGTGGTGTAGGTTTTGAAGATGCTCGCGATGACGTAGATTTTGTAGCTGCTCACCCGGGTGTGGTAACTTCATCAGATAACTTAGCCTCTTCGGTGTTGGATTCACAACATAAATTCGACAATCCAGTAGTCACTATTAGTGTGACACGGGTCGAATAGTAGGGCGACAATCAGTTAACTTTAGTTAATCGAGGGTTGCTAGAGTTAACTGAATTTTTAGGTAATTTGATATGACAGATAATGTGCTTTTGGTAGAAGATGATAAGGATATTGCAAACTTGATTCGACTTAATTTGTCCGAATTAGGCATTCAAACAACCCATATTGATAATGGCAAAGCTGCTTTAGAATCTGCACTGAATGAAGATTATTCGCTGATGATTTTAGATGTTATGTTACCGCAGATTAGTGGCTTAGATATTTGTCGTCAGGTAAGGGATAAAAAACCACAACAAGCCATTATCATGTTAACTGCCAAAAATTCTGAAACTGACCGTGTACTGGGTTTGGAGTTAGGTGCCGATGACTACATGACGAAACCTTTTAGTGTTAGAGAGTTGCAAGCAAGAGTGCGCTCACAGCTTAGAAAAGTTGCACTTTTAGCAGACGCAGGTCGCCATAACCAACCTGAAAATGAAAAAACACTGTCTATTGGTAATTTAGTGATCAATCAAAAAAATCACCAAGTGCTATTCGACAATGCCCCTCTAGATCTCACCGCTACTGAATTTGAATTGTTATTTCATTTAGCTAGCCATCCCAATCAAGTGTTCAGTCGAAGCCAATTACTGGAATCGGTTTGGGGTTACCATCATAGTGGCTACGAACATACAGTTAATTCTCATATTAATCGTCTGCGTGCGAAAATAGAGCAAGACGCCACAACGCCACTGATAGTGCAGACTGTTTGGGGAGTAGGGTATAAATTTAATCCTGAAGGGGTAAACAAACTTCTTTCTAATAATTAGCAAAAGTATAATTAAATTGCTTTTAATTCCAATTTATTATGAGTTGCTTGTCCTATTTCTATCAATATAGGGCATACTGAGTGTCGCAAATTATTGACACTGGTTTTTTTGAAAGTTAAAAATCACTATACTGTCAATCTTTAACTCTTGAATATACTCATAGGGACGTGACTTTGGGCAGTACTATACTTATCGCTTTTTCAATTGTACTTTTGATTGAGGGGATTGGACCTATGTTGTTCCCCAAACGTTGGAAAAGTTATATTTATCAAATCGCATCTCAGCCAAGTGAACAGCTTCGCACTATTGGTGGTGTTATGGTGATAATTGGTGCCGTGAGTTTATTCTTCCTAGTTGGAAAATAACCCTTCTAGAAATATATAAATCTGTTTTGTGACCCCACGCTAGAACACTTTTTCCTATAAAATTACTATAAGTTAGCAATAAACCTCTTAGAAATTGAAAAAACGGATGATTTATCAGCACAAATTTTGGTAGAATCCACGCCTAATTTCCTGACAGTTTTCTTCAATGGCTAAAAATGTTGTAGTGCTCGGCACCCAATGGGGTGACGAGGGTAAAGGTAAAGTAGTAGATCTACTCACAGATCAAGCGACCTATGTGGTCCGTTATCAAGGCGGACACAATGCAGGTCACACACTCGTAATCGACGGCGAAAAAACCGTTCTGCATTTAATTCCTTCTGGTGTTTTGCGTGACAATGTTACCTGCGTAATCGGTAATGGTGTGGTGCTAAGCCCTGAGGCTTTATTAAAAGAAATGAAAATGCTTCAAGACCGCGGCATCCCGGTCAAAGAGCGTTTGGTTATCAGTGAAGCTTGTCCTTTAATACTTCCCTATCATATTGCCTTAGATATGGCGCGGGAAGAAGCTCGTGGTGCTAAAGCAATTGGTACTACTGGTCGTGGTATTGGACCGGCTTATGAAGATAAGGTTTCTCGTCGCGGACTGCGAGTGGGTGATTTATTTAACGCTGAAGATTTTGCAGTTAAATTAAAAGAAATTCTTGAGTACCATAACTTCGTACTGACTAATTACTATAAAGTTGACCCTGTAGATTATGACACAGTGTTAAAAGATGCCCTTGCGGTTGCTGACATCTTAAAATCTATGGTTGTGGATGTGACTGACGTATTGGACAAAGCCAGATTACGTGGTGATGCCATAATGTTCGAAGGCGCACAAGGTACCTTGCTAGATATCGACCACGGTACTTACCCCTATGTTACTTCATCAAATACAACTGTAGGTGGTGTGGCAACAGGCGCTGGATTTGGTCCTCTTAACTTAGATTATGTGCTTGGTATTGTTAAAGCTTACACTACACGTGTTGGCTCTGGACCTTTCCCAACTGAGTTGGATTGTGAAGTGGGTCAGCATCTAGGTATTAAAGGTCATGAGTTTGGTGCCACTACAGGTCGTAAACGTCGTACGGGTTGGTTTGATGCTGTAGCAATGAAACGTGCTGTTCAAATTAACTCTATTACTGGTTTCTGTTTGACCAAGCTAGACGTTCTGGATGGTTTAGATGAGTTGAGTATCTGTACCGGTTATCAGCACGCTGATGGTACGATTAAAGATGTACCACCTATGGCAGCTGATGATTATGACCTCATCAAGCCAGTATATGAAACTATGCCAGGCTGGAGTGAAAACTCCTTTGGTGTGACCAGTTATGATGGATTGCCCCAAGCGGCGAAAAATTATATCAAGCGTCTTGAAGAACTTACCGGCGTGCCCATTGATATTATTTCAACTGGCCCTGATAGAAACGAAACTATTGTTTTGAATCATCCTTTTTCTGCATAACCGCTGATTGTTATATTAGAAAGCCGCTATTAAGCGGCTTTTTTTATGGGCAAAGGTTAACAATAATTCATAATTACCATTGCATAATTAGGTTATAACTATATGTGTACTAGTAGGGATATGAAACTTATTAAGGGGTGTTTATGAATACGGCCAATCCGGATGCTACTGCAACTGAGCAGATTTCCGATATTGAAGACAAAGTTACGGCCATACGTGAAGTCTTTGCCAGTGGCTACAGTAAAGAATATGCCTGGCGTGTTGAGCAACTCAAACAACTAGAATTGTTAATCCATGAAAAACAAAACCTATTGCTAGAAGCTTTAGCGGCAGATTTAGGCAAGTGTAAAACCGAAGCCTGGATATCTGAGTTAGGTTTTGTATTAAGCGATATTAAACACACTCTTAAACATTTGAAAAAATGGATGAAACCCCGCAAAAAATCCACCCCTTTAGGAGCTCAACCGGGTAAAAGTTATGTGCTGCCCGAGCCTTTGGGAACCGTGTTAATCATAGGTGCATGGAATTATCCTTTTCAGTTACTACTTGCTCCTTTGGTGGCGGCAATAGCGGCAGGTAACTGTGCGGTACTCAAACCATCAGAATTAGCCAGTCATATGTCGAAACTGCTGGCAGAGCTTATTCCTGAGTACTTAGATACGAACACTTTCGCCGTGGTGGAGGGGGCTGTAGATGAAACCACAGAACTATTAGCCCAGCGATTTGATCATATCTTTTATACCGGCGGAGAAGCTGTGGGCAGAATTGTGATGTCGGCTGCGGCTAAACATCTCACACCTGTCACCCTAGAGCTGGGGGGCAAGAGCCCATGTATTGTCGATAATACCGCGAATATTGATGTGGCTGCCGCCAGAATCGTGTGGAGTAAATGGATGAATGCGGGGCAAACCTGTGTGGCACCCGACTATATTTTGGTTGATAAAAGCGTAGCGGATCAATTGCTGGTGGCTATTGAGAAGAAAATACAGGCTTTTTACGGAGAGTCAGCAGAGACCAGCGAAGATTATGGCAAAATTATCAATCAACGACATTTCCAACGCTTAGGAAGTTATTTAGAAGATCAAAATGTGGTGTTTGGCGGTGGTCAAAATGTGCAAACCGGCTATTTCGAACCCACTTTGGTGTTAAACCCGTCTTTAGATAGTGAGTTGATGCAGGAAGAAATATTTGGACCAATTTTGCCTATTATTACCTTAGACTCCATTAATCAAGCGATTCCATTCGTTAATCAGCGTTCTAAGCCTCTGGCTTTGTATGTTTATACAAATAACGATGATTATGCACAAAAGGTTTTACATCAAACCTCGGCTGGCAACGTGTGTGTTAACGATGGTTTTATGTTTATGACGAACCCTAATTTGCCCTTTGGTGGTGTCGGCAACAGTGGTATGGGGAGTTATCATGGTCGCTCTGGCTTCGACCGCCTAAGTCACTTAAAAACGGTAATGGAACGAAGTTTCAAGTTTGACGTGAGCTTACGTTATCCCCCTTTTAGTAAATTAAAATTGTCCATGTTAAAAAGGATTCTGTAATGGCAAATAGTGATATCCGCCCGTTTCATTTGGCTATCCCAGTAGATAATCTGCAACAAGCCGAACGCTTTTATGGCGAGGTGTTAGGGTGCTCTAAAGGGCGACAAAGTGAACAGTGGATTGACTGGAATTTTTACGGTCATCAACTGGTCACTCATTTAGTTGATAAAATGCCGTCAACGCCCACACCAAATGAAGTGGACGATAAATCTGTTCCTGTGCCTCACTTTGGGGTTGTATTAAGCATGGCTGATTGGCATATATTGGCAGAGCGAATGAAACAACATAATACCGAATTTATTATTCAGCCCTATGTGCGTTTTGCCGGGCAAGCAGGGGAACAGGCGACTATGTTTTTTCTCGACCCTAGTGGCAACGCTTTGGAGTTTAAAGCCTTTAACGATTTACAACAGTTGTTTGCGGTGTAAATAAGAGCCTTAATTACCTGAGGTGTGTATCGAATCGTCAAACATCAGTTCTTGCTGAGCTGGCGCTTCAGGTTGTTTCTGTTTAACTTTTTTAGTCGCTGTATATCGACCTGGAATGTGATTGACGGCAATTAAAATGTTTAATGTCACTGCGCCTAATACCGACAATACCACTATGTTAAAATCAAACATCAACAGTGATGACATTAGAATAATACAATCCGCGACTAAACCAATATGACCGGCTCTAAGATTAAATTTATTTTGCAGATAAAGGGCTAAAATTCCCAGCCCGCCAAGACTTGATTTGTGTCTAAACATGATCAACATGCCAATCCCAATAAGCATGCCACCTACAGTGGCCGCAAACACAGGATCAAGGTCAGAAATGACGATAAAATGATCCATGTATTCTGTCATTAGCGAGACTAACGTTACTGAGATAAAGGTATTGATGGTGAAACGCTTGCTTAACTTAGTCCAAGCTAAAAAATAGAAAGGTATGTTAACCACAAAGAACACTGCACCAAAACTAAAGGGTACGAAGTGTGTTCCTATGATTGCAATTCCTGCACTACCACCGGTTAAAATTCCCTGAGTTCCAAAAAATACAACGCCTAAGGATACGAATATACCTGCACTGAAAAGTGCTAAAACATCTTCGTAGAATCGGTGTGTAGGGAATGGCATAACGGATGGGTTTCCTTCTCTAAATGGTGGCTTTGGAATTTGGCGCAAGTGTACCGTAATTAGCGCAGCTTGAAAGGTTAGGGGCTGCATGGGTTGGTGGAATATTGAACACCTAAAGTATCGCTTTCTTTACGACTCTTTACGCTAGGGTAAATGGACTGTTGATAAGATGTAACTAGCGGTGGGATTGATGGGAAAATGTCCCAGAATTACAACTTTTGGTCCTAAATTTAATACTATCTTTGTCCCAGAATTCTAAGTTTATGTCCCAAATCTAGCAGTATTCCCCGACGATAAAGGGGGATTGCTATGTTCACCTTATGCTTTTTTAATCATCCAATGTTTTGAAAAATCTCCTATTATAATGATGCTTTTGTTGTAGGTAAGTACTAACTTATTTGGGAGGTGGACGAATGAGTGAGGGTGTGTAGGTCAAATATGTTTTCTGATAAATAAAGGGTAAACATTGACTAAAACTAACCTGAATATTCATCATCAAATATCTTTTTACTCCAAGCCAAATGGGCTTTACAAAAATGTTTAGTGGTATGGATATTTTAACCTTTGATTTTACTTTCAAGCGGTCTTTGAGGGAGACATTCAGCGGTATTTTAGAACTCAATTTTTGCCAATTTATTCTGCGCTGCACTAAAGTACTATAGATAATTAACATCTCATTAACTAAAAATAGTATCTCTATTAAGCCACGAGTTCCTACTATGAAAATTATTTCTACTTTATTGGTTATGTTAATTTCGTTTGTCAGCCTCAATGCATTTGCAAGCAGTTGCAAAGATGCTGTTGTATTAGTGCATGGTAATACCGCATCCCCAGATAGCTGGGATAACACCTACAATCTTTTGATTGATGACGGATATGCACCCGCCGAGATATTTCGACCTGATTGGGGCTCAAAGTCCTGTGCCGTTTGTAATAATCATTCTGGTAGTGAAGAAACCCCAGTTCGTCAGGCGATTACCAATGCCATTGCGCAATCTTGCACCGGTAAAATTGATATTATTGGCCACTCAATGGGCGTGACCTTAGCCGCTCAACAGGTTTCCAAGTTGGCGGTATCGAGTAGCGTTGATACCTTTGTGGGGATTGCCGGCGCTTTGCGTGGCCTGTGGTCATGTGGTGTATATCCATATAACGTATGGAATTCAACCTGTGGATATTATGGTTTATCGGTGCAAAGTCCCTTTCTTGATGGGCTTTATGGCACTCCACTAGGTGCAAAAGTGTATTCCATTAAAAGCAATATTGATCAGATCGTTTGTAGTACTGGGGTTTGTTCAGTGGGGGGAGTACATAGTAGTCGAATATGGAACGAAGATGCCAGCTACACTTATGTATTGGGTCACTTTGGCTTGCAAACCGATACAGCCGCAACTCAACTAAGTTTGATTCAATAACTAAAGAGAAATAAAAAAAACACCTAATGGATAAGATCCATTAGGTGTTTTTAAATGCATGCTAAATGTTGATAAGGGGGTTATACCCGCTCAAACACAGTGGCGATGCCTTGACCAAGACCAATACACATGGTCGCTAAACCAACTGATTTGTCGTTAGCTTCCATTAGATTGAGCAAGGTGGTAGAGATACGTGAACCTGAACAACCCAGTGGGTGGCCTAATGCAATTGCACCACCATTGAGGTTAACTTTGTCTTCGTATGTATCGATCCAGCCTAACTGTTTGATACATGACAATGCTTGGGCAGCAAAGGCTTCATTGAATTCTGCCAACTCAATATCATCCATAGTCATGCCAGCACGTTTAAGTGCTTTTTTGGTTGCAGGTACTGGACCAAAGCCCATAATTGCAGCATCACATCCAGCCACAGCCATAGAACGAATCTTAGCGCGAGGCGTTAAACCAAGGGCTTTGGCGCGCTCTGCAGACATAAGCAGCATCGCGGATGCACCATCAGATATTGCTGATGAAGTACCAGCGGTCACTGTGCCGTTTACTGGATCAAATACTGGACGAAGTGCCGCCATAGTCTCAATGGTAGAGTCTGGGCGAATTACTTCATCTGCATCAATAAGTTTCAATACACCGTTTGCGTCGTGGCCTTCAGTGGCAACAATCTCATTCCAGCGACCTTCTAGGTGCGCTTTATGTGCTAATTGATGTGAGCGAGCACCAAAGGCGTCTTGCATTTCACGAGTTATACCGTTTTGTCTACCTAGTAGCTCAGCGGTCATACCCATGTTGCCAGATGCTTTTGCTGTGTGTTTTGCCAACCCAGGGTGAAAATCGAGGTTAAAGTTCATAGGAACATGCCCCATGTGCTCAACACCCCCAATCATATACACATCACCCATGCCGGTCATAATGCCTTTAGCTGCATCATGTAAGGCCTGCATAGAGGAACCACATAAGCGGTTAACCGTCACTGCTGCTGTTGAGCGTGGTATTTGGGTTAATAGTTGGGCATTACGGGCAACGTTAAAACCCTGTTCTTTGGTTTGTTGCACGCATCCCCAAATGATGTCTTCAATTTCACTTGGATCAACACCAGGGTTACGTTCTAGCAATTTACTCATTAGGTGAGCAGACAAAGTTTCTGCTCGAACGTTACGGAAAATACCGCCTTTAGAACGACCCATAGGGGTACGAATGCAATCAATAACAACTACGTCTTTCATGTTAAGTCTCCTTGGGTCTGTTTAGGCTGAAAGTTGAAAGTAAGATTTACCAGAAGCGGCCATTTCGCGAACTCCATCTGTGATTTGGTAAATCGGTCCTAAATGCGCATATTTATCCGCCAAGGCAACAAAATTACTTAATCCCATTGTTTCAATGTAGCGGAATACACCACCTCTAAACGGTGGGAAGCCCAAACCGTATAGTAATGCCATATCTGCTTCAGCTGCACTGCCCACTATGCCTTCTTCTAAACAACGAATCATTTCGTTGGCCATAGGAATCATTAAGCGAGCAATGATTTCTTCTTTATCAAAATCTTTGCTTTGAACACAAATAGGTTTGATTAACTCATAGGCTTCAGGTGCTGGAGTTTTGTTAGGACGACCACGTTTATCAACACCAAAGTTATAGAACCCTTTGCCATTCTTTTGACCAAGTCGATCAGCTTTATACAACGCGGTAACAGGATCATCGCCAATTTTTTGCATGCGTTCAGGTATGCCGTCAGACATCACACTTGATGCGTGGTCTGCGGTGTCCATACCCACTACGTCTAACAAATATGCAGGACCCATTGGCCAACCGAAGATTTTTTCCATTACTTTATCTACGGCCACAAAATCAGCGCCATCTAAGACAATTTTGCTGAAACCGGCGAAGTAGGGGAATAACACTCGATTGACTAAAAATCCTGGGCAATCGTTAACTACTATGGGGGTTTTGCCCATTTTTAAGGTAGCGGCTACTACGGTATTAATGGTTTCTTCAGAGGTCTTTTCACCACGAATAATCTCAACCAATGGCATTTTGTGAACTGGATTAAAGAAATGCATGCCACAGAAACGCTCAGGCTTATCTAGGCTCTGGGCTAATTGGTTAATGGAGATGGTTGAGGTGTTAGAACAAATGATTGCGTCATCGGCAACAGCTTGTTCAGTCTCTTTTAATACAATGCCTTTAACTTTTGGATTCTCTACGACCGCTTCAATTACTAGGTCGGCGTCTTTAATCGCAGAATATTCCAGAGTCGGCACGATATTGTTTAAGGTTGAGGCCATTTTAGCAGCGCTGACTTTACCACGTTGCATGCCTTTACCTAAGATTTTGGCAGCTTCGTTTAAACCAAGATCAAGGGCAGGTTGAGCAATGTCTTTCATGATAACAGGCGTACCTTTGACCGCAGATTGGTAGGCGATTCCGCCGCCCATAATACCTGCGCCTAAAACGGCTGTTTGTTTGATTGCTTTGTTAGCTGCTTTCGCTTGCTTTTTGCCTTTACTCTTAACAAGTTGATCCGCTAGAAAAATGCCGACTTGTGCTTTAGCTTCATCAGATTTAGCTAACTGAGTAAAACCTTGGTTTTCAAGCTTCAACGCACCTTCGCGATCAAGACCAGCGGCTTTACTTACGGTATCAACCATCATATGTGGTGCTGGGTAGTGTTTCCCGGCTTGGGCTGCAACCATTGCTTTAGCAGTGGAGAAACTCATCATGGCTTCATTCTTACCAAGGGTAAGAGGCGCTTTCTTTTGGGCGCGACGAGCTTGCCAATCAAATTTGCCAGCAATAGCATCTAATAGGATACTTTTACCTGCTTCGATTAGGTGCTCTGGTGCGACTACGCTATCAACTGCACCTTCAGCTAAGGCTTTAGGGGCTTTTCTGTCGCGTCCAGTTGTCATCCATTCTAAGGCGTTATCTGAACCAATTAGTCTCGGTAAACGAACGGTACCGCCAAAACCAGGCATTAAACCCAATTTTACTTCTGGTAAACCTATGCTGGCAGTGGTGTCGGCAACACGAAGGTCACAAACTAAAGTCATTTCACAACCGCCACCTAAAGCAAAGCCATTTATCGCTGCTACCGTTGGAAAGGGTAGATCTTCGAATCTATCAAACACTTGTGAAGTTTTCGCTACCCACTCTAGAACTTCTTCTTGGGGCATATCAAAAAGGCCGGTAAATTCGGTAATGTCTGCACCAACAATAAATGTAGATTTAGCAGAACGAACTAGAAGACCTTTAATGTCGCTATTGTTAGCTAATGCTTGGGTAGCTTGATCTAATTCACTGACGGTTTGCTGGTCAAATTTGTTCACGGAACCTTGTGCGTCAAACACAAGTTCAGCGAGACCATTGTCCAGTAATTTCGCACAAAGGCTTTTGCCTTCAAAAATCATCGTTATCTCCTTCAGTTTAAGGCAGAATAAATGGCTATGATTAACTACAGTAAAAAATCTAAAATAGGTTAGCCATCATTGTAGGGTTTTATTTTAATTACTTATTCAAATATAAATGTGTAATTTATTGCACTAAAGCAGTAAATTGTTGTCGAGATTATAGTAATTCTCAACCTAAGTCTGAGCTCATAATAACATGTGGTCGGATGTCTATTATTCAATTTATTTATGTATTAATATTTTTTGAACAAAAGAAGTGAGTGGATACTTTGTTCAGATATTTTATCATTCGGGGATATGACAGCCGTTATGAACTACTTTTTCCGGAACGCTTTTGTTGTGCTGACAATATTTTGTTGTTTCAGCAGTTCCTTATTAGCGCAATCCCAAGAGACCGCCACTGAAGATGCTTTAGCTCATCAAAGAAATGTGTTTAAAGCGTTGGAAAACATGGTTGCCAAGCCAAATTCACCAGAATATGGCCGTTTACGAGAGCAACTGAAAGGATATCCGTTAGAGCCTTATATTGAGCAAAAGACGCTTAAGGCTCACCCATACCTTGCCAACCAAGAAAAAATTAAGGCGTTCTTAGCCGAGCATGAAGGCTCGCCATTGGGCCGTTCTCTTCGTTATGTGTGGTTAACTTATTTAAAAAAGAAAAACTATGCAGATTTGTACATGGCGTATTTTCGACCGACTTCCAATGTTGAACTAACCTGTCAATATTTAACCTATCAACTGCAAGATCCAAAGAACCATGAAAGTGTGTTTGCAAAAGCCTCTCAACTTTGGGTGGTAGGTAAGTCTCAGCCAAATGAATGTGACACTGTGTTTGATGCTTGGACAAAAGCAGGGTTTAGAACAGAAGATAAGGTGCTGAAACGTTTAGCGCTGGCTGGAAATGGTGGTAGCCACACGCTTATTCCCTACCTTAAAACCCTATTACCTGCTGAAAAACAATATTTAGCTGATTTATGGTTACGGGTGCGCCGTTCTCCTAATTACGTTAGTCACTTGTCTAAATTCCCCAACAAAAATCCCCAATTAGAATTGGATATTATTCAGTACGGTTTAGGACGCTTAATATGGCGTGAAGAAGAGTTAGCGATTAAAACGTGGCAATCAGTTTTAAGTAAGTTCGATGTTGATCAAATTCGCCAGTATAAACTTGCTGGTAAATTTGCGGTGGCGTTAGCTGTTGCCGAGCATGAAAAAGCCGATGAGTGGTTAGAAAAAGCGAGTCATGAAAATGCAGAAGAGCAACTATTTCGTTGGCACCTTGCCCATGTATTAAAAAGTGGAAATTGGCAACATGCATTAGAAGTCATTGAGCAGATGCCAGAAAAAAACCGCTCTGAATTAAGCGCTAGATATTGGCAAGCCCGTGCGTTGGAAAAAATGGAAGCCTTCGATAATGCCAATCAAAATTACCAGTGGTTAGCAAAACAGCGTCATTACTACGGATTTTTAGCCAGTGGTAAGCTAGCCAAAACCCCACAAATTATTGATCGTCCGCTGGATTTTGATAAACAGACCCTAAACACAGTTGCCAATATGGATGCCGCAAAACGGGCTTACGAATTTCTGCAATTGCAGCGATTCACTTCGGCTAGGCGAGAGTGGTTTCATCTACAGTCGCAACTTGATCAACAGCAAAAGCTGGTATCAGCAGTTCTGGCAGATAGTTGGGGCTGGCATGATCGCGCCATATACGGATTTTCTAACACCGGCTATCTAGACGACATTAAACGACGTTTTCCGATGGCTTATCGTGAAGAGTTAGTGAATCAATCGGAAGCTAATCAAGTGGACCCTGCTTGGGCATTCGCCGTTGCCCGCAGAGAAAGCTCGTTTATGTCTGATGCTAATTCTAGTGCCGGTGCCAAAGGCTTGATGCAACTATTACCAGGTACAGCTCGTTATCTGGCGAAAAAACAGATTAAAACTAATGTACTTTTTGACCCAAATATTAACGCCGGATATGGCACTCAGTACTTACGTTATTTAATGGATAAAATGGATAACAATCCGGTACTGGCGACAGCATCATACAACGCCGGTTGGCGACGAGTTCAAAAATGGATCCCCAAAGATCATAGTGTGCCAATGGATGTTTGGATAGAAACTATCCCCTATAAAGAAACCCGCAATTACGTTAAAGCGGTTTTAGCCTATCAGCAAATATATGCCATGCAACTGGGTAAAGAATCCCCTCTTTTTTATCAACTCGCTAATATGCAATTGGGGGGAGAAACCTTGTAAATGGGGAGATTGATTTACATCCAAGTACCTAAGTTTCACCGCCGTTATTGACCAGTTCCCATTGGGATATGTTAATCTAGCGTTATTCTAGTTAATCCAAATGAAGTCATATAATTACTATGCAAACACTTTCTGATTTATATCCTAGTCACATAATCGAAATGCAAAAGCGCACTAAAGAAGCCTTATTGCGTGAGGGCATTGATGGCTTGATAATTCACTCTGGCCAAAGCAAACGAATGTTTTTGGATGATAATCACTACCCATTTCACGTCAATCCTCAATTTAAATCTTGGTTACCGATAATTGATAATCCTAATTGTTGGTTGGTGGTAAATGGCGTTGATAAACCAAAGTTAATTTTCTATCGACCTAAAGACTTCTGGCACAAAGTCCCGCCAGAGCCCTCTGATTTTTGGGCGACTGAATTCGATATTGTGTTATTGACTCAAGCGGATGCTGTGGAGAAACATCTTCCCTACGATAAGAAAAACTATGCCTACATTGGGGAATACCTAGAGGTTGCCACAGCTCTGGGCTTTGAGATGGTAAACCCAGATAGAGTGTTACATTATTTGCATTACTACCGAGCCTATAAAACCGATTATGAGTTGCTATGTATGCGCGAAGCAAACCAATTGGCTGTTAAGGGACATTTGGCGGCTGAACAGGCATTTCGCAGTGGTATGTCAGAGTTTAATATTAACCAAGCCTATTTAAAGGCGGTGAAACAAAGTGATAATCAAGTACCTTATAACAATATAGTGGCACTTAATGAAAATGCTGCGATATTGCATTATATGGAACAAGACACAGCAGCGCCGACTAAATCTCGCTCATTTTTAATCGATGCTGGGGCAAGTTTCCACGGTTATGCTGCTGATATTACTCGCACCTATAGTCAGCAAGATGATCGTTTTGCTGAGTTAGTGGCTGCCATGGATGAAGTAACCCTCAAATTGGTTGATTTATTGAAGCCTGGAGTGGCTTATACCGAGGTGCATTTAGCTGCACATAAGTATATTGCTGAGCTGCTGAGTCACTTTAATATTGTTAACTTGTCTGCACAGGATATTGTGGAAAATGGCATAACAAAAACCTTCTTCCCCCATGGTATTGGCCACTTTTTAGGTTTGCAGGTACATGATGTGGCAGGGCATGTTGCCGATGATCGGGGGACGCCGAATCCGCCGCCAGAAGATCACCCGTTTTTACGTACCACTCGTATAATTGAATCAAGACAAGTGTTCACCATCGAACCAGGATTATATTTCATTGATAGTTTATTGGCAGATTTGCGAGCCACTGAGCAGTCTAAATACTTAAATTGGGATGTAATTGACGGATTTAGACCTTACGGTGGTATTCGTATTGAAGACAATATAATTGTGCACCGCGATCGTAATGAAAATATGACCCGCGAGATGGGATTGAATTAGTCGCTTTTGGCAATAAAAAATCGCCGCTGTTTAAGCGGCGCGTTCTACTGATATTTGGGCTAAGCCAATAAGGGCTTGCTTGTAGTCTGAATCAGGCAAGGGAGCTAAGGCTTCAATAGCTTGTTTTGAAGCTTGTAGTGCTTTGTTTTTGGTGTAGACCAATGAACCGGTTTGTTCCATTGCGGCTAAAATCTGATCCAAACTTTCCATGCCGTTGTTTAATTCAATGGCTTCTTTAATAAGGGCAGATTGTTGCTCATTACCGTTCCACATAGCGTAAAGCAAAGGTAGGGTTGGTTTGCCTTCCGCCAAATCATCACCAATATTTTTACCCATTTCCTCGCTATCGGCGGCATAATCAAGAATATCATCCACCAACTGGAACGCTGTCCCCAAGTAACGTCCATAATCTTGCATGGCTTTTTCGATCTCGGGAGTTTGATCGGTGATCACTGCAGCTAAAAGAGTCGCCGCTTCAAACAAGCGTGCCGTTTTGCTGTAGATGACCTCCATATAGTTTTCTTCTGAGGTTTCGGGATCGTTGCAATTCATCAATTGCATAACTTCACCCTCAGCGATCACGTTGGTAGCCGAAGAAAGAATTTCCATTACTCGCATGCGCTTTAAGTCGACCATCATTTGGAATGAGCGGGTATACAAAAAGTCACCCACTAAAACACTGGCTTGGTTGCCAAAAACAGCGTTGGCTGTCTCTTTTCCCCGTCGCATTGTTGATTCATCTACTACATCGTCATGCAATAACGTTGCGGTATGTATAAATTCAATAATCGCCGCCAAAGTATGATGTTGCTGGCTTTCAATGCCTACGGCACGGGCAGCAAGAACGGTTATTAGGGGGCGTATCCTTTTACCGCCACTATTTACAATGTAGAATCCTAACTGATTGATCAGGGCCACATCTGAATTCACTTGAGACTGGATTAAGGCGTTAACAGCTTGCATATCAGGATCAGCAAGTTGGTGTATGTTATTTAAGTCCATTGTAAGTCAATTGGCTCATTTTTTATGGTCTGTTAATATGCGTGCAATTCTACATAAATACACAGATCTATCTAGTCAAGTAAGCGAATATTATGGCTGTTCACAGAAAAAGCTGATCTTTTACCAAAATAATTAAGAATTGGGCTTGCTACGATAGTTCAGTTCACGTACAATTCGCGCCCTGTTTTTGAATTGTAGCGCCGTGGGCGCAGAGCGGAGTTAAATATGTACGCGGTTTTCCAAAGTGGTGGTAAACAACACCGTGTGGCCGAAGGCCAAACCGTTCGTCTTGAGAAGATCGAAGTTGCACCGGGTGAAGCGGTTGAGTTCGATAATGTCTTGATGGTTAGTAATGGTGATGATGTAAAAATTGGTATGCCTTATGTTGATGGCGGCAAAGTAACTGCTGAAGTAGTTTCTCATGGCCGTGGTGACAAAATTAAAATTGTCAAATTCCGTCGTCGTAAGCATTCTCGTAAGACCCAAGGTCATCGTCAGTGGTTCACGGAAGTGAAAATCACTGGCATAAACGCTTAATAGGAGTACGAACTAATGGCACATAAAAAGGCGGGTGGTAGTACTAATAACGGTCGTGACTCAGAAAGTAAACGTTTAGGCGTTAAGCGTTTCGGTGGCGAGTCTGTATTAGCTGGTAATATCATTGTTCGTCAGCGTGGAACACGTTTCCACCCTGGAGATAACATGGGTATCGGCAAAGACCACACTCTTTTCGCATTGTCTGATGGCAAAGTGGAATTTGGTGTTAAAGGTCCTAAGAACCGTAAATATGTAAGCATCGTTGCTGAGTAAGACGAGCTAACACATAAATCAAAAAAGCCCCGCTCTTGCGGGGCTTTTTATTGCTAGAGAAAAAAGTAGAGGCGGAGTAATATATTACTTGGCCTATGAATGCTTAATTGAGGTGTGAGATGAAATTTGTAGATGAAGCTGAAATACGTGTTGAAGCTGGAGACGGCGGCAATGGCGTTATCGGTTTTCGCCGCGAAAAATACGTTCCTAGGGGAGGACCCGATGGAGGTGATGGCGGTGATGGCGGCAGCGTTTATCTGGTAGCAGATGAAAATCTTAACACCTTGATCGACTTTCGCTTTGAACGTTTCCATCGTGCTGAACGGGGTAAAAACGGTCAAGGTAGTGATTGTACAGGTCGCGCAGGTGAAGATTTAGAGCTTAAAGTTCCTGTCGGTACCCGAGCAACAGATAAAGATACAGGTGAAGCCTTAGGTGATCTCACTAAGCATGGTATGCGTTTAAAAGTGGCTCAAGGTGGTTTTCACGGCCTTGGTAATGCGCGATTCAAAAGTAGTACTAACCGAGCGCCAAGACAGAAGTCTAATGGCTCTCCAGGTGAGATCCGTTGGTTGAGCCTAGAGTTAATGTTGCTTGCTGATGTTGGTTTATTAGGTTTGCCCAATGCCGGTAAATCCACCTTTATTCGTTCTGTATCTTCTGCAAAACCGAAAGTGGCTGACTATCCATTTACTACACTAGTACCTAATTTAGGCGTGGTAAGACAAGATTCTCAACGTAGCTTCGTGATTGCCGACATACCTGGTTTAATCGAAGGCGCCGCCGATGGTGCTGGATTAGGTATTCGCTTCTTGAAACACTTAGAGCGTTGTCGGGTATTGTTACATATGATCGATTTAATGCCTGCCGATCAGTCTGATCCGGTGGAAAATGCGAAAGCGATTATCGCCGAGCTAGACAAATACAGCCCTAAATTAGCCGCTAAACCTCGCTGGTTAGTGTTTAACAAGATCGATTTGTTACTTGAAGAAGAAGCAAAAGAGATCTGTGACAACATCATAGAAGCCCTAGAATGGGATGGACCAAGTTTCCAAATCTCGGCTTTCCAGAAGAAAAACACTGATGAACTTTGTCGTGCGGTGATGAATTATTTAGATACATTACCAAATGAAATGGATGCCTTGGAAGAGTCTCAAGAAGAAGTCGATTTTAAATGGGATGCATATCATAGCCAGACGCAACAAGATGATCACATTGAAGATGATGATGATTTTGATGACGACGACGATGATGATTACGATGTGGAAGTGGTTTACACCCGAGAGTAGCGTTTTTTAATCTACTAAGCTTGGTAATTGACATTGAACGCCTGAACGAGTTTCAGGCGTTTTTGTTTCTGTTGACTTTGTTTTATGAGCAGTAAGCTCTACGTAGCTGCGTTTCAACAGTTCCGCGTCTGGAAATTTGTCTAAGGCATACTCTAATAGTTGCTTACTTTGTTGACCACAACCTTGTTTTGACAGGGAGTATGCATAATTGTTTAGGTAGGCGGTTTGGTATTTTCCCTGCTGCCATCCTTTAGAAAACCATCGATTAGCCTGCTCGTTATCTGATTCGGCAAAATGATTGGCAATCAAAAAGTAAGCAAGCCACTGATTTGGCCATTGCTGTGTGGCTGCGATTAGATTCGTTAATCCAGCGTCAATTTGCCCTGTTTGTAATAGATCAAATGCGCCACTGGTATATTTAAACTCGTCTAAATCTTGATGGGTCAATCCTGGGGGAAGGGGCATTAAATACCAGTAATTTCCCCTTTGCCAAAGGCGTTCGAAGAGTTCAAACGACATAGTGTGGCTTTCTGTTAAGCCGGTGTGAAGCTGGATCACCTGTTTGTCGAGATCATATCCAGTAACCACTGCATAGTGCCACATAGGCAACCAAGCAATGGACTGGTTTTGGAAAACGATAACCGGAACATCGTGTTCAATTGAATAAAACAGTTGCTCTAAGGTTCCCTTCCCAGTGTATGCGAGAAAACCATATTGCCGAGTAGCTGAAACCATCTCCAACTGCAAACTGCCTTGCCTTTCAGGAATGAATAACTTAGGGGCAATTTGCTCGGAAGAGACAGGTTTGCCGTAGTAGGTAAAGATCTCAGACAAGGTGGTTGGCCCACAGTAAAACTCTTGTTGCGCATAAAAAGGAACCCCATCTAGATTCTTCTGACGGGGAATATCCGTTGGTGCGGACGTTTTTAATGCGTTCGCTTGTGGCGTGGATTGACAGCCTGCTAGCCAGAAGCAACCTACTATTAACAACCACTGCGCTACCCGACGAATATTTTTCATTGCCTAGTGTTTTAGTTAGCTGTTAATGGGACGAATAAAAGGATACACATCAGTAATCCCCAAAACGTCTAACACGGCAACAACCACTAGCACCGTCACTATGGTGCCAACTACACCGCCTGCTGGGGCTTCATTGAGTTGGCTATTAAGTTGATTGATCTCACTATCTGTCATGGCATTAATTCTGGCTAAAGCATCTTCTTGAGTTACCCCTAAATCCACCAGTTTATTTTGTACCTCTTGTTTATCAAACATCGAAATAATTTGTTGTTTATTATATTGAGTTGATTGAGTTTCCATTACACTTGATGAACTAACCGCTTCGGCATGGACTATTCCGCTAAAAAGGCTCAAGGCCATTAAATTTGTAATCAAGAGTTTAGTGAGTTTCATAGGTACTTCCTTAACTTGGTTTTAAAAATGATTAATTTTATCTGATTGGTGTAGAACCAATCTAAAATGGTGAAGTAGCAAAAAACGAACCAATAACAGAAAAGCTTATAAAACAAAGGCTTTAGCTCAATGGAAGTATTTATTTTAAGTATAAGTAGTGAATATTTTCAGGGCTTCTGTAACTATTACACGACACATTTTGATAGGTAAAAGTGTTAGTATGGGGTTTAATGCAAACGCGTGTTCGCCTTATGCATTTTCAAAGATAACTGGATAATTTATTTTCTAAAATTTTTACTGTTTAAAGGCTGTAAGTTTATATGTTGATATCAATGATCGCCGCCATGGCAAAAAATCGGGTAATTGGGGCGGATAACAGCATGCCGTGGCATCTTCCAGCAGATTTAGGTCACTTCAAACGCACTACACTAGGTAAACCTGTTGTAATGGGAAGGAAAACCTATGAGTCTATTGGTAAAGCCCTTCCCGGTAGATTAAATATCGTTATTAGTCGAGATCCCGAATACACACTCAGGGATGCCACTGTTGTGCCCAGTTGTGAAGATGCCGTAACTGCCGCAGGTGAGGTTGAAGAGCTCATGGTGATTGGCGGCGGTACAATCTACAATCACTTTTTACCTTTATGTCATCGTTTGTATTTAACGGAAATAGACTTAGACGTCGAAGGCGATACCTACTTCCCCGATTATACAAAAGCCGCTAAATGGGAGCTGATTGAAACTGAATCTCATGGTCCTGACGAAAAGAATAAATATAACTATCAATTTCTTACCTTGAAGCGTTCAGAAAGTTAATGAGTCGGCTAAATGCATTTAAACCTTAACCTCAGTGACGTGGAGATTGTTGATTTCAGTGAACTTCACGTGGCGATACTAACCCATCAAGGCCCACCTCGTGCCTTGCCATCTAGTATCCAAAACTTTATTGCTTGGCGTAAAGCAAATAAGCTTTCGCCAAACACCAGTCGTACTTTTAATTTTATGTATGATGATCCTAGGGTGACTGACGAGGCTCAATATCGTTTAGGCTTAGGTGTAGAAGTGAATACGCAGGAATATTCTCTGCCTGAAAATATGCATTTTGACACCATTCCCAGTGGCCGATGCGCCTATATTAGATACATTGGGGCTGAACATTTATTATCCGATAAAGTAACTTATCTGTTCAACCATTGGCTTGAGGCCACAGAAAATATTCCGGCTAAGTTTCCTTTGTTTTTCGAGCGTGTCAGCTTTGGTGAGCAACTGACAGAGGCAGAAATGATTACCGATATTTATTTACCTCTTAATTAGTATCAAAAAATGCATTTTAGCGCGCTAATTGCTTCTGTGTTTTTGCGCTTCGTGGTACTTTATTAGTAAGCAATTTTTAAGTTGAGCAAAACAATGCCAAAAGCTAGTGAAGTAAAAAAGAACGCAGCAATTGAACATAATGGTAAAGTTTACCTAGTAAAAGATATCAACAAACTCACACCCAGTGGCCGCGCCGGTGCCAGTTTGTATCGCATGCGTTTGTATGAGGTTTCTACTGGGGCAAAGGCCGATGAAAGTTTTAAAGCCGATGAAATCATCAATACTGCCGAGTTTTTCCGTCGAAAAGTGATGTTTTCATACGTAGATGGGACCGAATACGTGTTTATGGATAATGAAGATTACACGCCGTTTTCATTAGACAAAGATACTATTGCAGATGAGCTACTGTTTTTTACCGAAGAAACCGAAGGTTTACAGATATTAATTGTTGACGGTAAACCCGTAGGTATTGAATTACCACCTTCTGTTGAGCTTGTTATCACCGAAACCGATCCTTCGATTAAAGGGGCATCGGCCAGTGCGAGAACTAAGCCTGCAACCCTTTCAACTGGCCTTGTGGTTCAGGTACCAGAATATATTGCCTCAGGTGAGAAAATTAAAATCAACACGGCTGAGCAAAAATTCACAAGTCGCGCCTAACCGCGGTTTAAATACCGTTTTCATTAGATGAACAAGTTTATCACAATGACCTTACTGCTAAGTGGGGTCATTTCGTGTGTGTTTTTGATTTATTTCTCAACATTTGATGAAGTTACAAAACGACTGGAGTTTAAGCAGTCGAAAACCCTTGAAACTCCAACTGCAAAATACTCGCAATCCTCACCTTCAACTGTAGTTCCCGACCCAATTTTTAATAATGACCTAGACGCAACAGATGCAGAGCCTTGGGTTAAACAAGACTACATTGTAGAATGTGACTTGCAGCAAGTTACCGACTATGCAGGACTGACTAATTCAGAAATCTTCGCTACCTTTGCCAGCTCAACGTCTGTGGATAAGCAGTTAGCCTATGCATTTTTCTCTGATGTATCAGAGCAAGACACGCGGTTAGATAAGTTATTATCCTTTAATCAAACCTTTCCCGGTAATCCATTAGCCTTAGAACAACTTTTAGGTCTATGTACTGAAGTAAACAGTCATGAAGGTTGCAATCAGCAACTCGTTGAGCAGGCCATTTCGGCCGGCGGGGATAATGGCGTAATTTGGTTTGCTATAGCCAATTTTTATGCCAGTAGAAATGCTACAGAGTTAGTGAAAAATGCCCTTCGCCAAGTAAATACATCGCCGCTTTTTGAAGAAAGTTTTGCTGATTATATACGATTGTACGTCGACAGTTTACAAGGTCGTCCCAACGAAAACTTCACTCAAAATGCCCTGTCGGCTTTTGGTGCCGCGGCGGCCCAGCCAAGCTTTTTTAATATTATATCTAAGTTATGTACGGAAAAACCAAAACAAGATGTAGAGTATTTACAGATCTGTCTATCCTTAGGTGAAACAATGGAGCAGCAAGGCAAAACCAATTTGACGCAAAATATCGGTATGGCATATCAAGAGGTGATTTATGACCTAGAAGGGAATGATCTGGCTTTGAATGAACTTGAGATTAGACGTACTCAAAATTTTGAGAATTCGGCAGCCCTTTTTCGTAAAGCGACAAATTTAGCGTTATTTGATCAGCGTTTATTTCGTAGTTGGCTAGATAATCTTAGTCATTTAGGTGAACAAGACGCAGCCAGTTTATTGGTTGAAGATGCCATTGCGTTGTCACAAAACCCTTACTATAAACCTTGTCTTTAAACAGAATTTTTTGATTAAGTTAGCAGTGATATTGATGCGGCGGCTAGCCAGTTTTAACCATCTGTAAGGCTGCAGCTTTACAAGCTGCAAACTCATCTTTAGCTTGTGATACTCGTGAAGAGACTAATCCACCCTGCAATAGTGCAAAGACGATTATAGCCAGTTCTTTAGGTGATTTATTTGTGACTGCAAACTCTCCAGAGTCTCTGCCATTTTGGATTATTCCCAGCAATGCTTTGTGATGTAAGTCATACAATTCTTGTACTTTTAACTTTGTACGTGCGGGAACAGCATCCCAAGTGGCCGCGAAGCTTGCTGCAGGGCACAGCTTTTGTGCAGCTTCAATATGTTTTTCATACCAATTTAGATAAATCGTTAGTTGAGTTTCTGAGGGTTCATTTTGAATATCCACTAAGTTCTGCTGCAACATTGAGGTTAAACGCTCGATGATGGCCTCGCCTAGCTCTTCCTTAGTTTTGAAGTGATAGTAAACACTGCCTTTTTTAATTCCAATGCCCAAAGCCAGTGTTTGGAAAGAAACACTGGAAAATGACTTGGTTTGCAATATCTCTTGAGCTAAGTCTAAAAGTGCAACTTTAGTGGGATTTATTGTATTCATCCCACTACCTTACGATAGGTTTAGAGGTGGTTCAACTATTCTTAGACCACCCGTTCCGCCTGTCTGAAGGTTACATTTATACGCTGGCTTCTCTTTCTTTGAGCAATGTGAAGGTATAGATGTAACCATAAACACCGGTAAAAAATATACTAGGTGCCACGGTCAACCAAAGGTTAGGGGTTTGGTTCAACCAATTTACTGTTATCGCGATACTTGCTTGAACCAGTAGCGGCAGAAGCGGTGCCAATAGTGTACCTGGTACAGCGGCACCACTGGCTTTTTGAGCAGACAAATTTAATGCTGCGTTGAAGGTTTTAAAAATGGCGATGTTTTGCTTTGTTTTAGAGTGCACGGTGCAAATGATGGGCACCACAAATACAAGTGAAAAACTACTTTGACCAAATTTTTTCACTGATTTTTCCAATGCAAAGGTAAACAGTAAGGTGATAGTTGCACTAAGCGTACCTTGCACTAAAGCGGAACGCAGCACCAAAGCGGAGTCTTCGGACACCATATTGTTAGCCCAGTAGGTCCAAGCAAAGTAAAATACAAAAGAAATCAGGGCAGATAAAATTAAACGTAAATTAGATGACATAGTTGTCCTTGCTTGTGTGAAACCAATGAGTAATGCCTCTGAGAAGTTAAAATTAGTGGTAACTTATTAACCGTAATTTCGTTGGCTACATCACTAGACCTTAAAAGATAGACTTCCATTTCACATTAGTGATCCTTTGGATCATTTGAACACTATACTGTAGTCTAATATGAAATAAATCCTCAATAAATGGAGTGTTAAATGGCAACTGTTACATTACAAGGTAATTCTTTTGAAACTGTCGGTGAATTACCAGCAGTAGGGAGCAAAGCTCCGGACTTCAACCTAGTTAAAGTCGATTTATCACCCGCAACCTTATCTGATTATGCGGGAACTAGACTTATACTGAATATTTTCCCTTCGGTTGATACGGCTACTTGTGCTACTTCGGTTCGCAAGTTTAATGAAAAAGCTGCAGACCTGGAAAATACCAACGTTATTTGTGTTTCAAAGGATCTTCCTTTCGCCGCTGCTAGATTTTGTGGTGCAGAGGGAATAGATAATGTAATCAACGGTTCGAGCTTTCGTGGATCTTTTGGCGAAGACTATGGAGTTACATTCAAAACTGGCCCACTAGCGGGATTACTGTCTAGAGCTGTAGTGGTTATCGACACGGATGGCACGGTTGTGTTTACCCAACAAGTGGCTGAAACCGCAGATGAACCTGATTACGATGCGGTATTAGCGGCCCTATAAATTGAGCATGAAAAAGTAATTGAGAGGTAGGCAGCAAAGAAAAGGTGTTGTTGCTGCCTTTTTCCCTACAGGTAAATTAGTCGAGGCGGTACTTAACCAAGGTGATTGTTTAGCATGATTAGACACCCACTATAATTCGTTCAGAGCGAATATGGGTTGACCACTCAATTACCCTAAGCGTAACAGTTTTAAACTTAGAGACGGTACTCTCAACTATCATTTCCTACTACGATGTTCGTGTCCCGATTAGTTAATTTTGGAGAAGCAGTGATACTGATTGTATGTGGAGTTTCCGGTTCAGGGAAGACAACCATAGGTAGTCAATTAGCAAAGGCTTTAGAGTTACCTTTTTTCGATGCTGATGATTTTCATCCGCAAACGAATCTGCAGAAGATGAAAAATGGAAAACCCCTTAATGATCAAGATCGCCAACCTTGGCTAGAAACCTTGTCATTAAATTTGGCTAATTGGGAAGCAAAAGGCGGCGCTGTACTGGCATGCTCAGCTTTGAAAGAGTCCTATCGTCAAACCTTAAAGTCGAGGTGTCGTGGAGAGATAAAATGGATAGTGTTAAGTGGTTCTCGAGAATTACTTCTTAAGCGACTCAATGCCAGAAGCGGACATTTTTTTGATTCCAATTTGTTAGACTCACAGTTAACCACGTTTGAATTGCCCAGTTATGGGTATTTAGTTGATATCTCACAACCCCTTGATGAAATCACCGCCAGAGTTTCGGAACAATTGTTGGCAACGAATAAGTCCTCATAATTACCAATTTACCTATTAGTCAGAACGCTATTTAGCTCTTATAAAAACAAAAAAGACGTCAATTATGACGTCTTTTTACATTCGTTTAAGGGGTTAATCTTCTTTATTAAATAGTGCTTCTAAATTTAACCCTTGATGACCTAGCATATCTCGTAAACGCCGCAAGGCTTCTACTTGAATTTGTCTAACTCTTTCCCTTGTTAGGCCAATTTCAGAGCCAACATCTTCAAGGGTGGAAGGTTCATAACCCATCAATCCAAAGCGTCGAGCTAAAACTTCTCGCTGTTTCGGGTTGAGTTCTTCCAACCAACGGACGATGCTACATTTAATATCTTTATCTTGTAGATCTTCTTCTGGACCATAACCCTTTTCGTCCGCAATGATATCCAACAGAGCTTTATCATTATCATTTCCAATGGGAGTGTCGACAGATGTGATTCTTTCGTTTAATCGTAGCATTTTTGTTACGTCTTCAACGGGTCTGTCGAGGGAACCTGCGATCTCTTCTGCGGTAGGCTCATGATCTAGTTTTTGGGCGAGTTCTCTTGATGCCCTAAGATACACATTCAATTCTTTAACCACATGAATTGGTAACCGAATGGTACGGGTTTGATTCATTATCGCTCTTTCGATGGTTTGTCTTATCCACCAAGTTGCGTATGTTGAGAAGCGAAATCCACGTTCAGGGTCGAACTTTTCTACAGCTCGAATTAACCCTAGATTGCCTTCCTCTATTAGGTCTAATAAAGCCAATCCACGATTGTTATAACGTCTTGCTATTTTGACCACTAAACGCAAGTTACTCACAATCATACGTTTGCGTGAGGCTTCGTCACCCTTTAAAGCGCGTCTTGCAAAATATACTTCTTCTTCTGCTGACAACAGAGGTGAAAATCCTATTTCACCTAAATACAACTGCGTAGCATCCAAGTTTTTTTGAATTTCTTCTTGGCCTGCAAGTATTTCTTCCATGGGATCTTTCTCATCATCGGCTTCAATTTTTGCTAACTCAGAGTCGACTTCTTTTTCGTTTATAACCGGCTCAGCCAAATTTACAACGATGGTATTTTTGTCACCCATATAATTCTCCTAAAAGATTCTATTTAGTCCACTTATCTCCTATAGGTCTTTCTAATTATTATTTATTGTTATTATTTGCTAGGTAAGTACTTTAAAGGGTCAACAGATTTACCCCTGTACCTAACTTCAAAACGAAGCTTAATTTTGTCGGTACCCGTACTACCCATCGAGGCTATTTTTTGCCCCGCTGCAACCCACTGCTGTTCTTTTACAATCACAGTATCGTTGTGCGCATAAGCACTCAAAAACGATTCAGAGTGCTTAATTATGATCAACTGACCATAACCTCTCAAAGCATTACCCGTGTATACAACCTTGCCATCAGCGGCGGCAACTACTTTGTCGCCTTTAGAACCCCTGATTTCAATACCTCGACTTCCCTGCTCAGAAAGAGAAAATTTCGTTGCTAATTGCCCCTTTGCTGGCCATATCCATTTCTCTATTCTAGTAGGAAATTCAATGGTTTCTGACCGCTTGTAAGGCTTGTTAACATCTTTGTTACTTTCACCATACGCTTGCTTTTGCGGCGGGTCAACTGTCCTGTTTGTTTTTGCTTTTCTGGTCTGACCAGGAGGGTTATTTATCCTTTTAGACCCTTGACGAGGTGTTGATTTTAAGACTAATTCTTGACCCGGATATATGGCGTAGGGTTTCTTGATTTTGTTAAGAGTGGCAATATCTCGATAATCGTTGCCCGAAAACCAGGCAATGGAAAATAACGTATCGCCTTTTTGCACGACGTACTTGTTTCCTTTAAATCCGTCTTTTTGAAAGTCGTGGTAGTCTTTACCTTGATAGAGTTCGATGACTGGGGCGGGCGTAGAACGACTGGTACAGGCAGACACAAATACGGTTGTTAATGCTATCGGCAATATAAAACCTAGCATCGAGAATAATGTGTGTCTTAGTTTGTTAACCCATAATCCCGTCAGCTTTTGCATCTGATTTAATCCGGTGTAGTGCCTAATTTTTCTAAAAGATACACCATCGCAGCACCAACAAGCATCAAGGTGATGGCTGGAAGTAATTGGGCCGATAATCCACTGGCCGCTTCGTAGGTGGCGGGTAATACATTATTTTCTACCAAAGGAATGACTTTTCCATGACGATTAACGATGCTTTCTACAACCAGCTTCCAAGGCCATACTTTATTTAATGAACCTAGCATAAAACCACCAAGTAACGCTAATGTCATGGTTTTATGTTTCTCGAACATCCAATGTAATACTCGTGAAAATGATAGCAAGCCAACTACACAGCCGCCAGCAAACAAGGCTAAAGTGGCAATCTGAAATGACTTTACGGCGGTAAGTATCGGCATATACATGCCCATTAATAGTAGAATAAAACTTCCAGATATCCCCGGAAGAATCATCGCACATATTGCGATCATGCCTGATACAAACACCATGATATTTGTGGCTTCAACATGAGTAGGGGTGATTGTTGTGATATAAAAAGCGGTTATCGCTCCTAGAAGAAAAGCCACTATTATACTAGGACGCCACTTGTCGATATGTCGAACCACCGACCAAACTGCAGCTAATATCAAACCAAAGAAAAAAGACCATAGTAAACTAGGGTAAGTGTCGAGTAAAAATACAACCAGATGTGAAACACTGATAACGCTAACTAGAATGCCGGCAAACACGCAGGCTAGAAAGGCCCCATTAATATGTTGCCATGCGGCTAGAATCCCTTTTTTGAACAGCACGCTTAATGCCTCAGGCCCGCATTGCTTGAGGGAATAGATAAGTTCCTCATAGATGCCAGTCATAAACGCGATAGTACCGCCTGATACGCCGGGAATAGCATCCGCAGCGCCCATTAAAGCTCCTCTGAGACCTAAACCGGCAAATTGTTTGGTGTTTCTTTTAATTGGTTTCACTTTTTACTTCCTGTAATTGAAAGCCTCTAAATAATATCGCCAGCCACCAAGGGCACAAAACGTACGGCTTCTACTATTGTGGTATTAAATTCGTCTTTGTTCCGCACCACCACATGTAGTTTTTGATCATCGGTTCCCACGGGAATGACTAACATACCCCCGTCATTAAGTTGTTGATAAAGGTCGGATGGCATATGACTAGCTGCCGCTGTGACAATAATACCGTCGAATGGACCTTTATTTGCCCAACCTTTCCAACCATCACCATGTTTCATGGATACGTTATGCAAATCCAACTGGTTCATTCTGCGTTTGGCTTGGAACTGCAGAGCTTTGATACGTTCAACACTAAAAACGTTATCGAATAATTGCGCTAAAATAGCAGTTTGATAACCTGAACCTGTGCCAATTTCTAATACTGAATGGTTTGGCGCATCTGAATTGAGCAACAGCTCTGTCATTTTAGCGACAATATAGGGTTGTGAAATAGTTTGCCCTTGGCCAATAGGTAATGCCGTGTTTTCATAGGCTTTATGATGCAATACATCTGGCAGAAACAATTCTCGAGGGGTTGCGGCGACAGCCTGCAACACTCGCTGTTCCTGTATACCTTCAGCATGTATCAGTTGAGCTAAAGATTGCCCTTTTCTAGTGGCGCGTTTCATGTGATTCCTTGTACTTCATCTTATTGTTATGTAATTTCTATATCTAACCATTCTTTCATGTCATTTAGACTATTGTAAGCCGTCATGTCGACACTCAAGGGTGTCACGGAACAACGGTTTTGTGCCACTGCGTAAAAATCGGTTCCTGGACCGGCGTCTTGTTCTTGGCCAATTGCGCCATACCAATATACATCCTGTCCTTGTGGGTCTTTATCTTTTACCATGCTTTCAGCTCTATGGCGACGACCTTGGCGAGTAACTTCTATGCCTTGCAAATCTTGGTAAGGAACATCTGGAACATTAATATTGAGAATTTGATCTGCTGGCAGCGGATGTTTATGTAATCGTTGAAGAATTTCCACCACGACTTTAGCCGCAGTTTCAAAGTGTTTGCCCTCGTGACTGGCCAAGGATACTGCAATGGCCGGTAATCCCATGAAACGTCCTTCTGTTGCCGCAGCAACTGTACCTGAGTAAATAACATCGTCACCTAAATTCGGGCCGTGGTTGATCCCAGATACGACTAATGTTGGGTCATCATCGAGAAATTGGTTTATCCCTAAATGAACACAGTCTGACGGGGTGCCATTGACGGCGTAAAATCCGTTATTCTGTTTTTCTATACGCAAGGGTTTACGAATAGATAAAGCATTACTAAATGCACTGCAATTTTCCTCTGGGGCAATAACAGTTACATCATAAAGTTCACTTAAATGGGCGTACAGGGTTTCTAAACCTTCGGCAAAAAAACCGTCATCATTGCTCAGCAGTATTTGCATTAATTAATTCTCTTAATACTGACGTTGCAAAGCATCCCGCAGGCAACGAAAATTCTATATTTAGCGTATCAGAACCTATTTGCCACTTTAAATTTTGTGGTTTCAAACAAATTCCTCGGCGCTCCTGTTTTAAGCCTAAGGACTCAAGTAATTGACACACACTTGTTTGTTGTTTTGCGACTTGTTGCTCAAACTCTCTAACTTGGGCTTCTGTGGCTAACTCACCGGTTCCCCACATTGGCGCTGATAATACAATATCATTTTTTGCTAAGCGTAATCGAGTCTCGGAATCGATTTGTGGAGCAATAAAATAACTATTACTGCCGGTTAAAATGCAGGCTTCGCCGGGAAGTGGCGTTGCGTAGTTTTGTTGTTGCAATCGTTGATGAATAAATTCATTGAATAACCAAGACCGTAACGCGGAAATTGCCATGGAGCGTTTATTACGATTGCGAATGGTTTCACCGTTTAACATACTTTGGGCGAGTAATAAATTTCCACCTCGTTGATGATGGCGAGATTCACCAAAACGCTGGGCACCAAAATAATTTGGCACGCCATTTTGTTGAATATATTCCAGCCGTTGCTGTAACTGCGACGTATCTGTGATGTCACGCACCACCAATTCAAAACGATTGCCCTTAAGGGCACCTACCCGAAGTTTTTTGTTGTGCCGTTTCGATTCAAGAATGCTTAAGCCGTCTAATTCTAAACTTTGCCACTCGAAGGTTTGTTTGCCAGGGGCGTGCACACCAAACCATTGTTGGGTTAAAGCGTGTTTATCTTTACGTCCCGCGTAGGTAATCGCCCGTAATGGAAGTCGACAAAATTTAGCTAACTGCTCGGCTACAAAAGCGGTGTTTAGTCCCTCTTTTTGTACCCATAGATGAATATGCTCGCCTTCACCGGTAAGTTCGTATCCCAACTCTTCTCTGACCACAAAATCTGCATAACTTGATTTAATGGTACCCGATGAGGTCGGCGCAACTTGTTGATGGAGCCAATGGTCAGTGCTTAGTGCAATCATGTACTGGCAACTTGAAGTAATACCACAGCATGACAGGCTATCCCTTCTTTTCGACCGGCAAAACCGAGTTTTTCAGTGGTTGTGGCTTTGACATTCACTTGTTCCATATCCACTTGCAAATCGTTACAGATATTTTCTCGCATGGCAGAAATATGGGGAGCCATTTTGGGCGCTTGGGCAACAATGGTCATATCTAAGTTTGCTAATTGATAGCCTTTTTGGCAGACCAAGTCATATACATGTTTCAGCAACTCTCGGCTATCAGCTCCAGCATACGCTGAGTCGGTGTCAGGGAAGTGTTTGCCAATATCACCTAAGGCACAGGCTCCTAACAATGCATCACACAGTGCATGCAATGCTACGTCGCCATCAGAATGGGCGACTAAACCTAGTTCATACTCTATGTGTTCACCACATATCACTATCGGGCCTTCACCACCGAACTTATGTACATCGTAACCATGACCGATTCGCATTGTTATTCTTCCTGAGATAAATAAAAGGTCGCCAATGATAAGTCATTGGGACGGGTAATCTTTATGTTGCGCTCACTACCTTCAACTAAATTCACCGGCCATCCAGCCCATTCCATTGCAGATGCCTCGTCAGTAATGGTAACGCCTTGGCTTAGGGCCTCCTGGAGTGCTTTTTTAAGCTGAAGGTGAGGGAAAAACTGAGGTGTTAGAGCATGCCATAGACCTTCTCTATCAACGGTTTCTGCTACCAAATTTGTTGATTCTTGTTGAGCTCGTTTCATGGTGTCTTTCACTGACATGGCAAGTATGCCGCCACCGTTATTGTTATCAAATAAACTAAACAGCTGATCCAAATCACTGTGACTTACACAGGGGCGAGCAGCGTCATGGACCGCTATCCAGCTCGCATCTTTGACGGCAGCTAAGCCGGCTAAAACAGAGTCAGCTCTTTGCGCCCCTCCAGCTACTCGGGTAATCCATTTTTGTTGACTTAATGGCAATAATTCAAAGTAAGGATCTTGAGGATCAAGGGCAATAACAATATGCGAAACTCTTGGGTGCGAGATTAGCTTTTCAACAGTGTGTTCTAACACGGTCTTATGGCCAATTTTTAAATATTGTTTGGGGCGGTCTGCTTTCATTCGCTTACCGACACCTGCTGCAGGTACTATAACGGTGAAGCTTTGCATATCTTGAGTCATGGATTTATAAGTCGTTTGCAGTTAAATTTAGCGCGAATTTGAAGGCTATTTTTAGTGTTCAAATCAACAGCGTTTATATTCAATAAATAGCAGTCGGGAGCTTTGCATTAAGTTGTTTAATCTTGAGCTGGCAGTATGCGGTAAAAGGTCTCACCTTGTTTAATTAATCCTAGCTCATTCCTAGCTCGCTCTTCCATCGCATCCACCCCAGTTTTTAAATCGTGGATGTCGGCTAAAAGCAAATTGTTACGCTGGATTAAATCAACATTTCTCGCCTTTTGCTCTTCAACTAATTGTTTGATTTCAATATAGTCGGGGATACTGTTTTTACCGAACCACAGACGATATTGCAGCAAGAAGCATAAACTCACGAGAATTAACGTGATCCATTTCATATTTGTCTGCCCTCGCCATTGTCATAATCTCAATATTATGCCGAGAATCCACAGTCAAAGCCAGCACTAACCTTGAATGCCGCCACATCGAGTTTTCGGCCAAATCTACTTAATCAAAAACCGATTAAAATGTGTAATTGAATTAATAACCTGTGAGACAAAGCTCACAGGTTTGGGTTCATTTAAAATTTTGATAAATGTATTAGCGGTAGCGGATTAATCATCTGACTCTTCCAAGGTCATTAGCTTGGTATTTCCGCCCGATGCCGTGGTATCGATACTAATGGTTTTCTCAGTTAATAGACGTTGAATAAGGTTGTCAGAGTACTCAGAGGTAATAACCGGCAAAATAGCGCCTTCACGTTGGGCTAATTTTTTCGCAAAATACGCTTTACTATGACTTTGACTATCAACAACGACCCCAGCAAGTTGTGGGGCATCTAATAAAGCTTGTAAATGGGAAAGCTTAGCCACTTGAAGCACAGCTTCTGGTGCGCCAATAGAGCGCCATTTATTGACAAACTCAGTGGCCTCATCGTAAAACAAATCAGACACCACGGCGATAACAACATTACCTGTGGCTAACGCGGTTACAATTGACAGTGCCCAGTATTCAAAGGTTACCTGCTCATCGGCATAACACAATAAAACTCCTCTAGGTTCAAGGTAGAGTGTATTGGATTCACCTGTTGGCCCTGGTAATTCTTTAGGCGCTTTAAGCATTCTTTCAATTTTAATTAATTGGGCTCGAGAGACCGCTAGGGTTTGATCTAAATCTTCAGCCAACTCGTCGAGAATATCTACTCTAGCAAGTTTCGCGAGTAACTGACGCACCCAAGATATACGCGAAGTTAGATTGGTTGAACGCCAATCAAATTCGGCTTCCGCAGCATTTTTAATAATGTTTAATGCCGCGCTTTCATCAACACCCGCCGCTTCAAATACCTGTTGAATTTGCAATTCATCTTTTACTTGACCCTTGGACGGCGTGGCTTTTTCAATCATCAATCTGGGCAAGTAATTAGGACCGCCAGCTTTAGGTCCTGTGCCTGATAATCCGCGGCCACCAAAAGGTTGTACGCCTACAATTGCACCGATCATATTACGGTTGATGTAGACATTACCCGCACGAGATAAGCGTCCTAACTCCATGGCTTTTTCATCAATTCTCGAATGCACACCCATGGTTAATCCAAAACCAGTGCCATTGATTTGTTCAACGACGTTCAGGGTGTCTTTTTCTTTGAATCGGACGATATGCACGCAAGGACCAAAGACTTCTCTGGTTAACACATCAATATTGTCAATTTCGTACAACTTTGGTGTGAAATAGAATCCATTTTGACACTCTTCTGGCAAAGGTGCGTCGTAAAGTAACTTTGCTTTACCCTGCATATCAGTAACATGTTGCTGCAAACTGTCTAACGCTTTTTGGTCAATAACAGGACCAATATCCGTAGATAGCATAGCGGGATCACCCACTCTAAGTTCCTGCATAGCGCCTATTAACATCTCAATAATGGTATCGGCAATATCTTCTTGTAAAAATAATACTCGTAATGCTGAACAGCGTTGTCCTGCACTTTGGAAACCTGAGGCGATGACATCATCTATCACTTGTTCAGGCAGAGCGGTTGAATCCACAATCATGCAGTTCTGGCCACCGGTTTCTGCAATAAGGGGGACTTGCTCAGTTCCTCGGTTCGCCAACTCTTTTGCAATTAGACTTCCGGTTTGGGTTGAGCCAGTAAAGATCACTGCTTTAATTCTGTCATCTGGCAATAGTGTATTGCCAACAACTGGACCTCTGTTCACTACCGTTTGTAATGTTCCCTTGGGTAGCCCAACATTCTCCATTAACTCCACCGCACGAATGGCGATTAAGCTTGTTTGTTCCGCTGGTTTGGCAAGCACGGTATTGCCGGTTACCAATGCCGCAACTACTTGACCTAAGAATATGGCTAATGGGAAATTCCATGGGCTAATACAAAGTACAACTCCACGAGGGCGGAGTCGGTCATCTTCGGATAACTCTTCAGCTCTGGCTGCGTAATAACGGCAAAAATCAACGGCTTCACGAATCTCATCAATGGCATCTTGAGCTATTTTCCCCGCTTCTTTTAAACACAACGCCATTAATTCATCGGAGTTACGCTCAAGAGCATCAGCTGTGTGCCTTAATATATCCGCGCGTGCTTCAACGGAAGTGTTAGACCACTGTTTGAATGCGCGTTCTGCTAATTCAAGTTTGTGTTTTATTTGCTCCGGGGAGTCAAAGGTTAAGTGACCTATTGCTTCATCTTGATTGGCTGGATTGCGCACCACATGGATAGTTTCATTTTCTTCAGGTTGGGCAACACAATTTTCAAACTTCCAACGATCTAGTGCCAGTTTAAGAGGTGCAATATGATTGATGTCAGTTAAATCCAGACCTTTAGAGTTAGCTCGCTCATCGCCATATAAATCAATTGGTTTGAGAATTTGCTGATTATATTTGAATTTTAATCGCTGGGTTTTTTCAACGGGATCTTCGAGCAAGTCTTCAACCGGTTTGCTGTCATCCACAATAGCATTTACAAAAGATGAGTTGGCACCGTTTTCCAAAAGTCGTCTTACTAAATACGCTAACAAGTCTTCATGTTCACCAACGGGAGCGTATACTCGACACTGTACTTTTTCTTCAACTACAATTTGGTCATACAGACTATCGCCCATGCCATGCAAGCACTGGAATTCGAAACCTTCTTTATCATCACCAGCCAATTCTAGAATAACCGAAGCCGTGTAAGCATTATGCGTGGCAAATTGAGGGTAAATCGTGTCTTTGTATGCTAATAAACGGTTGGCACAGGCGTGATATGACACATCTGTGGAAGATTTACGGGTGAATACCGGAAAATGCTCTAAGCCATCTTGCTGAGCATTTTTAATTTCTGTATCCCAATAAGCTCCTTTTACCAGTCTAACCATCATAGTGCGGTCAGTCTTCAAGGTTAAATCTCTAAGCCAATCAATCACATACAAAGAACGTTTCTGATAGGCCTGAACCGCTAAACCGAATCCACTCCAGTTGCCCAAATCCGGATCGGAAAATACCTTTTCAATGATATCTAAAGAGATATCTAAGCGGTCAGCTTCTTCGGCGTCTACCGTTAAACCAATGTCATACTCTTTACATAACATACATAATTGTTTGAGTAGCTTTGGAATGACATCCAATACTTCTTCACGATTGGTAAACTCATAACGAGGATGAATAGCCGATAACTTAACGGAAATACCTGGGCTACGCTTTGGCCCTTTTTTGTTCGCGGCTTTACCAATGGCATGGATCGCTTCTTCGTAGGCGTTGAAATATTCCTCAGCATCTTTGGTTGTGCGCGCACCTTCACCAAGCATATCGTAAGAATAAACGTAACCTTGCTGTTCTTTTTCAGCTGCTCGCTCTAAGGCATCATCGATGTTCTCTCCCATGACAAACTGTTTACCCATGACTTTCATGGCAATGTTCATGGCTTTACGAATAACGGGTTCACCCATTTTGCCTAGGGTTTTTTTCAACAGCCCAATACTATTGCGCTTACGGTGATCGGTATAGGAAACCATGTTGCCAGTGAGCAGCAGCCCCCAAGAAGAAGCATTAACAAAGATTGAGTCACTGGTTCCTAAGTGTGTGCTCCATGCACCTTTTGATAGCTTGTCGCGGATCAGTGCATCTTGGGATTTTTTATCCGGCACACGTAATAGTGCTTCAGCTAAACACATGAGAACCACGCCTTCAGCGGTGGACAGTGAATATTCATTTAGCAATGCATCTACACCGCCGTGACCTTCTTGTTCACGACGAATGCGTAAGACCATTTTTCTGGCTCGCTCCCAAGCTCTACTTCGGGCACTAACTGATACCTCAGCATCAGGTAGAATATGGTCCACAGCCAAATTTTCATCTATACGATAAAAGTCTCTTATCTTTTGGCGAATTGGACAACTAGTTACTAAATTACCTTGAAAAAGCATACTGTACCTCCGTTAAGGAATGAGCGAGTGATAATCGCGCGAGTGTATAGATTGAAATGGCAGAAATACAGTCAAAAAGTCGACCTGTTTATACCAGTTTGGAAGAAGAAACGTCGAGAAACTACAAAAAGGATATTACGTTAAAGAGAGGGGGAAGATCAGTTTGCAATGCACTTCATTTAAGAAGTGCATTGCGCAACTTACAAATTACATCCATTGGTCACTGCGTTTACGCTTTTTCGGTAAATACGCAATAATGACACCCAGTAGAATACTGACTAAAGCAATAATACCGCCGCGGGTAAACCACTTCATTTGAGCACTTTGATCTAACATATCTAGTTCTCGTTGCAGCTTCTGAGTCTCTTTGGTTTGACTTTCTAAATCTTTAACTAACACTTTGTTTTGACTAGTTAAGTCGGAAAGTTGCTGGCTTAATAAATCATTAGATTTATTTAGTTGTGCAATTTGAGAGCTGTACTCTTTAACACTTTGTTGAAGTCCAGGAACGAGTTCGCGGATGCTTTGATCTCTGTTGACATATTGAGACTCAACCCAACCGGTACGTTGTTTATCATCAATTATTTCGATAAACCCAGTATCCTTATTCTCTTGTAAAACCGTGATACGAGTACCAGCTATAACTGATCCAAGGATGCGATAATTTCTACTCGGACCTGTATGCATAAATGCAGATAAGTCGTCTGTAATATATCGAATGTCGCCTGAGCCATCGTTTGGCTCTTGTTGTGCACTTACGTTGCTAATAGCCAACGTGAAAATAAATAAAATTGTGGTTGAAAGCTTGCCCATAATTCATCAATGTTAATACAAATTTAGACAAATGGTATGGCCTTGTATTCCCAAAGGCAAGTGAAGCTTTGATAGATTGCCTTAGTTTGTTGTTCGGAGTATTGTTTAGGCCATTGATTACCCGCTAATTTATCCTCTCATCGGACACGTGTTTTAATGGAAAAAGAAATTGAATTAAAGTTGTTGCTACCCAATGGTATTGACGAATCTGAGTTATTATCCGCCTTAGGGCAGTTTTCAGCGAATATTGAAACATCAGAATTTACGCTATTTAATCAATACTTTGATACACCAGAATGGTTGTTAAGTGCCAATAGTATTGGGTTACGTGTTCGCAGCAGTGAAAAAGGCATCGAACAGACCGTGAAAACCGCTGGTAAGAGTATTGGTGGTCTGCATCAACGTCCAGAATATAATGTTTCCATAGATTCATTGTCGCCTTCTTTGGAATTATTTGATCCTAGTATTTGGCCTCGGGATATAACGGTTGCTGAGTTACAAGAAAAAATTATTCCAATTTTTAATACCGACTTTAAAAGAAAAGCGTTTCTACTGAGGCTTTCTGATGGCACCGACGTTGAATTAGTTTTGGATAAAGGCACTGTTAGCACCACCGATAATAGTGCTGATATTTGTGAGATGGAGTTGGAGCTAAAAAATGGTGATGTTGCGGTGTTGTTCGATATTGCTGAAAAAATGGCAAGTTTGGCACCGAGCCAATTATGCAATTTAAGTAAAGCGGGTAGAGGCTTCACCCTGGCACGCAATGCTCTGGCGCCTGAACCGAAAAAAATCAGCAGTGTTAACTTATCAGACAGCGATAACTGTGAATCTGGTTTTATTAAAGGGTTAGGTTATGCATTGTCATTTTGGCAACAAGCAGAATATCGATATATGCAAACCAAAAAAGTGGCCGACTTAGTCGACATATATGTTGGATTGCGATTAACCCGTGATTGCGTGCGGCTGTATTCAAAACCCCTTAAGTGTAAAGCCATGGACGAACTCAGCCGAGGGCTCAATTTACGCTTAAATAAATGGGCTTGGATTGAACAATTAAAAAGTATTCGGGCCCTACGCTCAAAGCGAGGTATGTACAGCAAACGTTTATCTCAGCACGATGCATTAGTCAGCTATTTAAGAGGTTTGCAAGATGGCACCTTAAACTTATCTCGCCCTCATTATTTGATTACTCACCAAGACAATTCATTGTTACAGCTTCGTTTATCTCGACTTTTGGTGACTTGCCCGTGGCGAAAAAAATCCGAGGATTATACTAAGCCCTTAAAAGAGCACGTTGTTGCGGTTTTGCAAAAAAAGTGGCAAGGAGTGTTTGCTAGCATTAACTCAGATGTGTGCAGCATGGAAGACTATCTAAAGCATTACAAAGAGTTACTGAGTGCATTAAATACGGACTTGTTAGTAGGCGCATGTTTGGATAATCATCGACGTCAGCCATTTTTAGATCCATGGCAGGATGTTTTGGAGGGAATCCAAGAATTACGCAAGCTTAAAGTGTTTCAAACTAAGCTATTAGACTCTGATGTAGAAGATAAACCTGAACTTTTACAGTGGAGTGAGGTTAAGAAAAACAGTCTTCTGTCCGTTATAGAGTTAAGTAAAGAAGTTGCCACGTCTGTGGAAACATATTGGTGAACACATAATGGGTGAAATGAGTCTCTATCAAATCGCAATTAGCTCTATGCTAATAGGCTGGTTTATTGGGCTTATTTTGATCTGGGTTCGGTATGGGCAATTTCCCCACGCCAAATTGATATTGGTGGCTATCTTGCTGTGGCCATTATTGTTGTTAGATGAATGGTTAAAATTATCAGGCTACGAGTCCCAGTTGAGTTTTTTGGTTGGTACTTCACAGTTCTTCTCGGCCATTATTATTGCTTGTGTAGTGTTAAGTATTCGGCAATTAACAATCGCTAAGTTTGCCAACAATAATATCTTGTTTTTTATACCCTGTTTGTTGCTGATAGCTGGCCAAATACCACTTTGGCTAGAATCAAATGAGGTGAGGGTGGGGATGTTGTTTTCACCTCCAGTGGGTGATTTGCTGGTAAATTGGCCTTTTTACGCCACGTATTTATTCACAGCCATTGTTACCCTAAGTTTTGCGGTACATGCTGCTGAATACCTGGCTTCTTATCATTATTATTTGTCAGATCAAGTTGTTGATATCGATATTTTCGAAATGCGCTTCACTGCCAATGGCTGTTATATCCTCATGTTCACTTCATTTTTATCCATCTGCATTATTGGCTTGGCGGTGTTTGATTGGTTGCCAGCCATTGTGCATTGGCAGACTTTAGTGAATATGCTCAACGCCATTGGCTGTTTGTATATAATTTTACTTTTAGTTCAGAACCGAAAATATTCTCCCACTCCTTTCGCTTATTCTCAGATGGACAAAAAAAACTATTCCGAAGATCACCTCAGGTTTACCTTAAAACAAGCTGAAAAAGCCATCATTCAACATAAAGCTTATAAACGTAAAGGCCTTAGAATCAAGCAAGTAGCTGATGCTGCACATGTAGAACCAGCCGCTTTAGCCTTGGCTACTAGGTTTGTGCTGAATCGAAACTTTCGAGCCTTTGTTTATCATTACCGGCTAGAATATGCCAAGAAAGTACTTATGCGTACTGATCAAAAGGTGACTAGCGTGGCTAAACGCCTTGGATTCAATTCGGAAAAATATTTAAGCAATGTTTTTGTCAAATACATAGGTTTGATGAGTAAGCGCGATAAAAAGAAAAATGCTAAAGCGGTGAAAATGAGCTCCCCCAAAACGGCCAAATAATTGGCTTGCCAAGACGAGGTGTGGATTTTTTTTCTTTAATATAATTAAACGATTAAAGTAATCACTTTTAAACATTTAAGTTCAATGAGTACTCTGTGTACACTCAATCTAGTTTTTGAAAACAGTAACGAAAACTAACATTCAATAAGTTCTACTAGAAAATAACAAGTAGTTGTTTGAGGGCTAGTCGACTAGTGAAGTTGAGCACTCTCAAATCCTTAAAGCGTTAAATCTGAATAGTTGGAAATATCTAACATTTAGCTTGATGGGAATGATGGACTATCTTTAAAGGTTTATAGTAGTAGTTCTTGCCAATAATCTAATGGGAAAAATATGAAAGCATCAGATTTATTTGTACAAGCATTAGAAGCCGAAGGTGTCGAATATGTATTTGGTATCCCAGGTGAAGAAAACCTCGATTTATTAGAGTCTTTAAGAAAATCATCTATCAAGCTCATACTGACTAGACATGAACAAGGGGCTGGCTTTATGGCCGCAACCTATGGTCGTTTAACTGGGAAAGTTGGCGTTTGTTTGTCTACTTTAGGCCCAGGAGCAACTAACTTAGTTACCCCCGCAGCTTATGCGCAACTTGGTGCGATGCCAATGTTGATGATCACTGGTCAAAAACCAATTAAAACCAGTAAGCAAGGTCGTTTCCAAGTTATAGATGCTGTCGATATGATGCGTCCTTTGACTAAATACACTACCCAAGTGGTAAGTGGTGATCGAATTCCTTCTATTGTTCGTGAAGCATTTCGTTTAGCCCACGAAGAGCGTCCAGGTGCAGTACATATTGAATTGCCTGAAGATATTGCAGCGGAAAAAACCAATGCTCAGTTGATAGAAGCCAGCACCGTCAGACGTCCAATTGCGGAAGATAAGTCTATAAAACGTGCTGTTGATATGATTGAAGCAGCGAAGTCACCGGTGTTACTCATTGGTGCTGCTGCAAACCGTAAGCTAACTGCAAAAATGCTCAAAGAGTTCGTTGAAAAAACCGGTATTCCTTACATTACCACGCAAATGGGGAAAGGCGTTTTAGACGAAAGCGGCAAATTATTTATGGGTAATACCGCATTGTCTGATGGTGACTTTGTACATAGGGTTATTTCACGGGCTGATCTAATCATTAACGTTGGCCATGATGTCGTTGAAAAGCCGCCATTTTTCATGAGCAACGATGGTAAAAAAGTAATTCACGTGAACTTTGCCTCTGCCGCCGTCGATCCGGTTTACTTCCCGCAATTAGAAGTCGTGGGTGATATTGCCAATAGCATATGGCAAATCAAACAAAACATTACGCCATCGAATAATTGGAAACTTGATTTTTACAGTGATGTTCATGATGCCTACATTGCCCATCGCAAAGTGTCAGAAGATGATGACCGTTTTCCTATTTTGCCTGAACGTTTTGTGCGAGACATACGCAAAGCCATGCCAAAGGATGGCATTGTCACCTTAGACAATGGTGTGTATAAAATTTGGTTCGCACGAAATTATCCTGCCTATCTTCCAAATACGTTATTACTCGATAACGCTCTGGCAACCATGGGCGCTGGGCTACCTTCGGCAATGGCTGCTAAAATTGTGAATCCTGAAAAATCGGTCATTACAGTATGTGGTGATGGTGGTTTTATGATGAACAGTCAAGAAATGGAAACTGCAGTGCGTCTTAATCTGCATATAGTGGTGATTATTCTACGTGATGATGCATACGGCATGATTAAGTGGAAGCAAGCGCATATGTCGTTCGATAATTTTGGTTTGGATTATGGCAACCCTGACTTTGTTAAGTACGCACAAAGTTATGGCGCTAAAGGGTGGCGAATTAACTCAGCAGAAGAGTTGTTACCAAGAGTTGAGGCTTGTTTAGCAGAACCGGCAGTGCATCTCATCGATGTACCGGTTGATTATTCTTTGAATGACCAAACGTTGAATAAAACCATTCGCGAACTTAGCCAAAAACTATAGGAACAACTATGTTACAAAAAGCTTATCCTTATTACTTAGCGAATAAAGCAGTTTTTGCTAACCAAGATTTAGTCGTTACTAACAAATATACTGGCGAAGCTGCTACAACAGTAGCTATGGCAAAAGCTGACGTAATTGATCAAGCAATTGAAGCCGCAGAAAAAAGTCAGGCAGCGCTGACTGCAATGAAACCTTATGAACGCCAAGCAATATTGAACCATTGCGTAAAGCGTTTTGAAGAGCGCTTTGAAGAGCTAGCCTATGCGTTGTGTATTGAAGCGGGCAAGCCAATCAAAGATGCACGTGGTGAAGTGACGCGCTTAATTGATACTTTCAAAATTGCTGCTGAAGAGTCCGTCAGAATCACTGGCGAAGTGATGAATTTGGAAATTACACCCCGTGCCAAGGGGTATCAGGGGATGTACAAAAAGGTGCCTATCGGACCTTGTTCATTTATTTCCCCTTTTAATTTTCCACTAAACTTAGCGGCTCACAAAGTTGCGCCAGCATTGGCAGTTGGTTGTGCTTTTGTGCTTAAGCCAGCAAGCCGCACACCATTGGGCGCGCTGATTATAGGTGAAATTTTAGCTGAAACGGATTTGCCTGCCGGAGCCTTTTCAATTTTACCTTGTAGCCGTGATGGTGCAGACCTATTTACAACGGATGATAGATTTAAATTACTGAGTTTCACCGGCTCTCCTGATGTAGGCTGGGATCTAAAAGCTCGCGCGGGTAAAAAGCCGGTAATTCTAGAACTTGGTGGAAACGCAGGTTGTATTGTTGATCATGATACCGATTTAGATGATGCCATCGAGCGCATCGTGTTTGGGGCGTATTATCAATCTGGGCAGAGCTGTATTAGTGTGCAGCGTGTTTTGATACATGAATCCATCTATGCGGATTTCAAAAAGCGTTACGTCGAAAAAGTGTCAAACTTGGTACATGGTGATCCTTTAAGCGAAGACACCTTTATTGGTCCCATGATTTCCGAATCTGAAGCATCCCGTCTCGATGGTTGGATTGCTGAAGCGAAATCAAAAGGTGCTAGTGTGTTATGTGGTGGCGAACGTGATGGTGCTATGCTGCAAGCGACGGTAATGGAAAACGTACCTACGGATGCCAGTATTAATGCTGACGAGGCCTTTGGTCCAGTTTCCATCATTGCCCCTTTCAGTGATTACGATGAAGCCCTTGAGGAAATAAACAATAGTCAGTTTGGTTTGCAAGCTGGTGTGTTTACCCGAGATATCTATAAAGCCCATAAAGCTTGGGATGTTTTGGATGTTGGAGGTGTTGTCATTGGTGATGTACCTAGCTGGCGAGTAGACAATATGCCCTATGGTGGTGTTAAAGAGTCAGGCTTAGGTCGTGAAGGTATTCGTTATGCCATTGAAGACATGACAGAACTGCGTTTGATGGTGTTAAGAACCCCTCAATAGAGTGGACGGTAAATGAGCTGAAGGGCCTTTCATGGCCCTTTTTTATTTGCGAGGATTAGAAGTCAGAAAAAGCGTCTAGCAGTATTTGTTGGGTGAATTGCTTACGCAAGTAAAATCCTCTTGGTCTAGTTTGTACAATTGAACCTTGGCTCCCAATGGCATCGGTCAATGCTTTGCCGTTTGCTGCTTTGGGTCGAATTTGTAATGCTTGACCATGTTTTGCGGTGATTTTCTCTACTTCTCCCAATACAATCATATCCATTAGTTCTTCCCAATCCTGCTTGAGCACGGCCAGTTGGGCTTGGCTAGGTTGCCAAAGAACAGGGGTCGCGATTCTACGTTGTGCTGGTAAAAGTTCGCGATTACCTTCCACGGGCACCCACAAAACACAATTCAGTTTGTTTCTAACATTACTGTTTTCCCAAGTTACCCCTGAAACATTCAGCAAATGTGCAAAACAAACATAAGTCGTTTCTAAGGGCATGCCTTGTGAATCTATGGGTAAGGTTTTTAGTTCCACACCTAAATCGGGAAAATCTTGTTCAGGGTTGGATCCAGCGTGGGCACCTAAAAACAGTTCTAATAACTGCCCAGTCCAACCTTTTTCTCGTTTAAAATTGGCTGGAACTTGAATGTTTGCCCACTTAGCTAATTCGCCTAACGTTAGGCCAGCTAACGCCTGAGCTCGTGTAAGTAGCTCTTCAATTGTGCCGGGGGAAGTTGTTGCGGGTTTGATCAAATGTAACCTTTTCCTAATATTTTTTAATCGCCATTAAGTCAGTCGGCGATGATATTGCTTTGCTTGACCCTTAGTTTATGGAAGAATGGCAAAATATTAAAGAAATCAATCCCCCCGGGAGTCAAAGTGATTGATGCCGAAGGTTTCCGCGCGAATGTCGGTATAGTGATTTGCAATAGAATGGGGCAAGTATTTTGGGCAAAGCGCTATGGACAACATTCATGGCAGTTTCCACAAGGCGGAATAGATCAAGGTGAAACTGCTGAACAGGCTATGTATCGTGAGTTAAATGAGGAAGTTGGATTAAAACCAGAAAACGTTAAAATACTCGGAGTTACCAAAAATTGGGTCAGGTATAAATTACCTAAAAGATTGATTAGGCAAGGAACTAATCCAGTTTGTATTGGACAAAAGCAGAAGTGGTTTTTGTTGCAACTTGAATGCAAAGAGTCAGACGTAGATGTGTTGAGTTCAGGACATCCAGAGTTTGACGATTGGCGATGGGTAAGTTTTTGGTATCCAGTCAGAAACGTTGTGTCATTTAAACGAGATGTATATCGGCGCGTAATGAAAGAGTTCGTGTCTTTTGCCATGCCGATTTATACGAAAAACAATCAGTCTCAACGGAATCGTAGACGGCGGAGATAGTTTTTAACACCCATGATAACGAGCTTAAAACGGATAGTTCAGGAAGTTAGTAAAATCCCCGTGCTGGAGGAGGCTTTAAAGCACCTGACTAGCAGTATCAAAGGGGCGATTGGAGTTGACTCCTGCTCGGTTTATCTCGCAAATTACGAAAAACAACATTTTATGCTAATGGCCACCGACGGCCTCGACTCTGGCGCTGTTGGTAAGGTCGCAATCGGTTTTTCTGAGGGGCTGATTGGTTTAATCGGTCAGCGCGAAGAACCTTTAAATATCCTTGATGCCCAGTCTCATCCTCGTTACAAGCACTATCCTGAAGTTAAAGAAGAGAAATATCACGCATTTCTTGGCACTCCAATCATACATCAACGTAAAGTTTTGGGGGTATTAACCTTACAGCAGCAAAAAAAACGTCGTTTCAGTGAAGACGAAGAAGCGTTCTTAGTTACCTTATCTACCCAAATAGCATTAGAAATAGTACATGCCGAAACCCGTGGTTTCCTCTCTTTTGTGGATGACAATAACCGCGATAAATGGCAACGGAAAATTTCTGGTGTACCTGGTTCTGCTGGTTTGGGAATGGGAATTGGTTTTGTACCGCACTTTAAGGTCAGTTTGGCCAGCCATGTTGCGAAACGCTCTAAAAACAAAGACTTGGAAATTGCCCGCTATCGTGAAGCGGTGAATATTACTCGCGCGCAAGTAGAAGAGCTATCGAACCGAGTTGAAGGGCAGGTGCCTAGTGATGTCCAAGCTATTTTTCAAATTTACAGCCACCTTTTGGATGCCAATAGTCTCGGCCACGAAGTTGAAGGGCGAATCAAAGAGGGCTGGGATGCCGCCAGTTCACTAAAATATATTATTGAAAATTATATCCAACAGTTTCGCAATATGAGTGATCCTTATATGCAAGAGCGAGCTGTTGATATTGAAGATCTATCTAATCGCATACTTGCTAATATTTTAGGGACAGATAGTCCTGATCAGCGACCATTAGATGTGAATCAAAATGCCATTCTCGTCGCGGAAGAAGTAACAGCTCCAATGCTTGCTGAGTTTTCCACTATGAAGTTGTGCGGCATTATCTCCGTGCGAGGCTCTAGTAACTCACACGCCGCTATTTTGGCTCGAGCAATGGGCTTACCCGCCGTAATGGGCTTGTCTGATGCACCTCTATCTCTTTTGGATGGAAAAAAGCTATTAGTAGATGGTTACTCTGGTGAGGTAATTGTTTCACCATCGGAAAGTGTTCGCCAAGAATTTAACATTCTGGTGACGGAAGAGCAGGAACTTTCTGATCGTATTTTAGAAAAAGCGCATCTTCCTTCTGTGACAGAGGACGGTTATCCCGTGTCACTGTTCATTAATGCGGGTCTTTCGGCTGAGATGGAAAATACCAATTTCACCCATGGTGAAGGTGTCGGCTTATATCGGACAGAAGTGCCTTTTATGCTTAGAGAGCGTTTCCCTTCTGAACAAGAGCAGATGGACCTATATCGAGAGATGTTGGAGTCTGACCCGGATAAACCCATTACAATGCGTACCTTGGATGTAGGTGGTGATAAACCATTACCCTATTTTCCCATTAATGAAGAAAACCCCTTTTTGGGCTGGCGTGGTGTCAGGCTTACCCTTGATCATCCTGAAATTTTTCTAGTACAGATACGCGCTATGCTGCGGGCAAACATCGGCTTGGGTAATCTACAGATTATGTTACCTATGGTGACGTCAGTTTCTGAGGTTAACGAGTCTAAACGTTTAATTAAGCAGGCATATCATGAAGTTTCGGAAGAGATTTCAGATACCGGTAAAGTCCTTGAAATGCCGAAGATCGGGGTGATGTTGGAAGTTCCTGCTGTCATTTATCAAATTCCCCAATTGGCTAAAAAAGTCGATTTTTTCTCAGTGGGTAGCAACGATTTAACTCAGTATTTACTGGCAGTAGACCGCAATAATGCGCGTGTTTCAGGTTTGTATGACAGTTATCATCCGGCAGTTTTATCAGCACTTTTAAGTATTGTTAAACAGGCAAATGAACATAATGTCCCTATTACCGTTTGCGGCGAATTGGCCGGTGAACCAGGTGGGATAATTTTATTATTAGCCATGGGTTATAATAAGTTTAGTATGAATAGTCACAACTTATTAAAAATTAAGTGGGTTGTGAGAAGTGTCACCGTACAACAATCTAAATTATTATTGGATAGTGTTTTGAGCTGCGATGACCCTTGGGAAGTGCGTGAACAGGTAAATCAATATCTTGAATCAATAGGGTTGGGCGGTTTAGTTCGAGCAGGTATTTAATTGTCTGAAATACCAACTTTCTTTGCTGTTTATTTGTCGCTGGGTGCTATTGTTGGTTTTCTCGCGGGTTTGCTGGGTATTGGTGGTGGCTTAATTATCGTGCCCGTTTTGATGTATATATTTGAGCGTCATTTGGGGCTGCCTTTACAACATGCACTACCTATGGCTATTGCCACTTCTTTGTCGACTATTATTCTCACCGGTTTGTCTTCTACACTCTCCCACATTCGCTTGCGACATATAAATTCAAAGATTGTTATCTGGTGTGCACTTGGTATTATTCTCGGCGCTTTAGTTGGCCCTCAGATAGCGGTGAGAATTCCGGTACAAAGCTTAAAATTAATTTTCGCTTTTATGGTCTTATTCATTGCATTACAAATGATTTTTTTAAAACCCAAAAGTGTCAAAAGCTGTATTTCAAAGCCAATGTTAATGGGGATTGGCTGTGTGACTGGGATCATTTCTGCATTTATGGGGATTGGCGGTGGCGCTATTATGGTGCCCGCTTTAGTTTGGTTTCGGGTCGACATTAAACAAGCCATTGGCTGTGCTGCATTTTGCGGTATGGTGATTGCTATTTTTGGCTCGTTTAGCTTCGTTTTAGCAGGTTGGAATGTGCAAGGTTTACCAACAGCAGCATTTGGTTATATTTATTTACCGGCAGTATTGGGCATAGTGATGACCTCGATATTTACTGCCCAATTTGGGGCTAAAATTAGCCACCGTTTACATACACAACGTTTAAAGCAAATATTTGCCGCCTTCCTAGTGGTCGTTAGTTTGCAAATGTTTTTAGGATAATTGAAATTATGTCGCAAAGTTATTACACCCTCCCTGAAATTAATCCCGCCATATTCGATTTAGGATTTTTAAGTCCCAAGTGGTATGGAATGATGTATTTGGTTGGTTTTGTTGCGGCATGGTGGTTAGCGAATCGTCGCCTTGCCCGTACTGGCTGGAGCAAAGAGCAACTTAGCGATATGTTATTTTGGGGTTTCTTAGGGGTTATTCTCGGTGGCCGCATTGGTTATGTGTTGTTTTATCAGTTTGATCTATTTCTGGATAATCCACTGTACCTGTTTAAAATTAATGAAGGCGGCATGTCATTTCATGGCGGTTTGCTCGGTGTATTAACCGCATTATGGTTGAGTGCGCGACGCTTAAAAGTTCCTTTTTTGGTGGTGGGCGATTTTATCGCTCCCCTAGTTCCCATTGGACTTGGCGCTGGGCGAATAGGTAACTTTATCAATTCTGAATTATGGGGGCGCACAACAGACGTTCCATGGGCGATCATTTTCCCCAATGCCGGCAGTGAGCCGCGTCACCCTTCTCAGCTTTATGAATTTGCCCTAGAAGGGGTTTTGTTGTTTATTATTTTGTGGTTATATTCTAAGAAGCCACGTCCTATCGGTGCCGTTAGTGGTCTATTCTTGTTAGGGTATGGAAGTTTTAGATTTTTTGTGGAGTTTTTCCGTCAGTGGGATAGTCATTTGGACCTGTATTTAGGCTTTTTCAGCCGAGGTCAAATGTTATCATTACCGATGATTATCGCTGGCATTTTGATGGTTGTTTGGGCTTATAAGCAAAATGCAGTATATCAACCACAAAGTACTAAATTAAAAAAAGGTAAGAAAGTTTAAAATGCAGCAATATTTATCATTAATGCGTCATGTATTGGAAAATGGCAGCAAAAAAGAAGATCGAACCGGTACCGGTACTTTAAGTATATTTGGCTACCAAATGCGCTTCAATTTAGCTGACGGTTTCCCTTTAATCACCACAAAAAAATGTCACTTACGTTCAATAATCCACGAATTACTATGGTTTATTAAAGGTGAAACAAACATAGCGTACTTAAAGGATAATGGCGTTAGCATCTGGGACGAGTGGGCCACCGATGAAGGCGAACTTGGGCCTGTGTATGGTAAACAGTGGCGCAGTTGGCAAGGAACCGATGGGACTGTAGTTGATCAACTTAGCGAACTACTTGAGCAAATAAAACATAATCCTGATTCTCGTCGGTTATTGTTAAGTGCTTGGAATCCTACTGTATTACCAGATAGTAAATTATCACCCAAAGAGAATGCCAAGCATGGCAAACAAGCTCTACCACCATGCCATACTATGTTCCAGTTTTATGTGATTGATAATAAGTTGTCATGTCAGTTATACCAGCGCAGCGGAGACATTTTTTTAGGAGTTCCATTTAATATAGCAAGTTATGCTTTGTTAACTATGATGGTTGCCCAAGTCTGTGATTTGCAACTTGGCGATTTTATCCATACATTTGGCGACGCTCACCTATATACTAACCACTTAGAACAAGCTGAACTGCAATTATCTAGGGAACCGTTACCGCTGTCTAAAATGAAGTTAAATCCAGAGGTCAAAAGCCTGTTTGATTTCACAATTGATGACTTTGAATTAGTCGATTATCAATCTTATCCACATATCAAAGCACCGGTTGCAATCTGATGAGAACTTCGAGTGTCGATTAATATACTTATTTGTGACGACTCGGGTTTTGCGCGCAAGCAAATGGCTCGTGCGTTACCTCGTGGTTGGGATATAAGTTTAAGCTTTGCTGAAAACGGTGAACAAGGTATCGAGATGATCAAAGCTGGTAAAGCAGAGTTGGTCTTCTTAGATTTAAATATGCCTATCATGGATGGTTACCAAACCATGCAGGTTATCAAAGAACAAGACTTACCTACTTTAGTGATTGTGGTGTCCGGCGACGTACAACCTCAAGCCCGAGCTCGTATGAAGCAGATGGGCGCTTTAGATTTCATTAGTAAACCCGTCGACAATGAAAAACTCGCTACAATCTTGACTCAATATGGTCTTTATACTGAAAGTGACTTGCCGTCAGGCTCGAGCGCTAATCGCGATATAAACCCAGCTGCCATGCCAGCCCTTTCCCAGTCAAAACAATTTTCAATGGCGGAAAAGCTGGATGTTTATCGAGAAATGGCCAATGTTGCTATGGGACAAGCTGGTGAGAAGTTAGCACAATTACTAAACACATTTATTGATTTACCCATCCCTAACGTTAACTTAATTGAAACCACAGAATTGCACATGGCAATGGCCGAAATTAGTGATAATGAAAGTGTGTCAGCCATTTCCAAAGGCTTTATTAGCGCGGGTATTAGTGGCGAAGCTATAATGATGTTTAATGATTCAAACTTCGCTAATTTGGTCGAGCTGCTTAATTACAAACAAGTTGAGATCAACGAGTCTATCGAGTTAGAAGCGCTGATGGATGTGGCAAATATAGCTGTCAGTGCTTGTTTAACAGCCTTGTCAGAGCAATTAAATGTGACCTTTACCCACAACCATCCTATTATTTTGGGGCAGCATTGTGGATTAGGCGAACTGTTGAAAAATAATGTATCGAGATGGAATAGAGTGTTGGCAATTGAAATAGGTTATGAAATTAAAGCTAAATCTATAAACTTTGATTTACTCTTATTATTTCCAGATAAATCAATCGATCTTATGTTTGAAAAACTGGTAGAAGGTAACTGATAAATCATGACCGACGACTTTTCTGACATTAATGCACTGCATTGGCAGTTTGATTTGCTCGGCTCGATTGAAGTGGGGATCACCGTACTAGACCGCGATTTTAATGTACTGGTGTGGAATCAGTTCATGGAAAACAATAGCGGTATTTTGCCTAGTCAAATCAAGTATAAGAACCTGTTTGAATTTTTCCCTGAGATAGATAAAGACTGGTTTTTAGTCAAAACAGAGCCGGTTATTAGTCTCAAAAGCCCTGCATTTATTATTTGGGAACAACGCCCCTATTTATTTAAGTTTGAAACCAGTCGACCAATCACTTCCGCTTCAGATTTTATGTATCAGAATGTCACATTGTTCCCACTAACTTCCTTAGAAGGGGACGTTGAGCAGATTTGTATCGTGGTTTATGACGTGACCGATGAAGCCTTGAATAAAAAGGGCATCGAGTCCCTTAATCTACAATTACAGCAAATTAGTCGTGTTGATGGACTCACAGGGGTATTTAATCGTCGCTATTGGGAAGAGCAATTTTCCCTCGAACATAAACGAATTGTGCGTAATGGTTCGCCAGCTTCTGTATTGATGTTAGACATTGACCACTTTAAAAAAGTTAACGACACCTATGGTCATCCCGCCGGTGACTACATAATAAAAACCTTGGCTAGTGTGGTGCAACAATCTATCCGAGAAACTGATCTAGCCGGGCGCTACGGTGGAGAAGAATTTGCAGTGTTATTGCCAGAAACAAACGCTGAAAACTCCATGGTTGTGGCAGAAAGGATACGCAGTAGTTGCGAAGATTTATTGCCAGTTTATGAAGGCAATGAGATTCCGTTTACGGTTAGTATTGGTATTGCTGAGTTTAGAGTGACTTACCAAGATCATATGGTTTGGTTGGAAAAAGCTGACCAAGCATTGTATCGTTCTAAAAAAGAAGGACGAAACCGAGTCAGCAAATTTTAATTGAGCTGGTTATTCGCCCTAGGGATTCTGCAAAAACTAAATCACTTTAGATCACGCCTTTCTAATGCATATATATGATCTTTAATTAACCATAAAATGATCAAGCTAGGTATCACCATTATGGCGGTTAAGATGAAAAAGAAAGCCCAATTACCATCCATCCAATCAACCAAAAAGCCGCTGGCTGAAGCCATTAAGGTTCGACTTAATGTCCCTAACGATGCCATTAAGGCATATTGAGAAGCGGAAAATGCTTGATTACAAAGTAGTGAAATAAACGCCACTAACGCCACTGAACTCCAAGCTGCGGTAAAACCGTCTACGAAGATTGTGGCGGCAAATAACGCTTTATCCGGCCCCACTACTGACATTAATGCAAACATGAGGTTACTTGCCGCCATAGCAACCCCTCCGGTCATCAAACCCTTATAGATACCGTATCGCACATTAACCATGCCGCCTAAAACAGCGAAAACAATAGTTACCCACCAATTTAGTAGTTTTGAGTAGCTACCAATATCACTGTTGGTGAACCCCAGTTCTTTATAAAAAACAATACTCATTCGTCCCAAAAAGGCTTCACCGATCTTGAATAAAAAGATGAATGCTAAAATGGAAAGAGCCAGTTTTACGCTATTGCGAGCGAAAAAATCGCGAAAAGGTTCTACTAATGTTACGGCAAGCCAGTTCACTAAGCGCTGAGAGCGATTCAATTGCATATCGCCAACCAAGGCCTTAGCGTATCGAGCACTGGCTGCTACCTGTTGTTCTATGCGGCTAGTAACAGGTTCATCACTGAAAAATACCAACAGCATAAGTCCAGCCATAATAGCGGCAAGGACGAAGTAAATATCTGACCACTGCCACCCTGCCATGTCGGAAATGAAAAAGGGGATGGCGCCTAAACCACCATAACCGGTCCACCAACCTGCCGTTGCCATCGATGATGCGGCTGCAAGTTTGTCTTTTTCATGGGGCTTAATAATATCGATACGGTAAGCATCAATGGCAATATCTTGGGTAGCTGAAAATAGAGCAATTGAAAAGCCGACTAAACCAATAACTAACAGGTTCTCTTGTGCTGGCACTACAGCCATAGCAACGCAAGCCATAATAATCATTAGTTGGGTGGTAACGATCCAACCCCGCCGTTGACCTAGAATCGGTGGTCGAACTCTATCTAATAAAGGTGACCATAGAAAGTTGATTGAATAAGCAATGGTGATTGAGCCAATTAAACCAATAGAAGACCGGCTTAGGCCGCTTTCCTGTAGCCATGCAGATAGTGCTGAGCCAATCATCACCCATGGGAAACCACTAGCGATACCGAATAAAAAGACAAAAAGCAGACGCTTATCTTTGTAACAAAGAAGAGTATTTTTGATTGTTTCAGACACAGAGGTTCAGTAGCTAAGGAAAAGAGCTATTGGATCACGTATGACCTTACAGTTCAATATCTAATTCAAATAAGCAATGTAGCAGATGCTAGTTTTGGGAAGTTACGGTCGGATACCGATACAGTCTAGTGGGTATTGCCCTTCACCCTCTAGATAATTTATACAGGTTTCAAGTTCAGAGCGTAAATACTTGTCATGCAATAGTTTTTGCTCTGGCCAGTAATTTAACTGATGCAGCAAATGCCAGAAAACACGTTCTTTTTGTGAGTAGGGTTCATCATCTCTTTTTTTTACGTGCGCCCACTCTTCAAGGGTATCCCAGAAATATAGATCTAACTCTATGTAAGGGATTTTATAGGACCAATACCCTCGTACAAAAAAAGCTAATTGACCAGCTTTATTATTTATAAAGTTCTTAATATTCACGGTTAGTTTGAATCACTCCAGTTGGTGGAATATTATGAAGTATAGACCGCAAATACGATGAATGTTCCCTAGGATTGGAAGAAAACTTTCATCTGATTGAAATAACGAGACATTAATTAGATATAAAAGATATAGATCAGGTACATTTGCGGTTAAAATCCTCACCAACCCATGTGGGTTAACCAACCGTAAATTTCCTTTCCTAACCGAGCATATTGTTGGCTGTCCATAGTTTGCCCAATTAACTCCCTTTGCCGATACATCATTTTCAACGACTTTAGGGATTGTATTTTGCGCTGACTCACGGTTGCTTTTGCCCATGAGGTATCTGCAGCAGAGTACACATCAAGATAAGGCATTGGGGTTTGCGAGACCCATTTAGGAAGTTGCTGGTTATAGCTGCGATCTGGCCATTGTGGGCTAATTGATACCATGCCGTCCGGGTAATCCAATTTGTTTTGAGCATAAATTTTGGTTAACCAGGCCGCGCTTGTTCCTTGGGCGATCACTAAGAAGAAACCATTGTATTGACGGGTTTTTTCGGCAATGGCTCGCATTTGTAGAATAATTTGTTGTTCATGTTGATCAAATGCTGCTTGTTCTATTCTATTAACAGAGGCTTTATTTACGCTATCGTCAGATGTTCCGTTGCTGCCAGGACTTGGTGTTTGATTGGATGTATCGGCCTGTTGATTCGCGTTTGCATTTTGATCCGGGGCAGGCCCAAAACCACTGGTGGGGGCTGGCATTATCATTGTTACCCAGCCTACGTTGTTCAGGGCTGTAGAAAGTTGAACTAGTCCATGTTCACTAAATGGGTTTCTGCCTGATTCACTCACCATCACTGCAACGCCGCGAGTGATGGGGGTATTTGATTCCGCAATAACCAAAGGAATTTGTTTTTCACCCACTAAAAGCACATCGTATTGATCATCAAACTGACTGCGTTGAATATCGTTAAGGGCCGCTTCAGGTGATTGTAAACCATAGGCGGCAAAGCCGATCATCAATATGACCAAGCCAAGTATTGTGCTTAACGATTTTTTAACCACGTGTGCTCACAGCTCATTTAATTTCCACTATGTTCTATATCGGTAAGACCCGATGCAGACTTGAATGAAAACGGGCTAGGGCACTCAAATGCCATGGGCTCATTTGTTAATGGATGATTTAATTTTAAAGATTGAGCATGTAACTGCAAACGACTAGCACCTTGCAGAGCTTGCTCATGAGCGTAAAGCCTATCTCCCAATATTGGGTGGCCAATACTCAACATATGCACTCTTAGTTGATGGGAACGTCCAGTGATGGGCGTCAGCTCTACCAGAGACTCTTGCTCATCACTGGCCAAGCACTTGTAATGGGTTAACGCTTGTTTTCCGCGTTCATGATCAACCATCTGTTTTGGCCGGTTGGGCCAGTCACAAATTAGCGGTAAATCAATACTTCCTTGTTCTTCCTCAAGCTTACCAAATACTCTGGCAATATAAGACTTAGAGGTTTGACGCAGCTCAAACGCTTTGGAGATCTTACGATGGCTGTCCATATTCAGTGCCAACACTATAAGCCCAGAGGTAGCCATATCCAAACGATGAACAATAGTCGCTGTTGGAAAAGCACGCTTAACTCGAAGTTGTAGGCTATCCTTATGTTCCAGGGCCTTACCTGGAACGGTTAACAGACCACTAGGCTTGTTTAACACCAACATGCTCTCGTCTTGATAAATGATATCGAAATAGGGATATCGGCTGGGGGCATAATTTAAAATCGCCATTTATACTGCTGTTTCCCTTGCTTTGTCATCGTTCATTAATGATTATTAACTACTAATCTCACCGCTTCTAAATGCACTTCGGCATTTTCCAAAGCTTTGTTCAGTGCGTCCAACTGATTGCGAATAAAATCTAATTCTTCTTCCCGAATAGACTTGTTAACCACACTCAAACTTTGTAAGCGATTTAGTTCTTCCTGCAAACTATTTTGCATACTATCGATACATTGCTGTTTAATGTTTTCGGCTGAATCCGTGGCTATATCCGTCGCTTGATGTATCGCCTTTTCTATTTGCGATTGCAGCGCGTTGACCAGCTGCGCAGACATTTTAGGTTTCACCCTATCGAGCATATAAAACACTTTATCCGTTTGCTGCCCTTTGGGATCAACAGTGATTTTAATCGGTGTGGCGGGCATATAACGATTCACTTGCAAGTGTTTTTCTGCTTTTGTGGATAGAACAAACAAACACTCTAACCAATAGTAACCAGGTGGAAGAGACTTATCTCTGTTCATCGCAATAGCACTTTTACCTTGCACATCGGTTGTGATGGTATCCATTGCGTGTTGCACCATGGGGTGATCCCAACTGAAAAAGTGTACGTGTTCTAATTTTGTGGCTGTGTTGCGCTCATATGTGATCGTCATACCTTCTTCTTCAAGCCCTGGAAGTTGCGTATGCATAGATTCTGTCTGTTTTAGTAGGTAACAGTCGTCGTCTGTTTCTTCCTGCAGAACACCTATGGTGTCGAACAGCTGGGTCATGAAGCGCTCAAGTTTAGGGGAGTTATCCGAATCCTCAATCCCTTCGATAAGTTGTTGAACTTTACCTTTACCAGATGAGTTAATTTCTAATAATTTATCTCTGCCTTGCTCCAATTTACTTTTCAATTGAGCATAAATAACTTGAGTGTCTTCGATAAGTTTGCGTTTGGCTAACTCATCATGAGGATTTTGAAGGGACGTGAGTAACATCTCTTCTACTTCTTCATAAACACTGGTTCCAGCAGGGCAGGTTAATTCAAAGGCGTTGAGCCCATCGTGATACCACTCCAACATAACCTGTTGGGCAGAGTTCACAAAAAATGGCACATGCACTTTTACATCGTGTTTTTGACCAATCCGGTCGAGTCTACCAATACGTTGCTCCAATAAATCAGGAACTTGTGGCAAATCGAATAACACTAAATGATGGGCGAATTGGAAGTTTCGCCCCTCACTACCAATCTCACTACAAATCAGAACTTGAGCGCCTTCTTCAGATTGGGCAAAAAAGTTAGCTGTACGGTCGCGTTCGACAATGCTCAATCCTTCATGGAATACACCGGCTCTAATACCTGATTTACGACGTAACGCTTCAGCCAACATTAGGGCGGTAGATGCCTTGGCACATATAGCCAACACTTTTTCTCCCCGCAGTTGCTGCAAATGATCGATAAACCAGTCGATTCTGGGGTCGAAGTCGGTCCAACTATCGACTAATTCAGGGATCCGCTCTGGAGATAACAAGCGGCTTGAGTCGAGTTCAATTTCAAGATGTTGTTCATATTCTTCAGGCATTTGTAAGGGGTAAGACAACAACTCTCGGGCAGGGAATCCGCTAACACCTGAACGACTGTTTCTAAACAATACTCGTCCGGTACCATGTCTATCTAAAAGTTGGCGAATTAACTTCTCTCTGCTAGCCTCATCGGCGAGTTCTACACTAGACACTAAGTCTTCACCGGCGAATTCCTGTATCGCTTGAATAGCCTCTTGGCTGAGAGTGACTTCAGTATCATCCATCGTTAGTAGCGGCTCTATTGCTTGAGCAAGCTGGCTATATTGTTGTTCTTCTTGCACGAACTCTTGATAACTATGGAAACGAGCCGGATCTAAAATGCGTAAACGAGCAAAATGACTTTCATGGCCTAGTTGATCTGGGGTGGCGGTTAATAAAAGCACACCTTTAGTCACTTGAGCCAACTGTTCTATTACTTCATATTCTTGGGAAGGTTGTCCTTGTGACCAAGTTAAATGATGGGCTTCATCGACTACCATTAAGTCCCACGGAGCTTCACAAGCTTGCTGGAAATAGCGGCTATTGTGGGTAAGGAAGTCGAGACTACAAAGTACTAATTGCTCAGCTTCAAAAGGGTTACCGGTTTCTTCTGCCATGGCTTGGCAGCGTTCTTCATCAAAGATTGAAAAGGCCAAGTTAACTCGTCTTAACATTTCCACTAACCATTGATGGACTAAACTATTTGGCACCACTATCAAGATCCGCTGTGCCCGACCAGTTAACAATTGTTGATGGATAATTAATGCCGCTTCAATGGTTTTTCCTAAGCCCACTTCATCGGCTAGTAACACTCGAGGAGCATGACGGCGGCCTACTTCAGATGCGATGTGTAACTGATGGGGAATAATATCAACTCGGGCTCCCAAAAAGCCCAATAAGTCTGAAGTGTCGTGCTGATATTGCTGGGTAATACATTTTTCGCGAATATCGAACCATTTAGGCTCATCAACCTGACCCGCTAACAGCCTTTTTTGTGGTTGGTTTAATTGAAAATGGTGATCGATAAAGGTTTCTTTTAAATCGACTTGCTCCCCAGTGTCTATGCGTTTGCCATGATAGGTTAGCATGCTGGATTGTTCGCTTATGCTTGCAACTATAAATTGCCAGCTTTCATAACTAGTGACCTTGTCGCCAATTTCAAATGTTACGCGGGTTAAAGGCGCTGATGCCGGAGCGTATGTGCGGGTTTCACCGATGGCGGGAAAGAGTATCTCAACGGTTCTGTTGTTTACGGCAATGATAGTGCCTAGGCCAAGTTCTGACTCAGTATTGCTAAGCCAACGTTGCCCTAAAGCAAAGTTGTTCGTTTGTGTCATAGTAGAAAATCTCTTGAGCTTTACAGGCCAATTCTAAGCATGCCTATTTTGCCAATTAAGGGCTTTCGCCAAATCATAAAGAGCGAGATTATAACGCTTATAATGCACTTTTGCAGTGTGTTATCACTGTGCTTTTAGTAAATAAGTATAGGTGCAAAAAGTAAAGACTAAAAATCATCCTATAAGTTTTAATTGAGGGTAATTGGCGCTACTGAATTGTTTAACAAGAATCCCTAGGCTATAAAAAAGATATTGATCTATATGTGATTTTTTATAACCGTTAAAGTCTTTTGTAAAAGTTGGTGAAAGTGCTGAAAAAGTGGTTTATGGTAACTATGGATTTAGTTAAAACCATGCGCCTATTTTCTATGCGGGCAGTTAAACGGAGTAGCGGATGCCAGAAAAAGCTGAAATAAATACTAAACTTTATGTGCTCGATACCAATATCCTCTTACATGAACCTCTCGCCTTTCTCTCTTTCAAAGAACACGATGTCGTCGTCCCCATGACGGTTTTAGAAGAACTAGACTACATCAAAGACAGTAAAAAAGACGTAGCTCGGGATGCAAGAGTCTCTATTCGTGCAATGGAGGATTTACTCCACGAAGCGACACCTGAACAAATGATAGATGGGGTGGCAATGTCAGGACTCGGCTCTGGTGAGTCAGCTCCTACGGGTCAGCTATCTATTTTTGCTGATCACGGGTTACCCTTTGAACAGCAGGTGTTCACTAGCAATGATAATGACAATCGCATCATCAATGCTGCCTTGCATCTACAAAAGATCAAGCTTCCCAGACAGGTTGTTTTGGTAACCAAAGATATCAATATGCGCTTAAAAGCCAAAGGAGCTGGATTAGCCCATGTTGAAGACTATCGAACCGACCAGTTAATCAGTGACATCAAGTATTTATCTAAGGGCTATCACACATTCAACGGCGATTTTTGGCAATGTGTGAAAACTGTTGATAGTCGCACTGAAGGGCGAGATACGATTCACACCATTGATAAAAAAGCCTTACCAGAAGCCTATATCAATGAGTTTTTAATTGATGATGAAGAGCAATTCGCAGGTTTAGTGGAAAACATTAGCAGCGATACGCTAGAGGTACTCGACTTAGGTTACGATCGGCTTATGGGGCGCAATGCTTGGGGAATATCACCGAAAAATATCGGCCAAGCCATGGCATTCCATGCGTTACTTGATCCGCATATCGATTTAGTGATTCTGACTGGGCCTGCTGGAAGTGGTAAGACTCTGCTTGCACTGGCTGCTGCCCTAGAAATGGTCATCGAAAAAAATATGTACGATAAAATTATCGTCACCCGTAGTACCCCGGAAATAGCAGAATCTATCGGCTTCTTGCCCGGTACCGAAGAAGAAAAAATGGCACCTTGGTTAGCAGCCATTACGGATTCTTTAGAAGTGCTGCATAAAAACGATGAAAACGTGAAAGGTTCTATGAGTTACATCATGGAAAAGGCCAATATTCAGTTTAAGTCGGTTAACTTTATGCGTGGTCGTAGTATCCAAAATGCCATTGTTATTTTAGATGAATCACAAAACCTTACAGCTTCCCAACTAAAAACCATCATAACTCGATGTGGCGAAGGTACTAAGCTAATTTGTGGCGGAAACTTAGCTCAGATTGATAGTAATTACTTATCTGCAGTCACCTCTGGTTTGACTTATTTGGTGGAGAAATTTAAAGACTTCTCAGGTAGTGCAACTATCAATTTAGATGGTGTAGTGAGAAGTCGTTTAGCTGAATTTGCAGAAGAAAATTTGTAAATTAAGTTAACTGAAATAGCCATCAAATAAACTTAAAGGAGGTGCTTTGCATCTCCTTTTTTATTTTATCTACAACGTAAATTTTCAGGCATAAAAGTGCTAATGTATAGTTTGGCGGTTGAAGTTCATGTGAGGCCCACTATTACCTCAACAGGTCTTAGAAGATTAATTGAACAAAGAACATTATCGTCTTTGAGGTGAATAGTGATTAAGGAATCATCACCACTTTGTAACTGCCATTTGCGATATGTCTAGCTGTCTCATCAGAGATTTCGCCAATGCCTACCATTGCAGGCCCTGTAGGTTCTATTAAAACGTGTTGAGCACCACGAATATTTATGGATTTTTCATTTGGGCGCTCACCTAAGTTAACGGCTAACAGTGCGTGATTGGGGAGGTATACCATTGCCATACTCAAATCTGGAAGCAGTGAACGCATTAACGATGCGGTTAAGGTCGCTTTGCTATCGCAATCTCCTTTGTTGTTATTAAGTACCTCTAAAGGTGTGAAAAAACCAGCACCGTTGGCATCGACGCGACTGGTTAGTTGGTTATAGGGAATACTTTGGATCCAGCCTAGCATTAAATTCACATATGCTCTTGTGTCCGTTCCCTCGTCTAATTGCTCATATATTGCTTGGGCAGCGGGCAATAAAAACGCTCTACTTTGTTGGATATAGCGAATGTGATCAGGAATCACCCCTTCTTGACCTAAGTGATTAACAAAACGCGTATAATGATTGGCAAATAAGTAGTCATCAAAGGCGCTTTCCTGCTTTTCAGACATCAATGATTTCCACTTATCGAGCATGGCTTGATCCCGACTGGATACTTTCATCTCTAACCGTTCACCACGTTGTTGAATGGTGACTCGAGCTTCCTTTGGGCTGACTTTTTGTGCTTGCTTCATCAATTCAACGTAGACATAACGTTGCGCAATTTCCGGTTTAAAGACGGTTTGATTTTTATACTGTTCTTGGGCAGTGGTTTTATCGACTGAAAAGCTTAATGTGTTCGTTTGTTTAGCTTGGTCAACCCACTTGTAATTGTAGGTGTATGTATCACTATCTGATGATTTTTTAAATTGCAGTTGTTGTGCATTGGCTGGGGATATTATCCCTATTACAAATAGTAGGCACAGAACAATTAATAATGCTTTCATTGGTATTCACCCTCTCTTGGTATTAAGCATAGTAGCGAATATCAGTGTTGAGGTTAAATTTGCCGCTAACCAATTATCCCCTTAGTTAGTGGGTTGTTCAGTCGCAAACCAATTTAGTTTTTCTCTCAAGGTAACAACAGTGCCAATAATGATAAGAGAAGGTGGTTTTATCTCAGCTTCTTCGGCAAGTTCTTGTATTGTAATTAAACTGCCTGTAACCACTTTTTGTTTGTCTGTTGTGGCAGATTGCACCATTGCAATAGGCATATCTTTGGGCATGCCATGTTCAATGAGTTTGTCACGGATAATCGCCAAACCCGTTATTCCCATATAAAAGACGATGGTTTGATTTTTTTGAACTAACGCTGGCCAATCTAGATCAATGGTGTTGTCTTTTAAATGCCCAGTGGCAAAAACCACTGATTGCGCATGATCTCTATGGGTTAACGGGATCCCTGCATAACTTGCAGCTCCTGTTGCTGCGGTAATACCAGGCACAACTTGGAAAGAAACATTGCGGTCTACAAGGGTTTCTATTTCTTCGCCACCTCGTCCAAAGATAAAGGGATCACCGCCTTTGAGTCTGACAACTCTTTGACCGTCTGCGGCAAGATCAGCGAGTAATACGTTAATATCTTGCTGGGGTAGGGTATGTTGGCTTTTTGCTTTTCCCACATAGATTTTTTCAGCATCTCTGCGAACTAGCTCTAAAACTTCTTTGGAAACTAGCCTGTCGTATACAACAACGTCGGCTTTTTGCATTAAACGTAGGGCTTTAAACGTGAGTAAGTCGGGATCACCGGGGCCAGCTCCCACTAAATACACCTCACCGTGAACTTTCTTTTGCTCATGGTTTGCTAATGACTCAGCAAACATCGATTCAGCTTTTTGCTGATTACCATTTAAAATCTGTTCTGCGATAGGACCATCAAGTACATCTTCCCAAAAAAACCTTCGAGACGTGACCGACGACAAACGTTGTTTCACTTGCTCTCTAAATTTCTCCGAAAATTGACCTAAAAGCGAGATTTTTTGCGGAATGAAAGACTCTAGTTTTTGACGTAAATAGCGCAGTAAAACCGGTGCAACGCCACCGCTACTCATGGCTATCACTATTGGTGAACGGTCAATGATTGAGGGAGTAATAAACTTACACAAAGGCGTGTTATCTACCACATTAACGAGAATATTTGCGGCACTCGCAAGCTTATGAACCTGCTGATTCACCTCGCTGTTATCAGTGGCGACAAAAATCAGGTCGCGCTTATCAATATCACCTTGATCAAACTCTCTTGTTATCGCGGTAATCAACCCTTGTTCGGCAAATTGCTCTACAGTGCTACACATCCAAGGTGCTACAACGGTAATCTTAGCTTCGCTTTTAAGTAGTAACTCTATCTTACGGGCAGCCACTTCCCCAGCACCTACTACTAAGCAATTTAACTCTTGAGTATCAATAAAAATCGGGAAATAACGCATGTTAGCTGCCTATTGTAATCATTTAGAAGTAGATTCTGCGTGAAATTTTATATATAGCAAAAGTATTAAAAACTAATTGATAGTTCGTTTGGTTATTTAGGTTTTGAATCAAAAAACCCGCCTTGTGAGCGGGTTTAGTATATTAACGTTTATCGAATTTACGCGATTTACGTTTCGGTGGCTCATCACTCCACTCACGAATGGCCAATCGTTGCCCCGCTACACGAGTTTTCTCAAGCACACCAAAGGTGTTAGCTGGCATGCCCTTAGGCAGGTCAACGGTACTAAAGCTATCGAAGATCTCAATGGCACCAATATTCTTACTGCTAATATTCGCTTCATTGGCAATCGCGCCAACTATGTTGCCAGGTTTAGCTCCATGAGAATGACCAACATCAATTCTATAACGTTGCATTCCTTCGTCTGGTTTACTGCTACGATTACGACCGCGACCACCACGTTCTTCTCTTGAACCACGTTCTCTGCCACCACTACGAGGTCCACGATCTCTCTCGTTGTAAGCAGGTTTAGCGTTTAAGTCAGGGCGGTCACCTTCTTTAAGAATTAATGGCTCATCGCCTTGTGCAATTTTAGCCAACGCTGCCATGATTTTTTCTGGAGCCGCTTCGGTTTCTTTTTGAATAGACTCTACAATAGGAATCAAGCTTTCGATTGAATCGTCTTGAATTGCTTCAATTACACTGGTTTTGAATCGAGACAAACGAGTTTGATTAATTTCAGAAATTGACGGAATTGGCATTTGTTCAATACTTTGTTTCGTCGCTTTTTCAATTGAGAACAACATGCGCTTTTCACGATGTGATATGAATAGAATCGCATCACCTTGGCGTCCTGCACGACCAGTTCGTCCAATTCTGTGAACATAAGATTCTGTATCATAAGGAACGTCGTAGTTAATAACATGGCTTACGCGTTCAACATCCAATCCTCGAGCTACAACGTCGGTAGCTACAAGAATATCTATTTTACCTTGCTTAAGACGGTCAACCGTTCTTTCTCTGGCATTTTGCGCTATATCACCGTTCAAAGGTTCAACATCGTAACCGCGAGCTGAAAGTTTGTCGGCTAACTCTACCGTTGCTGTTTTGGTACGAACGAATATGATGACACCATCAAATTCTTCCACTTCCATAATTCGGGTTAGAGCTTCTAACTTGTGATGTCCTGCAACCTGACAGAAACGCTGTTTAATGGTACTAGCAGTACTGACTTTAGAAGCAATTTTCACATGTTTTGGATTGTTTAAATAACGTTCTGTTATTTTTTTGATTGGCGCTGGCATAGTAGCTGAAAACAATGCCGTTTGGCGTGTTTCAGGTGCATGGCCTAAAATCCACTCTACATCGTCAATGAAACCCATACGCAACATTTCATCGGCTTCATCCAATACCAAAAAGCGTAACTTGTCGAGTTTAAGGGTGCCGCGCTTGATATGGTCGATAACACGTCCCGGAGTACCAACAACCACTTGAACACCACGTTTTAGCTGGCGAATTTGATTGTCGTAAGATTGGCCACCGTAAATTGGCAAGACGCGAATTTTTTTCGAAAAGCTAGCGTAAACTTGAAACGCTTCTGCAACTTGAATAGCTAATTCCCGAGTTGGGGCTAATACCAATAATTGCGTGAAGTCAGCATCAATATCTAGGTTGGCCAACATAGGAAGTGCAAACGCACCGGTTTTCCCCGTACCCGTTTGTGCTTGGCCTAGTAAGTCATGGCCTTGTAATATTAACGGGATACTCTCGGCTTGAATTGGAGATGGTTTTTCGTAGCCAACTTTTTCAATTGCTTGCAAGAGTGCTTCAGGTAGATTAAGTTCTTTAAAGGTTATATCTGTCGTACTGGTCATTCATGATCCCTGGTTACCGGATAAGTAATTAACTGACATCAGCTAATTACAGCTAAACAGGCAATCTTGAAAAGTGCCTAAAGGCCGGTATTGATTAAAGTCGTAGTATATTAGATAACCTTATTTTAAGCCAACAAAGGTGCCATTTCTGGTGATAATTTTTTGTTTTTTAACTGGCTATTAACCACGACTTAACATTAGAAGCTTAATTTTAATAAAATCGGTGTTAGTCTATTGGTTTTTAGACTAAACCCTGCTGTAAAAATATAATTAGTCTTGAAGCATAGAACCAAATAGAGCTAATTTGACATTAAGGAAGAGTTAACAACATGAGAAAATTACTAATAGCAATTAGCGTTAGCCTCATTCTCGGATGTACCCAGAAAACAAGTGAAGAACATTTAACCTCTGCTCAAGAGTTTGTTGCACAAAATAAATTAAATTCTGCCGTTATTGAACTGAAAAGTGCGGTTCAAGCTGACCCTAGAAATCCAATTGCCCGATTTGAATTGGGGAAAGTGTATTTAAAGCAAAAACAATATGAAAGTGCAGAAAAAGAACTAAACCGAGCATTAGAATATGGACAGCCTGCTTCTGATGTTATCCCCTTATTATCACAGGCTTACCAAAATTCTGGTGCTTATGCGGAATTAAGCCAAATTGATCATACCGAAGCGGGAATGACCCCAGAACAAGAAATGGAAGTGGGCTTTTTCAAATTACAATCTTTGGCTCAATTAGGCAAAGAAGCGGATGCGAAATTGTTATTGGAACAACTGAGTACGGTTAATGCAGATACAGTGTATTCTGGGTTAGTTGAAGTATTTGGTTTAGTGTTAGAGCAAAACGTTGATGAGGCGGTAAGTAAAACAGAAACTCTAGCGCAAAAATACCCAGAAAACGCCGACGTCCTCAAACTGCAAGGTCAATTGTATTTGCGCACTCAGCAGGTAGATAAAGCCGCTGACGTTTATGTGTCTTATTTGGAAGCATATCCAGAAGATACGCAAATCGTTTTTGTTTTAGCAAAACTTTTAGTCGACAACGGTAAAATAACCGAAGCCGAACCCTACATCGATCAATTGCTCGCGATCAATCAAGAAAACGCATTACTTAATCAATTAAAAAGTGTTGTGAGCGCGGCTAAAAATGAGCATGAAAATGCACAAAAATATGCTGAAAAAGCGATTCAAAGTGGCCGTGGTGACCCAGTTCTAAGATTGATTGCCGGATATGCTGCTTATGTCCTTGAGGATTATGAGGCTGCAAATACTCACTTGTCTTATATCGCCAGTTCTTTGCAACCTAACCATCCAGCGTTAAAAATGTTAGCAGCAAGCCAATTGGAGCTTGGCTTATCTGAAGATGCCAGCAATGTGTTGGAAATGTTCAGTGAAGTAACAGAACAAGATGCTAAGTTGTTTAGCAAAGCTGGATATGAATTAATTCGTGCTGGTAACCTGAATGATGCTAAAGAAGTGATTGCACGTTCAGCGGAAATAAGCCGTTCTGCTGAGGATTTAACGCGTTTAGGCGTGCTAAGACTTTCCCTGAATGATGTTAGTGGCATCGTTGATTTAGAAAATGCTCTTGAGCAAAGCCCTGATATGGCTGTGACTAAAGCCACTTTAGCAAATGCTTATTTGGCTACTGGTCAACTCGATAAAGCTGAAGCTCTAGCTGAGGAATGGATTTCTACTAACCCTGATGATTTTAAAGGTTATATGTTGGCTGGGGAGTTAGCCACTAAACAAAAAGACTATGATACTGCAATGGATATGTACAAGCAGGCTGAAGTTCTGGATGCTGAAAATGGCCTGATTAAGTTAGCTATTGCTAATTTAGACATTGCCAGAGGGGATAGAGACAGCGGGCATCAAAAATTGTTGGCAATCTTAGCTAAAAAACCAAATTTCGTGCCTGCGTTAGCCTCTTATTATCTCTCTCACATGCAAATCAAAGAGAATGCTAAGGGCATGGAGCCCGCCTTAACCGCGCTGAAAAATGATCCACAAAATGTTTCGTTGAAGTTAGTCGTGGCTCGCATGTACTTAACGGAAAAGAAATGGGATGACGTGTTAGCATCTTTAGAAGGCGTTCCAGATGATGAGACTGCGCCAGCGACTTATTGGAACTTAAAAGGTAAAGCGCTGCTAGGAATTGGTGGTATAGCAGATGCAAATCAACATTATGATAAGTGGCTAGCTGCCTATCCTAATAGCAAAGCTGCCAACATCGGTAAAATGTTATTGCTTGATGCTAAAGGAGCCTTTACCGAAGGGGCTGAATTAAGTAGCCGCTTTCTTGACGCTCGAGATGATCTGAGCGTTGAAGTATTAAAAACCCACTTTCTAGTGATGTCTAGACAATTTGAGGAAGCTAAGGCTGCGTTATCTAATTTGCCTGATAAAACTCAACAGTTGCCTGTTGCAAAAGGTTTCAAAGCTCGGATTCAAATGTCTGAAGAGAAATATGCAGAGGCGCTAGAAAATTCTAAAGCGGTTTATGAGGCTGTACCAAATAGTCGAAATGCAGTTTTGTTAGCAGTAAATTTAGAACGACTTGATAAAAAGCCTGAAGCACTTTCATTATTGCAGCAACATGCGGAAAAATACCCCAATGACATTGCTGTGAAAATGATGATTGCTGAACGGCAAATAAGTGGTGATGAGGAAACCGCCATAGCGACTTATGAAAAAACCTTGGAGCTAAATCCAAATAATTTTGTGGTGTTAAATAACCTAGCGTATTTGTACGCTCAAAATGGACGGTTAAAAGAGGCTGAAAAATACGCTAAACAAGCCGTAGAGCAATATCCTGATAATCCTGATGCAGTGGATACTTTGGCTCAAGCTTTAATGAAGCAAGAAAAGTATGATGAATCCTTAAAGTATTATGATCGTGTCATAAATGATTCCATGAAAAATAATGAGATATATCTTAATTACGTGGAAGTTTTATTCGCGAGTGGCAACAATACCTTGGGGAGACGGAAGCTAAGTGAACGTACTTTTACCGCTGAAAATAATATTGAGCGGGTTAAAAATCTAAAAAATCAATATGGGATTTAAAGCCATAAGGTTTCGGTAAGAACCTCTAAAAAGTCGATATATCAAAAAAGGGAGCTTATGCTCCCTTTTTATTTAATCTTAATAAATCAGAAAATAATTCTAATCTTTTTTGAAATTCTTACACTTTGGAGAAAAAGGAAAATTAATCACATTGTTCACATGAACTTTAGACTTTTGGTTTGAACTTTCCCTATTCAAATCTATACAAACTAACTTAAAAGACTTTCCAGCCAAGTGCTTGAATGGTTCTGAGACTCTTTTAATACGCATAATTTTATTCCATTAATGATGTAAGCAATGGGCAAAACAATTCTGTTCATTGCTCTCATCTTTGTTAGCTAATATTTGTTTTTATTCACTTAAATTATTACTAAGCGAAAACAATGCCAGCTTTTAAAAATTGAATAATACAACTTTTGGCGCTTATATTGGTTATTTAATTTACCTAATAGTTATGGTTAGTTATACTTTTGACGCTTAAGTCCTTCTAAAACGCCTTTGCGTCAATTATTTTTTGACGCTCTATCTTTATAGTGTAATTAGAACGACTTTACTCTCATTTGAATTGAATAAATTTTAAAACCGGTGAACATAAATCTTTACAACGTGCAGACAAAGCTGAGAAAACACAGAATGGAGCAGTGAAGAGCAGGGCTTGCTGTTTGCCCATACCATTCTGCTAGTCGCACTTTGGGCTAAAAATCCTAGCAGATTGGTATAGTCAGTTTAGTTTATTGTATATCTGTCTTTTTAGGTTGATTGTTTTGGTTCAACTTATTTAGCTGCAGGTGAATATCACTCAATTGTTTGGATAAATCAGCGATTGTCGGCTCTCCCAGTTCAAGCATTTTTTCACTACGAGCTTTCTCATTCTCCTGTTCCATAACATTCACCACAATGCCGATTACCATATTTAAAAACGCGAAGGCGCTTAAGAATATGAATGTCAGGTAAAATATCCAACTTAGAGGATAAACCTCCATTGTCTCATACATGACGTCAGTCCAATCTTCAAAGGTCATGACTCGAAATAGGGTTAACATGGATATGGTTATATCACCCCACAACACTGGATTTATTTCTTCGAATAAGGTGCTGCCAATTGCCCCATAAATATAGAAGATAATAAACATCAGCAACATTACATAGCCGAGTTGAGGCATGGCTTTAACCAAAGAGGTTAATAGCAGCCGCAATTCAGGGATAATAGAAACCATCCTGAGTACTCTAAATACTCTCACTAAGCGTGCAATGATGGCCATATCGCTATTATCCGCGGGTATCACACTCACTAACACTATTAAGGTGTCGAATATATTCCACAAACTCTTAAAGAAATCCCGTTTTCGAGGCTCTGCAAAAAAACGTATGGTTATCTCTGTGAAAAAGAAAAAGGTTATAAACCAATCTAGAAAGGTGGTGACAGATATCAAGGTTGGTGACATCTCATAAGTTTTCGCGCCAACCAGTAGTGCAGAAAAGATAATCACTGAAATCACTACAAGCTCGAAAATTTTATTCGAACGAATTTTTATAAATTTGGCTTTTATTGCAGAGGCATTCATGTCAGTTGAAGTCCAAACAAAAAGTTAAATAAAGCGTCCATACCTTAACAAAACGTGTGTTTAGGTGAACATAAAAAATCCGTTAGCGGCATGACCGGTAACGGATTTTTCTGAAGTTTAATAAACTCAAGACGCCGGTTTTAGCCCTCGGTTAATATCTTCTAAGTCTTGTTCCGTTAGATTACCCGCTGAACGTTTCAACGTCATTACTGCTGAGATAAAATCATAACGAGCGCTAGCAAGGTTGCGACGAGCGTCAAACAGGTTACGCGTGCTGTTAAGCACATCAACTATGGTACGCGTACCCACGTCAAACCCGGCTTCAGTAGCTTGCAAAGCACTTTGCGCAGAAATAACCGCTTGTTCGAACGCTCGAATAGTAGAGGTTGCTGCTACTACATCATTATATGAACTACGAATAGAACGAACAGTCGAACGGTGAGTCAGTTCTAAACTTTCGCTAGCAGCAATATAGTTATATTTTGCTTGGGCTGTTTGAGAGCTAACACTGCCACCTGAATAAATGGGCACATTTAAACTTAGGCCAATTGAGTCATTGTCCCGAGCTGGTAGGTCGATACCCAGCACTTCGGTGTCATCACTGCCGATTGATGCTGTAAGGCTAAGTGTAGGATAGTGACCAGCACGAGCATGTTTAATATCGTCTTTGGCTATTTCAGTAGCCAATTTGCTGACCATAAGATCTAGGTTTTTTTCTTCTGCAATAGACAACCAGCCATCAACTCGCTCTGGAATAGGTCTGGAAGCCGAAAAGCTCTCGGTATTCAGTACCGATAAATTATCGTGATATTTACCGGTTATTTCACGCAATTCTTCTAGTCTAAGCTCAACTAAGTTTTCAGCGACAATTTCTTGGGCAACGGTATTATCAAAATTGGCTTGGGCTTCATGCACATCAGTGATAGCGGTCAAACCCACTTCAAAACGTTGCTTAGTCTGTTCTAACTGGCGTTCTATAGCGCGCTTTTCTGCTTGCACAAATTCCAAACCATCTTTTGCTCTAAGCACGGCTAAATAGGCGATGGTTGTTCTAACAATCAGTTCTTGCTTGGCTAATGCATAATTTGTGTCGCTCTGCTGTGCAACTTTCTCAGCTCGGTCTAGACCTACCCAATTTTTATGGTCATAAACTGACAACGACAGGTTGATATCCCAACCTAAATTGGTTGTGTCTGTAGTGATAATTGAGGGAGAAGAGCTGCCACTTGTATAATTAAGTGATTCTTGATTACTTTTACTATAGCTAATAACACCAGAAACTTGAGGTAATAAGTTCGCTCGGCTGATTGATATGCCTTCAAAGGCTGCGTCACGATCAGCTTTCGCTTGATTGATCGTAGGATCTTGTTCCAGTGCGCGTTGGTACACCTGATAAAGATCATCTGCATAGGCTTGAGTGGCCACGCTAAAGCCAATAAGCAGAGACAGAATTGATTTTTTCATTTGCTTTCCTATTTTTGTTCCGTAGTGTATTGCATGATGTTTAGTTTTTTCGATTATTTTTATTTCGATTCAAAGTGTAAGTAAATCAAGCGTTAATCGAAAACCATAAGTGGTAACAGTATCCTGTGAAGTGTAACAGAATATGTTTGGCAGAACCTATATTCAGAGTTATTTAACTCGCCTTTTGCACTGATTCTGTACTTTAATAACCTAATTTGTGTATTTTACCTTAATATTTTAGACAATAGTGTTTAGGGTAAAAATATCATGCTATTAGGCTACGAGATGGCGTGTTTATCAAGGTAACTGAGCCGATAAATTAGCAAGTCTACATAAAATTTGGAGTTTGAAAATTGAAACCTTTTCCAACATTTGGCAAAGACGATTTAAAAATTAGTCAAACCAAACCCCTATATAACGGTTTTTTTAAACTTATTAATTATCAATTTACCCATCGTTTATTTGATGGTGGGTGGAGTCAACTCGTTACCCGTGAAGTTTTAGAACGAGGTCATGCTGTAGCCGTATTATTGTTTGATCCTATACTTGATGAATTTGTTTTCATTGAACAGTTTCGTATAGGCGCATTTGCTACAAGCGAATCTCCTTGGTTGATTGAAATAGTTGCAGGAATGATTGAACAAAATGAGTCCATCGAAGAGGTCTGTCGCCGTGAAGCACTTGAAGAGGCTGGCGTAACGATTAAACGCATGCACAAAGCCCTTAGTTATCTCTCAAGCCCAGGCGGAACGACGGAGCGGATCCATATTTATATTGGTGAAGTGGATGCAACAACTGCACAAGGCGTGCACGGACTGGACCAGGAGAGTGAAGACATCTTAGTGCGCCGAGCAACTAAGTTAGAAGCAATTGATTGGCTTAACCAAGGTAAAATCGATAACGCTGCTACGCTTATCGCGGTACAATGGTTCCTTATTAACGAACAAAAAGTACGTAATTCTTGGCATGAAAACACTTAGTCGACAACGTAAATATGTCCCAAACTTACCTTCATTGCTGGCGGTATGTGAGGCTAATTATGCCCGTCTACTTCGTTTGTTGCCCGATTGTGACACTGTGACACTAAGTTATACCTTTGAAATTAACGACGGTTTGTATTACCGCGTTAAAATTATTGATAGCAGCCGCTATACTAGTACGGTTGAGTTGGCGCAGTTAGCCGATGGTGTACCTGCATTTTTGCGGCCAGTGATGCAAATTCGACTTTATCATGATGCCAATGTTGCTGAAGTACTTAGTGCACAACATATCGGCTCGTTAAAACCTAGTTATGCTTACCCTAATACCAATATGCACCAACCTAACGAAAAGGAAATGACCAACCGCTTCCTTGCGGAATGGCTATCGTTTTGTTTACGTCACGCAGAATCCATAGGCTCATCTGAGACTTAACGTAAATCATCATGACAAAGATAGTGCAACTTAGTGATTGCCACTTGTTCAAAGATAAGAACAAAGTCGGTTATAACAATATTAATCCCTACCAAAGTTTACAGTTGCTTCTAGACAAAGTTGAACAGCTTAACCCTGACGGAGTCTTGGTGACAGGCGATATTTCAGGTGACGATAGCGAGCAAAGTTACCAGCACTTTTTAACTTTAATGGCTCAATTTAACTTATCAAATAAATTCAAAGTGATTGCCGGTAACCACGATCAATCTAATGCCTTTAACAAGCTCCTTGCTAACTTGGATTTAGCCAACAGCCAACCTTGGCAAATACACAATTGGTTTTTACATGGCATTGATACCCGATACCAAGACACCTTGGGACGGGTCAGTGATAAAGATTTAGGAAACCTAAAAAACAATCTGCAAAATAGCCCTAATAACTTTCACTTAATTGCTTGTCATCATCACCCCCTAGCTAGTGGAGGGTGGATGGATAAACATCAATGGCTTAATCGGGACGATTTTGTCAATGCTGTGACCACACTGCCGCAAGTGAAGTTGGTGGTATACGGGCACATTCATCATGACAGTCAGCACAAAATTCTAGAGTGTGATTTTCATTCGAGTCCCTCAACATGTTGGCAATTCGCTTCCCAAGCTGATTTTGCAATCAGTGAAGAAATGCCAGGGTTTAAGCTCTATCACTTACATAACAATGGCAGCTTTGATAGCACCACTTTTCGCTTACAACAGGAACAATTTAAATAAATGGAACATGTACTAATTTATATCCACGGATTTATGAGCTCTCCGCAATCAGTCAAGGCGCAACAAACCATTACGTATGTGCGTGAGTATCATCCTGAATTGACAATGGAAGTGCCTCAGGTGCCGAATTATCCTTTAGAGGCAGCGCATATGCTGGAAAGTTTGGTGAGTAAATATGCAGGTAAAAAATTAGCTTTTATAGGCAGTTCCATGGGCGGGTTTATGTCGACTCATTTGGTTGAGAAATTCGGTGGAAAAGCGGTATTGATTAATCCAGCTGTTCGTCCTTTTGAGTTGTTAGAGGGCTTTTTAGGCACCCATATTAACCCTTACACTAATCAAGAATTCACCTTACAAGCTGCACATATTCAACAACTTATTGATTTGAACACAACTAACTTAAATGATCCCCGAGTGTATTGGGCGTTATTACAGACTAATGATGAAACCTTGGATTATCGTCAAGCTGAGCAAAAATATGCAAATAGTAGACTGACGATCGAGCAAGGCGGAGATCATAGCTTTCAAAACTACGCCGATCATCTGCCAGAAATTTTTAAATTTTTACTCTCTTAAGTTAATTTAGTTGTTCATTAACTTTAGGCCTCCAAAACCCTGTAAAAAAATGATTAGCGCTCAAGAGTAGAGAAAACCTAATATGTTGATTGCTCAGCTCATCTTGAGTTGATAACATCAATGCAAGTATAGGTGTGACAAAGCACCTCCTTTTGGCAACAAAAATCGAATAAAAAGCATGTCAAACCAATATAATTCTGATGCAATTGAAGTCCTTAATGGATTAGATCCGGTAAAACGTCGTCCTGGGATGTATACCGATACCACTCGCCCAAATCACCTTAGCCAGGAAGTTATTGATAACAGTGTCGATGAAGCTTTAGCGGGATTCGCCAGTAATATCAAAGTCACCTTATATGAAGATCAGTCATTGGAAGTGGTTGATGACGGTCGTGGAATGCCGGTGGATATTCACCCAGAAGAAGGCATTTCAGGTGTCGAATTGATCATGACCAAGTTGCACGCTGGTGGTAAATTCTCCAATAAAAATTACCAGTTTTCTGGTGGTCTGCATGGTGTGGGAATATCCGTGGTGAATGCATTGTCTACGCGCGTCGAAGTATTGATTCGGCGTGATGGTAATGTTTACAGCATGGCGTTCGAAAACGGCGACAAAGTTGAAGATCTTAAAATTGTCGATACCTGCGGAAAACGCAATACCGGAACTGGCTTAAAGTTCTGGCCTGATCCTGTTTATTTCGATTCCGCTAAGTTCTCTGTGACCAAGTTATTGCATATATTGCGCGCTAAAGCGGTTTTATGTCCTGGTTTAAAAATTAAGTTCGACAATAAAATCACCAAAGAAACTCAAGAATGGTATTTCGAAGATGGCTTAAGAGACTATCTATATCAGTCAGTCAGTGATTACATCACTTTACCTGAAGATGCTCCATTTGTTGGTAAAATGGCGGGCAATCATGAAGCCGCAGATTGGGCGGTAATGTGGTTACCTGAAGGTGGAGAACTGGTAACTGAAAGCTACGTTAACTTGATCCCTACTGCACAAGGTGGAACTCACGTAAATGGACTCCGACAAGGCTTACTTGAATCCATGCGAGAGTTTTGTGAGTACCGAAACCTATTACCCCGTGGAGTGAAGCTGTCACCGGAAGATATCTGGGATAGATGCGCTTATATTCTGTCTACAAAGATGCAAGATCCGCAATTTGCCGGACAAACTAAAGAACGTTTGTCGTCACGGCAATCCGCTGCATTTGTTTCAGGTGTGGTTAAAGACGCATTCAGTTTATGGTTGAATCAACATACTGATGTGGCTGAGTTATTGGCCGACATGTGTATTAACAATGCGCAGCGCCGTTTACGCCAAAGTAAAAAAGTCGCTCGTAAAAAGGTTACTCAAGGTCCGGCATTACCGGGCAAATTGACCGATTGTACCAATCAGGATATTGAACGTTCTGAACTGTTTTTGGTGGAAGGGGATTCTGCGGGTGGTTCCGCTAAACAGGCTCGAGACCGTGTTTTTCAGGCTATCATGCCCCTGCGCGGTAAAATATTAAATAGCTGGGAAGTGGATTCTTCCCAAGTACTGGCATCTCAAGAAATCCATGATATATCGGTGGCTTTAGGGATAGATCCAGACTCAGAGGACTTAACGGGTTTACGTTACGGTAAAATTTGTATTTTAGCCGATGCAGACTCTGACGGATTACACATTGCCACTTTGTTATGTGCATTATTTGTGCGTCACTTTAGAACTCTGGTCAATCGTGGACATGTGTATGTTGCCATGCCGCCTTTGTTTAGAATTGATGTGGGTAAGGAAGTTTATTACGCCCTTGATGAAGGCGAAAAACAAGGGATCTTAGACCGAATTGAAGCCGAAAAGAAACGCGGTAAGGTGAACGTGCAACGATTCAAAGGTTTGGGGGAAATGAACCCTATGCAACTTAGAGAAACGACTATGGATCCTAATACTCGTCGACTTGTTCAACTTACCGAAGGGGATGCTGGGCAAATGATGGAATTAATGGACATGCTACTTTCTAAAAAGCGCGCGTCGGATCGTAAGGTCTGGTTAGAATCTAAAGGTAATATGGCTGAGGTATAATTAACAATAATTAGCTATAAAAAGTAACAAATAAACAGGTGAATGTGTGAATTTAGTTCAACGTGGTTTTACTCTGATAGAATTAATTTTAGTTATCGTTATATTAGGTATCTTATCCGTATTTGCTGCGCCAAAATTCGTAGGCATTTCAAGTGATGCAAAGATTTCTGTATTAAATAGTATGGCTGGAAATATGCGTGCCACCGTTCGTTTAGTGCAAAATAAAGCCAGAATTCAAGGGCTTGAAACTTCTACGGTGAATCCAGTTGACGGTCAATCAGAGCTTGTTGTTGACTTCGGCTTTGCAGAGACCGAACTTTACTTTGGAAATCTTTGCCCTGAAGCGGAGTCTGAGTTTGGCGATGCTGTGGATTTCTTCGAATTCATGGAAATTTCATCAGATGAAGATCTAGAAAGGAAAACAACTAATCAGTATGCATTGATAGGTTACAGTGTACCTAGTTCAGGAGTCCCAACCGACCAGGGATGCTATGTGATATATGACTCTTTTGCAGAGCCAGACTGTACTATAGAGGTCGTCGATATAGACTGTTAAAAAGTGACTTATTGTTCAGGTTTTAAACAGAATAAAGAGTTGGTTTTCCTACTCATTCATCAAGCAAATCGGTAAAACAAGGATGATTTTTATCAGGTTAGTGTTACGAGTCGTTTGGACGGTCACTGATGTCTAAAGCACTTAAATTATGCAAACTATTCTTACTACTCTTAGTGGCAATTTTAGTTATATTAGTTGTACTAATTGTTGAATCAAAACCCATAGTTATCGCCAACGCATCTGTGCAAGTTGACGATGCTGATAGCATCAACGTTCTAATCGATCAAACGAGGCAAATTACTCGTAAGCGTTACATTCCCCAAACCATTACCATTTCTAAACCGCAAATGAACAGTATTGTTGGCTTTTTACAACGTGCTGTACCAGAGTTCTCTGGTCAAATTGAAACAAACTCCGAAAAACTAGGCGTTAAATTTAGTTATAAAATCCCAATTAAATGGCCCTCTGCCTACATTAATTTGCAAGGCGATTTGTATTCCGCCCCGGGCATTAAACTGGAAAATGTAAATTTAGGGGATCTGCCTATATCCGGAGATTGGGGGATTTCAATGATGACTTTTATCGTCAACCGTTGGACTAAGAGCGAATTGGGTGACTTGGCTTTGAATCAAATCTCTGAAGTGGCCGTTTCTGCTGAGGAATTGAAGGTAAAGTTAATTCCTATTCATGACTTTTTAGTTAGCTTAAATGAAATCAAAAATGGACTCTCAGGCAGCGGTGATGAGGAGCTTAAACAAAGAGTTCGTTATTATTTGGCATTTTTAGATAGTTTGAGCTTTTCTCAGCACCGTGGTGGATTGCCATTATCTGATTTTATGAATCCGCTATTCAAAAAGGTCAAGTCTAGGACCCCTCAATCTAGCGCAGTCATGGAAAATGAATCGGCCTTATTAGCCTTAGCAATTTATGTAGGTCACCACCGCATGGCGAACTTTATAGGTGACGTGCAGCCTTATCAAAATAAACTAGTTATGCCTTATTACCGTCCCCTTTTAAGAGGGCGTAGCGATTTAACCCAACATTTTGTCATTTCCTCAGCAATAAAGATTTTAACCCAACAAGGAATAAGTCATGCCGTTGGAGAGTTTAAAGAATTAATGGATAGGGCTGAGGGGGGATCTGGTTTTAGCTTTGCTGATTTAGCTGCTGACCTGGCTGGAATTAAATTCGCGTCTATGGCTATCGATCCTATCTACGCTAAAGCTTTCCAAGATGCCTTAGCACAAGTAGAAAGCGAAGATGTATTTTTCCCTGCTATCGATAATTTACCTGAAGGCTTGAGTAAACAGGCTTTTATTAAGCAATATGGAAATGTTGAAAGTGACGAATACAAGCAGATGGTTGCTCAAATTAACCAGCATCTTGAACTCCTACCTTTGTACCTAGAATTCAAGGTTAAAAATAGTAACTCTGATACCCTCCAATGATAGGCGGTGCTACAAGAGTTCTTGAATAGAGCGGTAAACTTCAGTGGCCTTTTCAGTGGTTAAATTATTTTTGGCTGCAGAGCCAACGCTGCTGGAAACACGAATATACTCATTACCAGAGAGACCTTCAGCACTATCATTTTGATTATCTGCCTCTGTATTTTGGTTTTGTTCAGGTTGAGTCCGTTCCCGCACAGTTTGTTCGTTTTGTTGTAAAATTCTAGCTTGAGCGGAGAGCTCAACCTCTGGTTTGTTTGCATTCCCTATGCCGAAGGCATTGAGGCTAGGCTCTTTACTATTTGAAGTATTGGAAAGAGAGTTAGATATATTATTTAGACTGTTACTTGTTGTAATTTCCATGATCTCACCTCCAAACTTTGCACATAGTTGATTACTATGTTCTACACTTACAAATCGAGTTTAAATACCTGAACCTCTGCTTATAATTATGGTGTATTTTGCTCAAAAAACAACCTGTCCAACTATATTGGCTTTATCAATATGATTTTAGCCGTGTTTCATATTAGCCTTGTTACTAAAGAGTCGTTTTCAATTGACTTAAAGTACTGAGTAATAATTCCATTTTTTTGACTATTCCAGGCAGAGCATTCTCGAACTTTTGTTGCTCCGCGGTTTCAAGTTCAGCGACCTCGGCGGCAAGCTCTTTCACATAGGGCATGAATCGTTTACTTTGAACGCCAAATCCCGCGTCTTCTGCAAATATATGATTAAACTTGCCTTTTCCTGATTGTTGCAGTTTAGAAAGTGCTTCGTCTGCATCTATAGCTTTACGATAAATAAGCTGCATATTTTCAGTTAATTTCTCAAATAACGGGCGAAGTGTAGCGTTCAATTGTGGGGACATGGAAAATAATCTCAATAAAGTGAAAAAAAATACTCAAGAATGTTTGATTAGAGTCGATAACAAGCGTAGACGGGTAATTCTGCCTGTTTTTTTAAATTGCTACAAGCAATGAGGTAATTGGTATGGAACTTCAGGGTGTAAATGCATCAGGGGCTACCGGTGCGTCACTTGAAACCAAAGCTTTGCAACTCGCGAAATCAAATCAAGAGACGCAAGGTCAAGCGACGCTTCAGTTGTTGGAATCAGCGGCTGACGTACCAAAAGTTTCTTCTAATCCTGCAATTGGGTCAAATGTAAACACATTTGCCTAATTTAAGGGTGAAGATGTAAGTCTAAAGGTGTCTTGCCAGGTTGTCCGCCTATTTCTCTTACGAGTTTCGGGACAAGAAAACCTGGCAAGCGCTTTATCATTTCTGCCATGATTTCCCTTGCTTGATTTTCATTCACGTCAAAGTGGGTAGCACCTTTTACTTTATCTAGCATATGCAAATAATATGGCATCACGCCTGCTTCAAATAAACGTTCACTTAAGGCTATTTGGCTCTCGGCGGTATTGTTTACGCCCGCAAGCAATACAGATTGATTCAGCAGTGTCACCTGATTTTCCCGCAGTAAATTTAGCTTTGAGATTAACTTTGTGTCGATTTCATTAGCATGATTGATATGCAATACCATGATCATTTTTAACCTAGATTGGCTAATCCATTTAACAAACTGAGCGTCTATTCGATTCGGAATGACTACTGGTAAGCGGGTGTGCATTCTTAGTCGCGTTATGTGAGGAATCTGTTCAATCTCTTTGGTTAGCCATGCTAGAAAGTCATCTTTGGCCATTAGTGGATCACCACCAGAGTAGATTATCTCATTTAATTTTGAATCTTGAGCAATATAATCTAAGGCTTCTATCCATCCCTGTTTATTTAAACTATTTTGCTGATAGGGGAAGTGTCGACGGAAACAATAACGGCAGTTAACCGCACACCCACCACGAACCATTAATAGCGCCCGAGTTTGATACTTATGCAAAATTCCTTGTTGCGGTGTTTCTTGTTCTAGTAAAGGGTCAACAGTGTATTCGGGGTCTTCAAGGAACTCGTCATATAACGGAAATATTTGTTTGAATAACGGATCTTGGGTGTCACCTTTGCTCATCAAGTTAGCAAAGTGTTGTGGAACACGCATGGGGAAAAGTGACCTAGCCGTTATATTTTTAATCTGTTCTTCCACTGGAATATTTAAATATTTCAGTAGTTTTTGCGGATCATTAAAGCTAGTTGCTAGTTCTTTTTGCCAGTTACTCTCTACAGAGATGGATTTTTTAGGTATTATCTTGGCCAAACGAGTACTCAATCGATTAATTTAGAGGGTTTATGGCTAATTACAGCACAAATGAATTCAAAGCGGGCTTAAAGATAATGCTCGACGGCGAACCTTGCAACGTTCTTGAGAACGAATATGTAAAACCAGGTAAAGGTCAGGCCTTTAACCGAGTTAAAATTCGTAAGCTTATTTCCGGAAAAGTGTTAGAGAAAACCTTTAAATCCGGTGACAGCGTAGAAGGTGCAGATGTAATGGATACGGAACTAACGTATCTTTATAACGATGGTGAATTTTACCATTTTATGAACAACGAAACTTTTGAACAAATTGCTGCTGACGAAAAAGCCGTAGGTGAGAGTGTGAAGTGGTTAGTTGAGAACGACAATTGCACAATTACCCTGTGGAACGGTAGCCCAATCGTTGTAACACCACCTAATTTTGTTGAACTAGAGATCACTGAAACTGATCCTGGTCTAAAAGGTGATACTGCTGGAACAGGTGGCAAACCTGCTACTTTGGTGACTGGTGCCGTAGTTCGAGTTCCTTTGTTTGTACAAAGGGGTGAAGTAATACGAGTAGATACGCGCAGCGGTGAATACGTTTCACGGGCGCAAAAGTAAGTTTTCACGTCTAGGGCCCAATATCCATTGGGCTCTCAAATTATCTGGTTTTTATGAATTCATCAGTCAACTGGCGACCCACCGCAACTATTCAAACCTTGAAAAAGCGTGCAGAGATTAATACTCAGATCCGTGAGTTTTTCGCTCATCGTAACGTATTAGAAGTGGAAACCCCGGTGTTAGCACATGCAAGTGTCACCGACATACATCTTCAGGGATTTTGCACACAATTTAATAGCCCTTTGAAGCCAGAAACTGAAAATTTATTTTTGCAGACATCTCCAGAGTTTGCCATGAAGCGTTTATTATGTGCCGGAAGTGGCAGTATCTTTCAGATATGTAAATCCTTTCGCAATGAAGAATCTGGTAAGCATCATAATCCTGAATTTACCATGTTAGAGTGGTATCGCGTCGGTTTTAATTCATCCCAGCTAATTGACGAAATAGATGAGCTCTTGCAAAAGATACTCAAAACCGATCCCCTCGATAGACTCACTTATCAGCAAGCTTTTCTCACTTATTGTGATATTGATCCCTTGTGCTGCACTTTAGAAGACTTAAAACGCAAAGCAGAATATTTTGGGTTTACTAATATTGCTCAGCATGAGACTTCAAAAGATGTGCTTCTACAATTGCTTTGCAGTCAAGTTGTAGAACCTAAAATTGGCCTTGTTAAACCTGTGGCGTTAACTGATTTTCCAGCGTCACAAGCAGCTCTAGCTCGCATAAAACAGGACGATCCTCGTGTGGCGGAACGATTTGAAATTTATTTCAAAGGGTTGGAGCTTGCAAACGGCTATTACGAATTAACTGATGTTAAGGAACAATTGTCACGGTTTGAAAACGATAATCAGGTTCGCCAGCAAACTGGTCTGCCTGAAGTAGGTTTAGATGAGCATTTGATGGCTGCGATGGAAAACGGTTTACCTGATTGTTCAGGGGTTGCCCTAGGTGTGGATAGATTAGTGATGTTAGCTTGTGAGGTTCAAAACATCGACCAAGTCATGAGTTTTTCAATTGGAAATGCATAGTTCAACAATCTAAACTAAAATTTAATCGTCAAAGTTAACAAAATACATGGTATGCCTTCACATTTTTGTTAAACTGAATTTGAAGGATTTTTAATCGACGCACTAACACTTATTACTTAGTTTATATACCAATGAATGTGAGTGTTTTTCGGTTTCGATTTGACGAGTGGATTGATGTCACAACTTTTTCCCAAACCAAAGCCTGCTTTTCTAGCGGAATATTTGGTACAAAGTAATTCCAATAACATTCAGTACGCCATTTACTTTTCTTATTTGGCATCTGTAGTTTTTGGTATCCAATTACTAAGTCATTTTCGTCTGGGAGAAGGCGTGCTTTTTGCTGCCAATATTCCATATACTTTGTTGTACTTAGTGTCATTTCTATTTGCTTTGACCAATGCATTTCTATTAAGCAAATTACAACGTTTTCCAAAGTTACTCTCTTTTGGCAATGCCATTGAAATTATTTTCTCAATATTTTTTGCCACTGTAGGTGTTTTTTGGTCTCTGCTAAGTGTGAATGATGGTCAGGGGATTGCGCCTTTTACGATTATTATGGTGTTACTGTGCTGTTCCCTCCAAGGTTACCTAAGTTATCTTTTGAGTATTCTTGTGGTGGCTTTTGCTGGACTGCTTGTTGGGCTTATTTGGGGCACAGATTCCATTGATCTATGGCCTCACATTAGCATCGCTTTTAGTAGCGTTTTAGGGTGTTTTGCGGTTGCCCATTTGGTCGAAAAAACCAGATTGAAAAGCTTTGAAACCATTTATTCCTTAACTAATACGAATAAGCAATTACAAACCCTTTCGCAACAAGATCACTTAACCAAACTACTGAATCGCCGAGCCATTGATAGTGCCCTTAAAAGAGAAATGGCACGGAGTGAGCGCTTTGACCATTCTTTATCTTTACTGATGATTGACGTGGATAACTTCAAGCAAATTAATGATGGCTTTGGACATGTTTTTGGTGACCAAATACTAATCGATATCTCAACTAGCATTAAAAAACACGTTCGCGATGTTGATTATGTTGGTAGAATGGGCGGCGATGAGTTTTTAGTGATTTTAATTGAAACTAATCAAAATAATGCTCTTCAAATTGCAGACAGAATGCGCGATGAAGTTCGAACAATCAATAGTCAAAAATTAGATTGCGATATATCTATTAGTGTTGGTCTTACTTCAATGCAAGGAGAGAGCGTTATGGCTCTATTAGAAAAAGCGGATAAAGCTTTGTACCTTGCTAAAAAGGCTGGCAAAAATAAAGTCCGTAGTGTTTTTTCACAACCAAATGATGCACCAGGTTCATGAATTGTAAAGGTACCCTAGTAGCTCAAACTGAGCGTTTAAATATCCGTAAAGTCACCCTAGCAGAAGCTTATTTTATCCTAGATTTGGTTAATGATCCGGATTGGATCCGGCATATAGGTGACCGTAATATTCACAATCAAGCAGATGCACGTGAATTTATTGAAAATGGGCCCTTTGTCTCTTATCGAGAAAATGGTTATGGACTGTACGTATTTTGCGATAACCGCAAAAATCGCCCCATGGGTATCTGCGGAATGTTAAAAAGACCCTTTCTTGAATACCCCGATATTGGCTATGCTATTTTGCCTGAATTTAGACGCAAAGGATTAACCTTAGAGGCCTGTGGTGGAGTCTTATCAGCGGATTGTAAGCGTCTAGGTTTAAAAACCGTGCATGCAATGATATCGCCAGAAAATACGCAATCAATTAATCTAATTGAACGATTGGGGTTTGAATTTACTAAGGTTATTCAACACCAAGGTGTAGATACAAAACTCTTTACCTACACCAAGCCGGAAGCATTATAGGGGGGGTAAAATCGTCACTTTGTTTAATAGTACCGGCTCTATGGGCACATCAGCCCAACCAACAATGGCGTCATACTGAGTTTCTACCTGAGATATGGCGTCTAAAATATCTGTGCCCTCTGTTACATAACCGAATACAGCGTAACCCCATTTTCTACCAGGATCTAAACTCTCATTATCATTTAAATTGAAATAAAATTGACGGTTCGCGGTATGGGGATCATTTGAACGGGCCATCGCAATGGTATAGGTGCGATTCTTTAAACCGTTTCCGGCTTCGTTATAGATATCAGGAAATTTAGATAAATCTTTGTAGTCTTTATCATAACCACCACCTTGCACTACAAAGTCGGCTATCACTCTGTGAAAAATTGTACCTTCAAAACTACGTTTATCCACATAACGTAAAAAGTTATTAACCGTAATGGGCGCTCTAGATCTATCTAGTTCGACAACAAAGTCACCCATGGTGGTATGCATCATTACTCTTGGGTAATAATTATCCGGTTGAATTTGTGAACCATCGTCTTTGGGTTTGCCCTGGACTAAAAAAGTGACGAAGATTAATGTTAGGGTGAACAAAGCCTTTTTCATGATAATTACTCTCTACTTCAGCGAAGATAAAATACTAAATTTTTTGTCACTCGAAATGACGTTATAGCCACCAAACAGGCGTTTTAGTTTTTGTGGATATTCTAAATGTCGATTGCCGATTATCCGCAATTCTCCCCCCTTTTTCAGCGCTGAGCGTGCATCCTCAAACATTTGATTGGCAATATGATCTGTAATCGTATTCAGTTGATGGAAAGGAGGGTTGCAAATTACCTTATCAACTTGTGGGTTATTTTCCAATTCTTCCATGCAGTTGCTGACAATAAAACGTGCGCGATGCGTCTCTTCGGGTAAATTATTTTGCACATTCAGTTTCGCAGATGCCACCGCCATATAAGACTCATCCATAAAAATCACTTGGGCATCCGCATAGCGTTTAAGAATACATAATCCTAAAACACCGTTCCCACAACCTAAATCGACCACAGTTTTAGCGGTGCAATCGGGCAAATTATCAATTAATAAACGGGCACCTATATCAATTTGCTGACGCGCAAATACATTGGCATGATTGCTAATGGTAAAAGGTTCTTGTTGCATCTTCCAAACGCTAGGGTAGGGCGAGGGCTTTTGTTGGATTGCCAGATCAGGTTCACAAAAGATTAAACGCGCTTTTTTCTTAGCTAAGGATGTGTGGGTTTTGCCCAAATACTTTTCAAACAGTGCTAAGGTGGATTTTTGTATCAATTTCGCTTTAGCGCCAGCTATTATTCTCGTGTTCTGTGAAACCACGGTTTGCAATTGAATTAACTGATGTTCTAACAAGGCCAAGGTTTTTGGGACTTTAATCACCACCCAGTCTGGAGCTTGAGGCATGGGTGCGAGACTATCGATATACGTAATTCGAGCCTTGTCTAAGCCATTAAGTTCTATATTTTGTTTACATGCCAACTGAGAAACTAGAGAATCACTCACATGGTGAACCTTGGCTTCGTTTAACCAACAACTCAAGGCACCAAAATCGTCATTTAGGACAACAATGCTAGCTTGCTCGATATTTTCTTGGCTTTGTTGAATGTGAGCGAGAAGCAATTCATCTGCTGCATCCCATGCTTGCCAACTAGGGTGAGTAATTCGCTTTGGATAGCGGTATAATTCCAGGGACTTTTCTAAAAAGTTAAAGCTAGTATTCATTTCAGCAGGATTCACGTAAGTTTTATGCAACAGGATTTATTTTCATCCCACCAAGTCGGTCTGAGTCAAATGCCGATGCAAGATGCTGTAGTGCATTATCAAGCCGACTTTTTAGATTCAGATACCGCCAGTGAATTATATCAGAATTTACAGGCTAAATTAGCTTGGCAGCAAGATTCAATTCAGGTCTATGGTCGTAAGGTTGCGATTCCCCGTTTACAAGCGTGGTACGGTGACCAACAAGCAAGTTATCAATATTCTGGGTTGACCATGGTACCTAATCCCTGGATCAATGAATTACGCCAACTAAAAGATTCGTTAGCGCAAATTTGTAAAACTGAGTTTAATTCGGTTTTAGCAAATTGGTATCGAAATGGTCAAGATAGTATGGGGTGGCATGCTGATAATGAAACAGAGTTGGGCTACCAGCCCACAATAGCCTCTGTGACCTTAGGCCAAACTCGCGATTTTGATTTTAAACATATGCAAACTGGTCAAAAGGTGAGGTTAGCACTGCAACATGGCAGCTTGTTACTTATGGCGGGAAATACTCAACAATTTTGGCAACACAGTTTGCCTAAACGCAGTCAGTCAGTAGGCGGCCGTATAAATCTTACCTTTCGTAACATAATTAAATAAGTGTAGACGTTATAAAAACACCTTCTTCATGGATTGGAAATTATATCTAATTGACTCAATCACTTAGTCAAAAATATGAAAAAATAGTTTTTTAATTTTCCGTGAACAGGCTAAATTTATAGTTGGACACACAAAGGAACCACACAATGAATATCCAAAATAATATTGAAAAGAAGTTGCTATCGCATTTCAATCCGGCGCATTTGGAGGTTATTAACGAAAGCTTTATGCACAACGTACCTAAAGGGTCCGAGACACACTTTAAAGTTGTTCTTGTTACGCCTGAGTTTGCAGGTAAGCGTTTAATTAATCGCCATAGAGCGGTAAACGCTGTGCTCAAAGAGGAACTTGCTGAGCAAATTCATGCATTGGCGTTACATACTTACACCGGAGAAGAATGGCAAAACTTATACGGTAACTCGCCAGACTCACCTAATTGTTTAGGTGGGATGAAGCAAGCCGCATCGTAAAACAGTTTGTATCTAGGTGTGCCTATTCCTTTCAAGGGCACGCCTTAATATCGTAAAGGGGATGTCAGATAATCACTCCTGCTGATAAATTCGCCTAGTCTGCTGAATTTGCTTACACAAAACTTCAACCTCACTTAATACTCGGGTGGTCATTCGAAAGAGCTTATCGGCGTCTGGACGAAAGATGAAACCGTGCTGTACGGCAGGCAAAAAACTAAACTTTTGCCAATTATATAATTTATTGACTGACTGCTTATTTGATTTAGGTTGAATAATGGCTTGCGGCATTTTGCTAATGACTTGCTCAAGGGATACTGAAGGATAGTCATTATCTAGTTCAGCAAAAATGTTGATGGCACCGCAGGTGTTTAAATGTTGTTGGGGCCAAGCATTACCCGCAATGGTTTGCAGGGGAGCAGGCCAAATTTCGAAAAATACGCTTACCGGTGTTTGATTAGCAAAATCGTGCCTTAGTTTTGCCAATTGTGTTAAATAAGTGTCTGCACGATGCTTTGCTAGAGTTTGTCTACCGGTTAGATCACCAAGCATCAGCAACTCTTTTCCGACATCTTCTAAGGTTTTTGGGTCAGAATAAACCACTGGAATACCAAATTGTTGTAACCGATCCAAATCCTCAAGTGGATTTCCACTTTTCCATGCGATTACCAGATCGGGTTTTAACTGCAAAATCTTTTCAATTTGCAAACGACTATGATCACCGACCCGCGGTAAGGTTTTGGCTTGTTCTGGATAATCGGCATATGAACCCGTGGCAATAATTTGCTCTCCGGCACCGATGTCAAACAGCAGTTCTACAATATGAGGAGCTAAGGCGATGATTTTAAAATTTTGTCGTTCGTTTTGTTTTACCTGCTCAAAATTCTGTACCGTTGTGGCATTAGCGGTTGATAGCAATAGGCTATGAAAACCCAATAAACAACACACCAGAATGTTTTTGATGTTTGGCACAGACAAGATTAGCGTCCTCGGTTTTTTTGCAGGGCAAATAAGAAAAATAAGCTGCCAATGGCTGATGTGATAATCCCAATGGGGATTTCTTGATTTTCCACAACCACCCTGGCGATGACATCGATCCATATTAAAAAACTACCGCCAACTAACACACAGCCGACAATTAAATTTCTGCTCGTTACTCCAAACCAGCCTCTAACAATATGCGGGATCATTAACCCAACAAAGCCGATACCACCACAATATGCGACTATGCAGGATGTTAGTGCGGCGCAAATGATTAATACCAGTAAACGCAGTGAATCAACTTTGATTCCTAAGGTTTGAGCGTTTTCATCACCTAATAACATTGCGTCCATATGACGACCAAAAAGCCAAAGTAAAACAACACTAATAGTAACGATAGGAAGCATAATCCAGACGAACCACATTTGCGCATTGGCTAAGCTTCCTAGTAACCAAAATATCACTTTATTAGCGGCAAAGGGTTCCGCCATAAATAATAAAAAGTGGCTTAGGGCACTGAGCATAAATGACACCGCCACGCCTGCCAAAAGTAAATGTTCGGTACGATTTCCAAACAGTTTTCGAGACAAAATTTGCACAATAATGACTGCCAGAAATGCACCAAGGAACGCAGCTAGCGGTAACGCATAAGTAAAGGGGATTTGGGCTAGGTACGCAAAAATGGGAGAGTGTGAGGCCAAACTACCATTAAACAATAGGGTTGCAATACTTGCTCCTAAACCTGCTCCAGAAACCACTCCAAATAAATAGGGATCGGCTAAAGGGTTACGATATACGTTTTGCAAAGTCGCCCCGGCAACGGCTAATCCCGCGCCCACTAAAAAGCCCACAAGCACCCTAGGTAAGCGAACTTGCCAGAAAATAACCTCTTCAACATTGGCTTCACAACTATTTGCCATACAGCGTAATACACTGAGTAAATCTAGGTCAGCGGCACCAAAAAATAGGCCTCCCAAGATACTAAGTATGCTAAAACTGGCTAGAAATCCCCACTTGCCCTTAGACATTAGCTAAACCCATATCATCTGCGGGCTCTTCAATATCGATGTTGGGGGGATAAAATTCGATTCTTATTTTGTTATTGTTGGGCTTTTCAATTACTTGGCATGGAGTTTTGAAAACCTGTTGCAAGCGTTGTTCTGTCAATACTTGTTTGGGTGGGCCGAAGGCTAACAATTGCCCTTGGGCAAGTAGACAAATTTTATCGCAATAGTCGGCTGCGTGATTTAAGTCATGTAAGCTCATCACTATGGTAACTTTGTTTTGTTTGGCTATTTTGCACAACAAAGATAATATTTGATGCTCATAATACACATCTAAATGGTTTATGGGTTCATCTAAAACAAATAACCCTGCTCCTTGCACCAATGCTCTAGCAATTTGCCCACGTTGTTGCTCGCCTCCTGATAAAGAGCTAAACAGTTGGTCGCTTTTTTCAGTCAAACCCACTTGCGCGATTGCTTTTGCAACTCTGGCTTTATGCTCAACTGATACTTTAGAAAATATAGACTGATGGGGAAGTAAGCCCATACTAACTATTTGTTCTAAATCGAGGTTGAAGACACTATTATTGAACTGATTCACCACCGCTATTTGTTTCGCCCGGATACTTGCAGTGAAACTTTCAACTGGGGTTGCCTGCCAAAATACCTGTTGCTCGGACGGATACTGACCCGAGATTAACTTTAACAAAGTGGTTTTACCCACACCATTAGGTCCAACCACCCCAATGATTGTCCCTTCTTCTGCCTGAAACTGTATATCAGAAAGTATCTGCTTTTCGTCAATATAGTAATTAAGGTGGTTAAGTTTGAGCATTACTGTGACAGTTTTTCCCATTCATCTGAGTCGCACTAGTTTGGCGATAGGTTTTTGTTAGTCGAGTGCGTGCCTTCGTATCGATTTATTCGACATGAACGATGTTGATAATAGGGGGATTCGCAATGAAATGATTACCCAAGACGATCGTGAATTCCCGCACGCTAGAAAAAAGATATAGCTGAAGATCTGGCTGGTATCTGACTTATGACTGACAATATTGCCTATCAATTACAGTTGCGGGTACAGTTTTGGATTTACACCAAATTCCCATTTCGTTTCACTTGATGCGCAGGAAATAAAATTATCCCTTTCCTAAATAAAGTGAAAAACCGAATCTAATATATAGCCAAAATATAACAATCTTTATGCTTGCGCCCTAGCGTTATTTGCGAAAAAAACGTTTAATATCGTACAAATAGAATAATTAGACAGGTGTATGGAAATGTTTAACGCCGCATCCCTATCGCGGACCATTGACGTTTTTAACGATAATATTTGCAAATTAGTAAGCTGGTTTACGTTATTTATGGCGTTAATCACATTGTTAATTGTGGTGCTACGTTATGGTTTTGATATTGGTTGGGTTGCGATGCAGGAATCTGTTATGTATTTGCACGCCTGTGTCTTTTTATTGGGCAGTGCTCATACGTTACGGGTTAACGAACATGTTCGAGTCGACATCTTTTACAGTGGGTTTGATAAGGTTAAAAAAGCTAAAGTCGATACCTTTGGTACTCTATTTTTTATGCTGCCGGTGAATCTGTTTATATTAATAATTTGCTGGGACTACGTGACATCTTCTTGGGCCATAATGGAAGACTCACAGGCAGCTGGTGGTTTACCTGCTGTCTTTTTACTTAAAACCTTCATACTGTTGTTCGCCGGTCTTATGGTTTTGCAGGGAATTTCAGAGTTAATTCGTAATATTAATGTCTGGTTGAATCATCCTAAAAACGCAATTACAGAGGGTAAATAATGGAATACCTCTCACTGATAATGTTTTTAGTTGTTTGTTTAACCTTATTACTGGGTTATCCCGTTGCGTACACCTTAGCGGGTACCGCTTTAATATTTGCCGGCGGTGGCGCTTTATTTGGCGTTTTTGATACCGCTTACCTGCATGCTGTGCCTAGCCGACTCTACGGCATAGTTACCAATCAAACTTTGATTGCCGTGCCTTTATTTGTGTTTATGGGCGTCATGTTAGAAAAATCCAAAGTTGCTGAAAGACTATTAATCGCCATGGGACAAGTCTTTGGTAGATTGAACTCAGGCTTAGCAATTTCTGTGGTTTTGGTTGGTATGTTGTTAGCAGCCAGCACCGGTATCGTCGGCGCTACCGTAGTTACCATGGGCTTGTTGTCATTACCTACCATGTTAAAACAAGGGTATTCTCCCTCATTTGCTACTGGGGCGATCTGTGCAACCGGTACCTTAGGGCAGATTATCCCTCCTTCAATTGCCTTGGTTTTGTTAGGTGATGTGTTATCAAGCGCATTCCAGCAGGCTCAACTCAATATGGGGATATTCTCCCCTGATTCGGTTTCTGTCGGGGATTTATTTATTGGTGCCTTAGTGCCAGGCATGATTTTGGTAGGGATGTATTTACTCTATGTGGTGTTGTTTGCTAACCGCCATATCGATAAAACCATAGGCGAGGAACAGCGTGAATCACAAGTATCGGTTAATTTAGCTGGGGCCTTGTTACCGCCACTTATCCTCATATTTGTGGTCTTGGGGTCTATCTTAGGGGGATTTGCAACGCCCACTGAGGCCGCTGGAGTGGGAGCTGCAGGCGCTCTTATTTTGGGCTTAGTGCAAAAACAAGTTGATTGGAACAAGTTAAAAGAAGTCATGTTAAGCACCACTCGAGTAACTTCTATGGTGTTTCTGATTCTCATTGGTGCTTCAATATTTTCCTTAGTGTTTAGAGGCTTTGGTGGTGAAGAGTTAATTGAGCACTTTTTTGAACAGCTACCTGGAGGCACATTCAGTGCCGTGTTGTTAGTAATGGTAGTGATCTTTTTACTTGGCTTTATTCTCGATTTTATCGAAATTACTTTTGTTGTGGTGCCTATCATTGCGCCAGTTTTGTTAGCTATGGGCGTCGATCCTATTTGGTTAGGTATAATGATTGCGGTGAATTTGCAAACTTCGTTTTTGACGCCACCTTTTGGTTTTGCATTGTTCTATTTGCGCGGAGTCGCGCCTGCTAATGTTCAGACCACTCAAATATATAAAGGCGTGATACCCTTTATTATTATTCAATTGCTATTATTAATAGGCTTGGCTATTTGGCCGGATCTGGTAACGTGGCTGCCTTCTATGTTGTGACCCTTATGGATTTATTGAAATGAAAACCTTAAAACTTGTCTCATTACTTTTTAGCATCATTGCTGTTACCGCCTGCGGTGGCAAGTCATCTTCAGATGCTGGTGCTAGTGCCTCAGAGCAGACCTATGAATGGAAATTAGTCACTTCGTGGCCGAAAAATTTTCCTGGGTTAGGTAGAGCCCCTGAAACATTTGCTAAAAACGTTGAGCGCATGTCTAACGGCCGCTTAAAAATTAAAGTCTTTGGTGCGGGCCAAATGGTTCCGGGGTTTGAAGTGTTTGATACTGTTTCCAGTGGGGCCGCTGAAATGGGACATTCAGGTTCTTATTATTGGAAAGGTAAAGCGCCAGCTGCACAAATTTTTACAGCTATCCCCTTTGGCATGAATGCCACTGAATTTAATGCTTGGCTGCACTATGGTGGTGGCTTAGAAATGTGGCGTGAACTCTATGCACCATTTAATTTAATTCCGTTTGCTGGTGGCAATACTGGTGTTCAAACCGCAGGTTGGTTCAAAAAAGAAATTAATAGCGTGGAAGATTTGCAAGGTTTAAAAATGCGTATCCCAGGTTTAGGGGCTGAGGTTCTTAAAAAATTGGGTGGTATTCCTGTGGCCCTGACCGGCGGTGAGTTATTTACGTCTTTGCAATCTGGTGCCATAGATGCGACAGAATGGGTTGGCCCATACAACGATTTATCATTCGGACTTTATAAGGCGGCAAAGTATTATTATCACTCAGGTTGGCATGAACCTGGGGCTAGTTTAGAGTTTATTGTTAACAAAAGCGCATATGAATCTTTGCCTGAAGATCTACAGGCAATAATTGAGGTAGCCACTAGAGCAGTGAATCAAGATATGTGGGACGAGTATACGGCAGCAAATAATGATGCTGTACAAGCACTGGTTGAAACCCATGGCGTTGATATGCGTCCTCTTCCTAAAGATGTCATTGTAGCTCTGCATGCCGCTAGCATTGAGGTGATGCAGGAGCAATCCGCTGCCGATCCTACGTTTGCTAAAATTTATGCGTCTTACCAAAAATTCCAGGAAGGGGTATCTAAATACCATCAACTTTCTGAAATGGAATATTATAATAATCGACAAGAGAGAAAATAAATTAGCTGTTCAGATTTGTTGTTATGGCAATGCCTATTACAATAGAAGCTTATTCAGTGAAAGCTATACTTACGCCTTTATAAATCTTGTTTGTGATTGGGTTTTGATAGTTAAACGGCTGTTTAAAATGTTCGGAAAAATTTTTGAGGAAAATAGACTATGGTAATTAAGCCCAAGGTACGTGGCTTTATCTGCACTAACGCTCATCCTGTTGGTTGCGCTGCGAGTGTTGAAGAACAAATCGAATATGTTAAAAGTCAGGGAGATTTAGGAGAAGGACCCAAAAACGTTCTAGTGTTGGGGTGCTCAACTGGCTACGGTCTTGCGTCTCGCATAGTATCGACTTTCGGTTATGGAGCCAAAACCCTTGGTGTTTGTTTTGAAAAACCACCTACAGAGAGAAAAACTGGTACTGCGGGTTGGTATAATACGGCTGCATTTCATCAGCAAGCAAAAGACGCTGGTATTTATGCAAAAACCATAAACGGTGATGCATTTTCCAATGAAATCAAACAACAAGTGATTGAAACTCTTAAAGCCGACATAGGTAAGGTTGATTTGGTCATTTACAGTTTGGCTTCTCCTCGCAGAACCGATCCAGAAACTGGTGAAGTGTATAAGTCTACTCTAAAGCCGGTTGGACAAAACTATAAAACCAAAACCTATGATACTGATAAAGATCTGATCCACGAAATTGAATTAGAAGCTGCAAACGAAGACGAAATTGCCAATACGATTAAAGTTATGGGTGGTGAAGATTGGGAGCTTTGGTTGAATGCTTTAGCCGAAGCTGATTTGTTGGCAGAAAATTGCAAAACAACAGCCTATACCTATATTGGTAAAGAGTTAACTTGGCCTATCTACGGTCAGGCGACTATTGGTAAAGCCAAAGAAGACCTTGATCGTGCAGCCAGTGAAATTATTAAGCAGCACAGTGACAAAAATGTTTCTGCTTATGTTTCATCGCTAAAAGCGTTGGTAACCCAAGCTAGTTCGGCCATTCCTGTGATGCCTTTGTACATATCATTAATTTACAAAGTGATGAAGCAGGAAGGGACCCACGAAGGTTGTATCGAACAGATCACCGGCTTGTTCCAGCAAAAATTATTAGCTGATGCTCCTGAAACTGACGAAGACAATAGACTTCGTATGGATGGAAAAGAAACGAATGAAGCAACTCAAGCCGTTATCAAAGGTTTGTGGGATCAAGTTACCCAAGATAATTTCCATGAACTGAGTGATTACGCTGGTTATCACCATGAGTTTTTGAAGTTATTTGGTTTTGACATTGAAGGTGTTGATTACGAACAGGATATCAATCCTTTAGTTGAGTGGTAGAAGATCGTTAGACTCCTATTAAATGGTATATCAAACCCTAATTAACGTTCGCGTGTTAGGGTTTTTAATATTTTTAAGGGGTCTTAAAAAAATTCAGCACTGCTCATAAATTGCACTATATTTAGAAAAACCTTAATTAATATACGGAAAATCCCTATTTAGCCGTAAATAGCGTAGCGTAAACCGGTGGAATAATGCTAAAATTCCAGAGTTTACTGACATGAGTTGCCTTATTTAGTTCATAAGTAGCTCATTTGCTCAATCATTCTCTTGCGAGGTGTGGACCAATACGGAAGTTATTTCTGTGTTCACCTGGTTAAGGATTCACACTCAACAAAAGACAAAAATAGTAGATAAGTAAGATCACCTTTGAGTTTTCAAGCGAAACTGCGGATGTCGTCATTTTTCGCACTTTTAAGCAGAATTCAAAATTGATATTTCTTTCACTTTAATTTTATTTTTACAAGACTGCGGTTGCATATGATAAAAATCAAGCAAGGGTTAGACCTTCCTATTAAGGGGGCTCCTAACCAAACAATTCAAAACGGCCCAAGCATCACACGCGTGGCTGTATTGGGGGAAGAATATGTTGGCATGCGTCCTACCATGTTTGTTCAGGTAGACGATGTAGTTAAGAAAGGTCAGGCTCTTTTTGAAGACAAAAAGAATCCTGGTGTTCTCTTTACTGCGCCAGCAGCGGGCAAGGTAGTTGAAGTTAATCGCGGAGCAAAACGTGTTTTGCAATCTGTGGTAATTGAACTAGCTGGTGATGAGCATGAAACCTTCGACAAATATGAAGCTAGTCAATTGAGTTCAATTGCTCGCGAAAAAGTTGAAGAGAATTTGGTTAAGTCAGGTTTGTGGGTCGCCTTAAAAACGCGTCCTTACAGCAAAGTACCTGCACTGGGAAGTGAACCAAAGTCAATTTTTGTCACTGCTATGGATACCAATCCGTTGGCGGCTGATCCTGAAGTTGTGATTGCACAGCGTAAAACCGATTTTGAAAACGGTTTAGCTGTTTTGAAACAACTTACCACAGGTTCGGTTTACGTTTGTAAGGCTCCTGGTGCTGACATTCCTACTGGTTCAACTAAGGTTGAAGTAGAAGAGTTTGCTGGACCACACCCTGCGGGCTTAGCTGGCACACATATTCACTTTTTAGACGCTGTTGGTGCGAGCAAAACAGTTTGGTCAATTAACTATCAGGATGTTATGGCGTTTGGTGCGTTGTTTACATCTGGAGAGTTAAACAACCAACGTGTTATTGCACTTGGCGGTCCAGCTGCTAAAAACCCTCGTTTGCTAAGTACCATTCTTGGTGCTGATACTGAGCAATTAACTGCTGGCGAAACTGAAGGTGATGATGTTCGTGTTATCTCAGGTTCAGTGTTAATGGGCACAAACGCCCACGGTGTTCACGGTTTCTTGGGACGTTATCACACCCAGATTTCTTTGTTGCCTGAAGGCCATGAGAAAAAATTCTTAGGGTGGTTAGCGCCAGGTAGTGATATGCATTCTGTTACTCGTGCTTATCTTGGACATTTGTCACCTAAAAAATTATTTAATATGACAACGTCGACTAACGGTTCAGATCGTTCAATGGTGCCAATCGGTAACTATGAGCGCATTATGCCGCTAGATATTTTACCAACTCTGTTGCTTCGTGACATTATTTCTGGTGATACCGATAGTGCTCAAACTCTAGGTTGCTTAGAACTTGACGAAGAAGATTTGGCGTTGTGTACGTATGTTTGTCCGGGTAAATACAACTACGGACCTATTCTACGTGACTGTCTCACCACCATTGAGAAAGAGGGTTAGGTCATGGGATTAAAAGCCTATTTAGAAAAAATAGAACCGAATTTCGAAGCCGGTGGTAAATATGAAAAGTTTTATGCGCTTTATGAAGCTGCAGCAACTATCTTTTACACGCCAGGTAAAGTAAACAAAGCATCAACACATGTTCGTGACAGCATTGATCTTAAGCGCATCATGATCATGGTTTGGATGGCAACCTTTCCAGCTATGTTTTACGGTATGTATAACGTAGGTGCTCAAGCTCATGAAGCTTTATTGCTGGGCGCTGGCACATTACCTGATATTTGGCAGGCTAATTTGTTTACTGCCTTGGGTGGTCAAATTGGTGTAGAAGGCACAGGCTGGTTAGGCATGATGTCTTACGGCGCTTGTTTCTTTCTTCCTATTTACGCCACTGTGTTTATTGTTGGTGGTTTTTGGGAAGTGTTATTTGCATCTGTGCGTAAACACGAAATAAACGAAGGTTTCTTCGTTACCTCAGTGCTCTTTGCATTGACGCTACCAGCCACTATTCCTTTATGGCAAGTTGCTTTAGGTATCACCTTCGGTGTGGTAATTGCCAAAGAAGTATTCGGTGGAACAGGTCGTAACTTCCTAAACCCAGCCTTGTCTGGTCGTGCTTTCTTATACTTTGCCTATCCGGCGCAAATCTCTGGTGACCAAATTTGGGTTGCTGCAGATGGATACTCTGGTGCAACTTGGTTAAGTAAAGCTGCATCTGGTGAGATGGACTATACCAATATGGACCTATGGTGGAATTCTTTCTTCGGAAACATCCCAGGTTCTGTAGGTGAAGTATCTACCCTTGCGATAATGCTTGGCGGACTCTTTATTATTTACATGCGTATTGCTTCTTGGCGCATTGTGTTGGGTGTGCTTTTAGGTGTTGCTTTCTTTGCATCCCTATTGAACTTTGTAGACAGCAGTACTAACCCAATGTTCGCTATGCCTTGGTACTGGCATATGGTAACTGGCGGTTTGGCCTTTGGTATGTTCTTCATGGCAACTGACCCAGTATCAGCTTCGTTTACCAACAAAGCTAAGTGGGCATATGGTTTCTTAATCGGGTTTATGACAGTGATGATTCGTGTCCTTAACCCAGCATTCCCTGAAGGGGTTATGCTAGCCATATTATTTGCAAATTTATGGGCGCCACTATTCGATTATTTCGTGGCTCAAAGTAACATTAAGCGGAGGGTTGCTCGTGTCGGATAAGAAAAAAGAAACCTTAGGCGGAACTATCGGTGTTGTTGTTGCCGTATGTTTGGTTTGTTCTGTTGTAGTGTCTGGCGCAGCGGTAGGTTTGCGTGAAATGCAACAAACAAACGCTGCTAACGATAAGCGTAGTAATATATTACAAGCTGCTGGTCTCGAAACTACAGCTGACTGTGACGTACCTTGTACCTTTGATAAGTTTGTAACTGAGCGTTTCGTTGATTTAGAAACGGGTGAATATGTAGAAGTTGAAGAAGACTTCGATATGTACAAAGCCGCTAAACAAGAAGCGTACAGTGTCAAAGTTGAAAACAGCAATGTTGGTTTTCAGAGTCGTTCAAGTGTTGCAAGCGTTTACTTAATTGAAAATGAAGCCAATGAAGTTACTCGTATCGTATTACCTGTCCATGGTTCAGGCTTATGGGATTTGATGTACGGATTCCTTGCTATTGATGCTGACGGTAACACCGTTCGTGAATTGGTTTACTATCAGCAAAAAGAAACTCCCGGACTAGGCGGTGAAGTGCAAAACCCAAGCTGGAAAGCGAAGTGGGACGGCAAAAAACTGTTTAAAGATGGCGATGTGGCAATTCAAGTTAAGAAAAATGCAGGGTCTAATAACGACTATGCGGTTGATGCGCTATCTGGTGCAACCTTAACTAGTAATGGTGTGCAGAACACATTGACATATTGGTTGGGTGAGAATGGTTATGGACCATACCTTAAAAATCAGACTTGGAAATCATAGGGCGAAGCACAATGGCTGAAACTAAAGAAATGAAAAAGGTGCTGTTCGGACCCATTCTGGACAACAACCCCATCGCATTGCAAGTGTTAGGTGTTTGTTCCGCACTTGCTATTACAACTAAATTAGAAACTGCATTGGTTATGGCCTTAGCTCTAACCTCAGTTACAGCATTCTCTAATTTATTTATTTCACTTATTCGTAAGCAGATACCTTCTAGCGTACGTATTATTATTCAAATGACTATTATTGCTTCTTTGGTAATCGTTGTTGACCAAATTCTAAAGGCGGTCGCCTACGATATAGCTAAAGAACTATCGGTATTTGTTGGTTTGATCATAACCAACTGTATCGTTATGGGACGGGCAGAAGCTTATGCTATGAAGAGTCCTCCTTTCATGAGCTTCCTTGACGGTATTGGTAATGGCTTAGGTTATTCAATGGTACTTATCGTTATCGGTACTATTAAAGAGCTATTTGGTTTCGGTACTATTCTTGGTTTCCCAATTTTGCCATTAGTGCAAAATGGTGGCTGGTATCAAGGTAATGGTCTATTAATTCTACCTTTCAGTTCTTTCATTTTGATCGGTGGATTAATTTGGTTTATTCGTACCATTCGTCCTGAACAAGTCGAACCTAAGGAGTAAGACATGGAACATTATTTAAGCCTTTTTGTTAAGTCTGTCTTCATTGAAAACATGGCATTGTCACTGTTCTTAGGTATGTGTACTTTCTTAGCAGTATCTAAAAAAGTAAAAACTGCTATGGGACTTGGTGTTGCGGTTATCGTGGTGTTAGGTATTTCAGTACCTGTAAACCAAGTAATTTACGTGAACATTCTTGCTCCTGGCGCACTTGCTTGGGCTGGTTTCCCTGATGCAGATTTGAGTTTCCTAAACTTCTTAACCTTTATCGGTGTTATCGCAGCATTAGTTCAGATTCTAGAAATGAGTTTGGATAAGTTTTTCCCAGCGCTATATAACGCGTTAGGTATTTTCTTACCGCTAATTACCGTTAACTGCGCCATCTTTGGTGGTGTAGCTTTCGCCGTACAACGTGAATATAACTTCACTGAAAGTGTGGTTTACGGTATCGGTAGTGGTGCAGGTTGGGCAATCGCGATTACCCTACTAGCAGCAGTACGTGAAAAATTAAAATATGCTGATATGCCGGAAGGCATACGTGGATTAGGCTCTGTGTTTATGATTGCAGGTCTTATGGCATTGGGTTTCCAGTCGTTCACTGGCGTAGCCCTTTAAGCGAAGACACTAAGGAGTATTTGTAAATGAATCCAAATGAAATTTACCTTGGTGTAGGTATGTTTATTGCCATTGTATTGGCACTCGTACTTATCATCATGTTCGCAAAGTCTAAGCTTGTACCATCAGGCGACGTGACTATCACTATCAATGGCGACCCAGATAAAGCCATTACAGCCTCACCAGGTGGCAAACTGCTAGGTGCTTTGGCTGATTCAGGCATATTTGTATCTTCTGCCTGTGGTGGCGGTGGTTCATGTGGACAGTGTCGAGTTGATATAAAATCAGGTGGTGGTGAAATTCTGCCTACTGAGCTTGACCACATTAGTAAACGTGAAGCTAAAGAAGGTTGCCGCCTATCTTGTCAGGTTGCGATTAAACAAGACATGGATATTGAGTTGCCAGAAGAAGTCTTTGGTATTAAAAAATGGGATTGTGAAGTTATTTCTAACGATAATAAAGCAACCTTTATCAAAGAACTTAAATTGGCTGTGCCAGACGGTGAAAGTGTTCCTTTCCGTGCCGGTGGTTATATTCAAATTGAAGCTCCACCTCATCACGTTAAATATAAAGATTACGATATTCCTGACGAGTATAAGCCTGATTGGGAACGTTTCGGTTTCTTTGATATTGAATCTAAAGTTGATGAAGAAACTATTCGTGCTTATTCAATGGCTAATTACCCAGAAGAAGAAGGCATCATTATGTTGAACGTGCGTATCGCTACGCCTCCACCCAACAACTTGAGCTTGCCTGCTGGTAAAATGTCATCATATATTTGGAGCTTGAAAGAAGGCGATAAAGCCACTATTTCTGGTCCATTTGGTGAGTTCTTTGCTAAAGACACACAAGCTGAAATGGTCTTTGTTGGTGGTGGTGCTGGTATGGCACCAATGCGTTCTCACATTTTCGACCAGTTACGTCGTCTTAAAACCGACCGTAAAATTACTTTCTGGTATGGTGCTCGTTCACTACGTGAAATGTTTTATGTTGAAGATTTCGATATGCTGCAAAAAGAAAATGAAAACTTTAAGTGGCACGTTGCATTATCTGATCCACAACCGGAAGATAATTGGGAAGGTGATACCGGGTTTATCCATAACGTATTGCTTGAAAACTACTTAAAAGATCACCCTGCACCTGAAGATTGTGAGTTCTACATGTGTGGTCCTCCTATGATGAATGCGGCCGTAATCAACATGCTTAAAGAGTTAGGTGTTGAAGACGAAAACATCATGTTAGATGACTTCGGTGGCTAACTTTTAGATGGAAATTGTTAAGAGGGACATTTAATGTCCCTCTTTTTTTTCCAACCTATCAAATTGTGTGAATGGCGTTTTAAATGAGTAAATTAAAATCCCTTGGCCTACTGCTTTGTGTTGCAGTGGTTATTTTCATTGTTTGGAATGACCCTGATAATGCCGGTGAAGTGCATTTGTCAGGTGCAACTATGGGCACAAGTTACAATGTTAAAGTGCCCTCAGCTAAAGGAATGGCGCCAGAAGAGTTACAACAAAAAATCGACGCGCTTTTGGTGGATATTAATAAATTAATGTCGACCTACGATCCAAATTCGGAACTCTCGCGCTTCAATCAGCAACTATCTTCTGAACCGTTTGAATTGTCGCCAGCAACCTTGAAGGTATTAAAGGAAGCTAAGCGGCTTGGTGAGGTTAGCGATGGGGTACTTGATGTTACCGTTGGACCATTAGTGAATTTATGGGGATTTGGGCCGGATGCTCGACCAGATAAAATACCCTCTCAAGAAACCATCAACTCCGTTAAAGATAAAATTGGATTGAATAAATTAGTGATCCAAGGCTCTACTATAATTAAGCTACAGCCAGACTTGTATGTGGATTTATCTACCATTGCAAAAGGTTACGGAGTGGATGCTGTGGCTGAGTTATTGGAGTCTTACGGCTACACCAACTATCTAGTCGAGATTGGTGGAGAGATGCGTGTTGCTGGGGTAAAAAGTAATGGTCAAGAATGGCGCATTGCAGTAGAGAAACCCGTCAACGATGAACGCGCTGTGCAATCTATCTTGACCATAGGTAATAACGCTGTAGCTAGCTCAGGCGATTACCGTAACTACTTTGAACAAGATGGTATGCGTTATTCTCATTTAATTGATCCTCGAACCGGTTACCCCATTACACATAATTTAGTTGCCGTCACTGTTGTGCATCCTTCGTCGATGACTGCAGATGGTTTAGCTACTGCTCTGAACGTGCTTGGTAAGGAAGATGCGTTACGTGTAGCGAAACAGCACAATTTGGATGTGATGTTAATTACCCGAGAAAATGGCGACTTTAAAGCGTATACTACGGGTAAATTCGACGAATATATTAACGCTGCGAACGAGCAGTAATTTAACTTGAAATAACTAGGATATATTGTGAGTACGTTTATTTTAGCCTTTGTGTTTTTTCTAGTTGTGGTGTTAGCCATGGCAGTTGGGTACATATTTCAACAAAAAACTATCTCCGGAAGTTGCGGCGGCTTAGGTGCCATAGGGATTTCTAAAGCCTGTGACTGCCCTGAACCATGTGACCGCAAAAAAGCGCGTTTAGAAAAAGAGGAAATCCGCCAGAAAAAATTAGCTGAGTGGAAACAAAACCAAATTCTATAACCTGTGCTAGGGAAATAGGTAACAAGGTTGTGTGGCTCAATACAACCTTGTTACCTTCAATAGTTATTCTATCCCTCTATTCTTGATACTCCCTTTCTGATTCTGTTATTTATTTTCTAACTTGCTTAGCAATGAAATTGTTAAAATCTGCTGCAAATTGAATTACCTTTACTACACTTAATAAAAAGGTAAGCAGGGATAGAAAAATGCCAAAAGAAACACCAATAGAACGCCGCCGACGCATAGCTGCCCATACCGGAGTTACAAGTTTACGTACTGATTTTTTGCATATCTGCAAAAAACATCCAGATAGAATCGGAATTATTACCGAAGGCGATTCTTGGTTCGCTTATCCTAAGAAGTGGATTGCATTTGGAGGCGATATAAACGTTATTCATCATATTGAAAATGTGGTCTCGCGAACCGACAAAGTCAACCTGCTCAGACTAGCAAGCAACGGAGATGAAGCGGTTGATATGATGTCGGGTCAACAAAAGGCTGACTTAGCCTCCGTAATGGAACAGACTGCTAAATACGTTAAGTTGATCCTTTTTTCTGGCGGTGGGAATGATATTGTGGGCAAACGTGATATGCCCATGCTGCTTAACGAATACGAAGAGGGTTTTAGCGCTCAAGATTGTATTCATGCAGAGCGTTTCAGCCGTAAAGTGGATGCTATTATTTTGGCCTTTGACCAATTAATAGATCTACGTGATGAATATAATCCACAAGCAACTATCATCACCCATACCTACGATATCGCTAAACCTAGTGAAGATGGCGCTGAATTCTTTTGGGGTTTGATTAAAACTAAGCCTTGGATATATCCCTATTTAATCGAAAAAAATATCCCTTTGGAGCTACATTTGCCAATCGTCGAAATCTTACTAGGGACGTTAAAAACCCGACTTCAGGCATTAGCTAGTCGACCAGAGCACTTAAACAAACTTATTGTGGTTAATACCCAAGGTATTTTGCGCCCAGGTAATAAGAGTGATTGGCTTAATGAAATCCACCCTACGGAATCGGGGTTTAAAAAAATTGCCAAGCCTATTTATGCACAAATGAAGTCTTTGCTGCCGGAGTTACCAACGTTCAAATAACTTGACCTGAATTTGTTGTTACTGTATAAAAAAACAGGTTTTAGTTTAGGTCGTTAATATGCGCAAAATTATTCATATCGATATGGATTGCTTTTATGCAGCTGTGGAGATGCGTGACAACCCCGCGCTGAAAAATGTTCCTATTGCCATAGGTGGGCGCTCCGATAAGCGTGGTGTTATTTCAACTTGTAACTATCCTGCTCGTAAGTTTGGTATACGTTCAGCGATGGCCACTGCGCATGCCCTAAAACTTTGTCCTAACCTTGTTATGGTGCCAGGCCGTATGGAACTCTATGGACAGATCTCAAAACAAATACGCGCTATCTTCGAGCGATATACCGACAAAATAGAACCCCTATCATTGGACGAAGCCTATTTAGATGTGTCTGATTCCACGCTATTCTCTGGCAGTGCTACTTTAATAGCAGAGGATATACGTAACACAATAGTGAACGAAACGGGGTTAACAGCCTCTGCTGGCGTCGCACCTATAAAATTTGTGGCAAAAATTGCAAGTGATGAAAACAAGCCAAATGGCATATGCGTGATCACGCCAGACAAATTAGATGACTTTGTTAAAAAGCTTCCCCTTGGGAAAATTCCTGGGGTTGGCAAAGTAACAGTGCAGAAGCTGCATAATTTAGGGCTATTTACCTGTAACGATGTTCGTACCTTTCCCATAGAGCAGCTAATTAAAAGTTTCGGAAAGTTTGGCCCTGTAATCTGGAAGCGTAGCAATGGCATAGACGATCGAGATTTAAGCCTGTCTAGAGAGCGGAAGTCTGTCGGGGTAGAGCGCACCCTACATGAAGATATTCAGACTAAAGAACAATGTTTGCAAGTTTTGGAAACCCTCTATCCGAAACTGCAAGAGCGATTAAAATCTGCTCGAAGCGATAACAAGATCCAAACCCAAGGTGTGAAGCTAAAATTCAGTGACTTCCAACAAACCACAGTTGAACACAGGTGTGGGGAATTAGATAAAGACTATTTTGTTGAGTTGCTTGATGAGGCATTCAATCGCAAAACTGAACGTGGTATTCGCTTAGTTGGATTGCACGTTGGCTTGCCTACAAAAAGCAAATTTCAGCAAATGGATTTACCTTTCGAGACTGCACTGACCTAAGTGTTGCTCAACAAATCGTGCTTACAAGATGTTTCCTCGGTATTATTCACGTTATGCTGATCCCAAGAGTGCTAGTTTTAGTACGTTATTCACTTCAATAGGAAATGACCAGTTTGTTTACGCTCCCTCGAAATGTATGGATATTAACTTTAATACTTGCCTTAGCCATGAGTGCCGGCGCGATGATGGTAATGGTAGGTGGATTGGTGGGCACAAATCTAGCTCCTTCCCAAGGGCTTGCTACTTTACCCGTTGCTATGATGATTATTGGCACGGCTGCCGGGGTGTTACCGGTAACTCGGGCCATGGGCAGAGTGGGTCGTAAGCCGATTTTTCTCACTGTTGCCTTAATCGCATCTTTGGCATCTTTCCTTGCCGCAGTTAGTATTTACGTGGAGTATTTTGCACTCTTTTTGCTGGCGACGTTTCTATTGGGTATCGCCATTTCTGGATTTCAACAAATTCGTTTTGCTGCCATGGAGTCCGTTGATTTAGAGCGCGCCCCTAGAGCTGCATCAACTGTTTTGCTCGGTGGATTAGCCGCGGCAATCATAGGCCCCGAACTTGCCACTTTGGGTAATCAATTATTACCCACCGCTTATGTCGGATCATTCATGTTAATGGGGGTGCTTTGTTTAGTGTGTATGGGATTATTTTGTTTTTTTGCAGAGACTCATAGACCGACACCGAATTCAGAGCCGCAAAAAGTAGATATTAAGGATGTTTTATGCAAACCATCATTTATTATTGCTGTCTCAGCATCCGTGGTGGGATACGCGCTAATGAGCTTTATTATGACAGCTACGCCTGTGCATATGCATGTTAATACACCTCATACTTTAGAGCATGCAAAATGGGTCATCCAAAGTCATATTTTGGCGATGTATTTACCATCACTATTTAGCGGACTGTTGATTGCAAAACTGGGTGTTTACCGAGTGATTGCTGCGGGCTTGATTATCTATTTGCTGACCATCATGGTGGGTTCCATAGACAGTCAATTGATTAATTATTGGAGTGCTTTAATTTTACTCGGGATTGGCTGGAATTTTTTATTTTTGGGCGGCACTGTACTGTTACCGCAAACCCACACAGCAAAGCAGAAATTCCAAGTTCAAAGTATTAATGAATTTGCCGTATTTAGTGCCCAAGGTCTGGCCGCGCTAGGGGCTGGGGCATTGCTTTTTGTTTTGGGATGGCAAGGGCTAATGTTAACCAGTTTTATCATTATTTGCTGCCAGACATTCTTGTTGGCATGGCAAGCTTGGCGAATTAAAAGCGCAAGAATTTCGCAATTAAGTGGAGAGAGTTAAAGATGTTAAAAGTGGGTAAGTATCGTCATTATAAAGGTAATGATTATCAAGTGATTGGGGTTGCTAAACATTCCGAAGATGAGTCTGAGTTAGTGGTTTATCGTCCACTCTACGGAGAAGGCAAGTTGTGGGTAAGGCCATTGGAGATGTTTATTGAAGAGGTGGTGATTGATGGCAAATCCACCCCTCGTTTTCGTTTTGTGGAAGAGTAAGTTAAGCCTAAGATTGCTAAACAGGAATCAAAACGGAGCTATTTAAGCTCCGTTTTGAGTTTGCTAAAGTTACTTTTTAGTTTAAATCAAAGTACTAAAACTTAAATTTAAGACCTGCTTTATATATTCTACCTAAAACTTCATAGTTGCTTGGAAAGGTGTTGCCCGAATTTGAACTGGTGTCACCAATATCATTTCCTAAAACGGGTGGTTCCTTGTCAAACATATTATCTATACCCAAAGTAAAGGTGGCATATTTAGTAAAACTATAACTGGCAAATATGTCGAAGTAATCATAAGAATCAATTTTTCTGAAGGCTTCAAATCGCAAGTCACGTTCACCTGGCTCTACATCTACAGAATTAATATGTCTCCACAATAACGAAACAGTAAAGTCATCATATGACCAAGTCGTACGCTGGATCCAGCGTATATCGGATAGCGGATCACAACTAGTACCGTAATACCCTTTGCAGTCTAGTACTGGCACTGTGTCTGAGCTTTGTGACTCCTGGGTTAAGTATTTATTGATGTTACCTGAGATGGCAATGTTGCCCATCTCCTCTAAATCAAAGTTCATGTTAAAGCCAATTTCAACCCCCTCAGCCCGAAGATACTTCAGGTTGGTGGTAAATTGATTAACACCCGCCGCAGAGCCGGTTAAATCGCCGCCAACGCGATTGATTTTCGCACACTCTCCCGCGTCTCCGTTGATATAACATGAATCAAGTATCTCCTGTGCAGAAAAGTTACCAATAATGCCTGAGATATCGATGTCATAATAATCTACCGAAAGGGTAAAATCGTTAGCCCAAGTAAAATCTGGTGTCCACACAAAACCCGCCGTGAAAGTATCAGCTTCTTCTGGTCCCGGAGGATTGCTTGGTGAACTCCCATTAAAGGTATTGATTTGACCAGAAATGATGTCGGGTATCACGCCTACTTGCGCTTCAGTCATGCCGGTTGATACACATAGAGCTGTTAGTGCAGCATCAATATTGCCAGCATTTGCAATTGAGCAAGGATCTATTACGGCATTGTCTAATCCTGACGTCACAGGGGAAGCAAGTTCGCCTACATTTGGAGCTCTGTTAGCTTTTTGCTGCATTACACGCAAAAGTATTGGCTCTACAGGACGCCAATTAAATCCAATTTTCCATGATTCAGCTGTACCTATTGTGTCGAAATCCGAAGTTCTAAACCCGAATTCTACATCCATGGTTTCAGCAAAGGCTGCACCGTCAAAAACGGGCAAAATTCCTTCAAAATAGAACTCATCAACTTTAAACCCACCTTTGATTGGAAGTAAGTTTCCTCCCGCGCCACCTTGGCAGCTAGCTGGGGTTTCCTTTAAACATTCGTCAGGTTCCAAAATACCTGTTTCTGTTCTGTTTTCAAAACCAAAGCTCATGGCAAGAGGCGCCCCTGCGGTAGGTAACTCAATGAAATCCACTGGGCCGGTAAGTACTAGGGATATAATTTCTTGTTCGTATTTTTGTTGCTGCAAAGCAATCGCTCTAGCGTAGGCTGATGCAGCATCCGTTATGGTGCCGAAACCACCGAATAGATCTATGGGTACACAAGTTCCGCCAACTGCACAGGTGACACCATCACGGGTATCTAGAGCATTTTGGATATTACCCAGGTTGGTATAGCCGTCACGCACTGTTGTACGATTAGACTCACCATATTGATAGGAAAAGTCATAATCCCAGTCGGCTGCTAGTTCACCACGAATACCTGCGTTAATTTGCCAAAGTTCGGCATCATAACGTTCGGAACGTGGGCCTAGTTCTAGGGTTCGTCTACGTAATCTAACGGTTAGAGAATCCTCTGTATCCACAATTCCGTTGGCATTAGCATCAGTCCAACTACCACCATCTACTAAGGTCCCATCACCAACTGCGGCATTTGCGCCATCAAGAATAAAGCCTAATGCTTGGCTACCAATCAGAGGGTTGTATAAAGGTAAATTAAAGCTACTGCCAAAGGTACCTGATGGAGCGACTTGCTGAACCACTGTGGTATTCGTGAAGTTAAACGACGAGTAGAACTCCATGTGATCATTTACTTCATAGTTAGCAAGAGCTGTTGCACCATAGCGTTGAGCTGGAGTTTGATAATAATTAAACGGGTTAAAGTTGAATAAACTACAGTTTGAACCAAGGGTACCGTCCTCTCTAAACTGTCCACTTACACCGGTTCCTATTAACTCAAATCGAGTGGGGATTGCAGTCGTTGAACCACTACCAGATAAATCCACAACGTTTGGACCGCCACAACCAGCGGGCGGAGGTGTGGCGACATCTCCGTTTAAAAACTCTTGGTAACCTGAACCTGTGTTGGAGTTAATACCAAATAATCCTAAGGAACGATCGCCGAGCAGTACTGAGTCCCGTTCCATCCAGCTAATTGATAAAACTGCATTCCCTCGGCTGTCATCAAAGTTAGCACCAATGGTAAGAGATATGTTGTCTTGATCCCCATCACTTTCGCTACTTTGCGAGTGGTTCATATCCAAAGAAACTCCTTGGAAGTTGTTTTTTAATACTACGTTTACGGCACCAGAAATGGCATCCGAACCATACACTGCAGAGGCTCCTCCGGTGACCACATCGATTCTGTCGATAAGGGCTGTGGGTATGTTAGCGGTATCTACTTGGCCATTAAAATTAAATGGCACCATACGTTTCCCGTTTAGTAGCACCAAGTTACGTTGCGCGCCTAAACCGCGTAAATCAATGGTTGCAGCACCCGCTGTGCCATTGTTTACATTACCGCCATCTGCTGGAATCGTAGAAGGTAGTGAGCGAATTATTTTTTCAAATTCAGGGGTTTGTAAATAACCAATTTCTTCCTCACCTAAGGAAAAAATAGGACTAGATGATTCAACGCCAGGTGACAAAATACGGCTACCAGTAATTGAAATTTTTTCTACGTCTGTTGCATCTGTTGCTTCTTGTGCGACAACAGGTGTTGTGCTTAATGCAGCAATCGAGCTAGCACAAAGTGCTAACTTAATTGAACTAGCTAGTTTTGAGGTGATATACATTTTTAGCTCCCCAATGGGTCTCAATAGTGAATTGGACTCACATTTTTTGTAATGATAGTTTGCGACAAAAATCGTTTGTCTAGGGATAACCTATGCGCTAACAGAGAGTTGCTCTAGGTCGTATCCGTCAGTTGCAGCAAGTGTGTGATCAAATGGATGTTTTGCGTGATGAGTTGGGGGAACTTTCGATGAACGACTGTTTTTTGAGGGTAAATAGGGGCTAAAAAAATGCCCTGGAAATAATTAAATTATTGATAATTAAGAGTTTAAATATAATTTGTAATTAATGTTGTGCTTTTGTCAGCTTACTTCTAAAGTATTTAAATAAAACAATTTTGGTTCGAATAGGGGCCGCTTGTGAAGAATTTTTGACACTGCTCCAGTGTAATTTTATTTGTGGATTAATTGTAAAAAGACAGATATGTTAAAAAAAAGCCAATAAAAAAGAATAATTGAAATGGCCCATTCAAAACTGATTTTTAATCGCTATTTCTGGTTTGCCAACACCTTCTTTTGGTTGGCCGTTCACGCCCTTTATACTCATGTTAAATTTCTCGCATTTGAACAAAATGATAAAAACCCAAACTGGACTGAATTGTGGATTGCTATAAGTCCCTGGTTTGTTATTTGGATCGGCGTTACTGCCATTATCTTCAAATTGGTGCAACTCACTAGTCAATCATCTAAATCAGTCACAGCTAAAGTGCTCTTCCATCTAGGATGGATGCTGTTTATTTTAGTAATTTATTGGGCTACAGCGCATGTACTCATCATTGCTTTGACAGATAGGACCATGGATGAGTTTTCATATTATTTTATGCGCACGATAACGCAGAATGCACAACTGGATATTTTTATGTATTTAGGGGTGCTTGGTGCTGCGATGGCTTTGCGTTTTTATCACAATGCAGTTCAGGAAAGTGTAGAATTAAAACGCTTACATCATGAACTCACCCAAGAGCAATTGCGGACTTTACGCTCCCAATTGAATCCACATTTTTTATTCAATGCACTCAATACTATCGCCAGCTTGGTGCGCTTAAAGCGTGATAAAGATGCTGTAACTGCTCTTTCTGAATTAAGTATTATGTTACGAAAAATACTCGAAACGAAAAATAATGATGATATTAAGATTAAAGACGAAATTGCTTTTATCAATAGTTATTTAGCTATCCAAAAAATGCGTTTTGCAGACAAGCTGGATACCCACATTCACGTGCAACCAGAATGTCTCGACCTGACAATTCCCAATATGCTTTTGCATCCGTTGGTTGAAAATGCGGTACAACACGGATCGCAATTAGAGTCGAGCCGAAATCTATTAAATTTAGATATTAGTAGGAATGAATACGAACTTAGAGTGGTACTAACCAACAAGGTCGCTAGGAATGATAGTCACAATGGTTTTGGAATCGGCCTGAGTAATACTCGTGAGAGATTAGCTCGACTCTATGGGCAGTTTCGATTGGAGTTACACCCCCTTGAAAACGACTTATTTGAAACTTCTTTAGCTATACCAATAGGAGCGCAAGATGCTTAATGTGCTTATTGCTGATGATGAATATCTGGCTCGGGAAACGATCAAAGTATTGTTATCAAATGAAACGGATATTGGTACTGTTTACGAAGCTGAAGACGGCAATCAGGCACTTTTATTGATTAACGAATATAAACCGAATGTAGTCTTTCTGGATATTGAAATGCCGAAACTATTTGGTATTCAAGTGGCCAAACATGTACCACCTGAAAGCGTGATTATTTTTGTAACTGCTTATAATGAGCATGCCGTTGAGGCTTTTGAACTTAATGCCATAGATTACATCTTGAAGCCTTATGACGATGAGCGCTTCTTTAAGGCTTTGCAGCGAGCGAGGAAAAAGATCAAAGGTGAACAACAAGATGACTACTCTAAGTTGAGTGAAGTTATTCAGCAGATTATGGATGATCAGCAAACGGTTTATCGAGAAAGGTTAGTGATAAGGGATCCTGGTCGAATTCGTTTAATCGATGTGGCGCAAATTAACTTTATCTCTGGTGCAGGAAATTATGCGGAAATTCATCTAAATGATGGTAAACATGTATTGCATCGAGAAACTCTTTCTACTTTGGAAGAGCAACTCAACCCCCAAGATTTTGTGCGGATTCATCGTTCTTCCATTGTTCGTCGCAGTGCCATTAGTGAATTGCGTCCAAATGACAAAGGTGACTACTCAGTAATCTTACAAAGTGGCGAGGTTCTAACTTTATCTCGTGGAAATAGAGTTAAGCTTGATGAGTTAACCAATTAAAAATGACGACTCGCCTTTAATCTGCGCTTAACTCATAAATAATGCACACAAGGTCCATAACACCGCTGCAATAGAGGCTGCTATTGTAGCTGGCACTAGCTGGGTTTTTACATGATCCATTAAGTCACAGCCGGTTGTCATCGAGCTAAGAATAGTGGTATCCGATATGGGCGAACATTGGTCGCCATAGACACTGCCATTTAACACTGCAGCAAAACAAATCATCATAAATACTTCAGGGTTGGCTAACATTTCATTTTGGGAAATATCCCAAACCAAAGGCATGGCTAAGGGGAATGCAATAGCAAATGTTCCCCAACTTGTGCCTGTGGAAAAGGCGATGATCATAGTGAGCAATTGTAAAACTACCGGCAGAATCCAGAACGGCATCTGTTCACCCAGTAGGTCGACTAAATAAATCCCACCACCAAGTTGTTTACTGATGGTGCCAATGGTTATTGCTAACATTAAAATTACCGAAGCGACGACAACACCTTTCCAGCCGATGCCAAGACCATTAAGCATTTCACGAATTTGCATGCCTTTACCGATGGCGAACAGCACCGCAATTAACAAAGCGCCTCCAAAGGCCCAGTGAATTTGCGGGGTGCCGGTTATGATGAAGGTCACCACCGCAATCCCAATGAGACTAACAAGGGGAAAAACAAACTCTATCCAGTGAGGGTTATACCCTTCAGGAACACTGGTTTCTTGAAGTTCTTTAGCACTAATTGGAGCAGCGTCTGGCGCATCCAATTGGCCGGTGAGCCTAGCTCTGGAAATGGCTTTACGAATTGGTTTTCCAGAGAATACCGTAAACTCTAAACTCAGCAGTAGAGTACCAATTACTGCAAAAATACCGTAAAAACTAAATGGGATACTGGAAAAGAAGAAGGAAATTCGGTCACTTTCCGTGGCTAAGAAAGCAACGCCAGGAACAAATATAAAAGCCTGGATATAGGCTGGCCAGGCATTAAACGCAAGTACAGCGGCAATTGGCGACGCTGTTGAGTCAACCACATAACTGAGTTCTTCATGACTTACATTGGCTTTATCGGCCATAGGTTTTACCGTAGTGCCAACTAATACGGTGCTCATGGTGCCACCTTGGAAAAATAACACGCCCAGCATCCAAGTAACCAGTTTCGCGGAGCGGGGACCGGTAACAAAACGCTTACTCATCATTTCCGCAAATGCTTGGGCAGCGCCAGTCTTCGACCAAATCCCCATGAGCCCCCCCAGTAGCCATAAATACAATATTAAAATAGATGCAGCATCAGTGGTGGCCATGTTGGGGATTAAAACCTCTTGGCTAATATCAAACTTACCTAACATAAAAGCACCTACAACGATGCCGCTAAACAACGCCAGCAGCGGTTCTCGACTAATCAAACACAGGGCAATGGCGATAAATGCTGGTAACAGCGACCAGGCTTTAAAATGATAGTCTGCACGGAGTAAGAGGGGGTTCGGACTAACCTCTGAGATTACTACCCACTGTTCCTTCATTGCTGGTTCTGAGGTGAGTAAATCCAGTTTAGCTTGGGCCAGAGGGGATTGTTGGTAAGGGGTTACAGAACTAATTATTTGTTCCTTACCTTGTTTGATATATGCCCATTCGCCTTGTTCAGTTAAGTAGGTTTGGTACTGAATTCTGGACTCAATCCAAGTTGCTGGAACGGAGAAATTGACATATAAAGCACCTACTAAACCTAAAATAATAGTTAAAAAGGTTAACTTATTTTGCAATTTATTCATTCTAGCGCCACTCTAAGTAATTAGTTGATAAGCAATTTAGGAAATAGGGAGTTTAGCATCCAAGGAGTCTAAACATCTAAGCTAATTAGGCACTAATGTTGTTAAATGCTCACTATTGCTTCATTCCTTAATTTTGAAACTTGATTAAATACAAAGGATAGAAAAATGCGTAAACAAATTCTTTCATTGCTGTTTCTGTTCAGCGCACTCATATCGGCTTCTAGCTATGGGCAAAATAACCCCGAAGATGTCATTATGAAATCAGAAAGTTTGGGCGGTTCAGTTTATATGCTGACTGGTATGGGCGGTAATATTGGTGTGTCAGCGGGGGACGATGGCCTGTTGATTATTGATGACCAATACGAGCCCATGGCTGAAAAAATCTCTGTTGCTCTGGATGCCATTCTAAAAGACAAATTAAGGTATGTGATCAATACCCACTATCACGGCGATCACACCGGCTTCAACGCATATATGAAAGAAGTCAAAGATGCGACGATTTTTGCCCATGATAATGTGCGCATTAGACTTCTTAGCAAAGAACAACATAAACACTCAGAGTTACCTGTTGTGACTTATTCCCAAGGTGTGACCTTTCATTTTAACGGTGACACACTCAAAGTGGTGCATTTAGCACATGCCCATACAGATGGTGACAGTGCCGTTATGTTTGAAAGTGCTAACGTTTTGCACACCGGAGACTTGTTTTTTAATGGTCTATTTCCCTATATCGATATTGACGGTGGTGGTTCAGTCAAGGGGTATATTGCAGGTGTTGAGAAACTTATTGGTATGATTGATGATGATACCAAGATTATTCCTGGCCACGGTCAATTGGGCAATAAAGCACAGTTACAGGAGTTTGTTGATATGATTAAACAAACGTCTGCTCAAGTTAAACAACTGAAGATAAATGGTATGCCCGTTGAAGACATTATAGATTCCGGATTAGATGAAAAATGGAAAGGTTGGAGTTGGGCCTTTATTAATGAAGAAAAATGGATAAGAACACTTTACCGTTAACCTTAGTTGAGACCTGTGAAGAGGATTTAGCTAACCTTTGTAGTTGGTTTGATAGCCTTGATGAAGTTCGCGATTGGGGAGGGCCACAAATGTCTTTTCCCGTTAGTTTAGCAACCTTGGTTGCAGAAACGAACTTCAACAAAGTATTAAGCTATAAGTTAATCGACAGCAAAAACACTATGCTTGCCTTTGGCCAATGTTATGATCGACTGGGCAGGTGTCATTTCGCCCGCTTGATTGTTAATCCAAGGTATAGAGGTAGGGGATTCGGTAAACAATTAGTTATGCAACTATTGGAGCAAGAAACAGAAAAAAATTCCCTCAAAGTCTTTTCGTTATTTGTTTGGCCCCATAATCAAGTGGCTAAAAGTTTGTACCTGTCTCTTGGTTTTCAAGTTGTTGATTACCCAGAAGCTATGACGACAGAGATGGCTGAGTGTGACTATTTAATCAAAGACTAAGGGTTAGCTAATGTGGTGCAACGCCCATAGCTAAAAATATCTACTGTGAAACAATTCAACGATAAATCCTTCAAATTACTTAAATAATCGGCAAACTAAGCTTTTTATCCACATTAGCTCGAACTTATGCTGAGTCAATCATGGCCGTTGGAAGAAAATTTACCTTTGTTATCAGTTGCTTGTGCAAAAAATAAACAAAATGTCATGTAAAAAGCCTGATAAGTGCTGTATGAAATATGATCACCAGATTGAGGTCTGCGCCCTAATAAAGTGCTGATGCACCAAACTGGTATGATCTCAGTAAAAAGGTACAGATCGGTAAAATTTAACCCATTGATTTATAAAGATAAAAAAGTTGGCACTGAAGATGCTAAGTAAGTCTTGATTACGCATCTACGATAGAAAAGTTATATGTGTAACCATTGATAATAAAAACAATAAACAATGTTGAAATACTTCAAACGCTAGCTAAGTTGTTTGAGGCAGGAAGGCAATACTACCCGCACAAATTTTCGTGTCCTGTGGTTTGTGCGGGTTTTTTCCTTCTGTTATTTATCGCTACTCTTATAAACTCGTTTCCCAGCTACCCAAGTCTCCAAAACTTTCGTCTTCCAAAGATCTTGTTTATCAATCTCAAAAATATCACGATCAATTAAAATAAAATCTGCCCATTTACCTTTTGTTAAGCCCCCTAAAATATCTTCTTGATGTGCGGCAAAAGCAGCATCAATGGTAAAACCTTTAAAGGCCTGTTGTAGACTTAACGCTTGACTGGGGATCCAGCCTTCCACAGGTTGGTTGTTTCTGTCTTGACGGGTGACAGCTGCGTGAATGCCATAAAATGGGTTAGCTAATTCAACTGGAAAATCTGAACCTAGGGGCAATGGTGAGCCCTGATCAATGAAGCGTTTCCAAGCGTATGCGCCACGTAAACGATCTTTTCCTAAACGGTCTTCAGCCATGTTCATATCGCTGGTGGCATGGGTAGGTTGCATGGAAGGAATGATGTCTAGTTGTTTAAAGCGAGGGATATCATTCAAGCTGATAACTTGAGCATGTTCCACTCTATTGCGCAGATCTTTGCCGCCAACGGTTTTAAATGAGGCTTCAAATTGATTTAAGGCTAAGTGGTTCGCGAGATCACCAATGGCGTGCACATTGAGTTGAAATTTGTGTTTAAGTACCAAATCAAAAAGGGGTTTAAATTGTTCTTCCTGCATGACCATCAGCCCCTTATTGTCAGCTGCATCTGAATAGTCTTCAAACAAAGCTGCTCCGCGACTACCTAGCGCTCCATCGGCCATGGCTTTAACACTTCTAATCGATAAAAAATCGTCGGGATCATTAAAATAACCCGCCTCGAGTACTTCCTGTAAACTGGGATCTTCAAACCAGAACATTGCATAAATACGCACGGCTAAACTTTCTGCTAAGGCTTTTTGTTTTAAAAAATCATATTCTGATTTACTTATTCCAGCATCATGCATACTGGTTATACCCACTGAAAGTAAGTGCTGTGAAGCGGCTTCTAGGCTAGCTTCATTGCTGTCGTTACTCTCTTCTGGTAGATGTTCCCATAGCAGATCCATCGCCGTATCTATTAATACACCTGATGGATTTCCTTGTTCATCTCGAATTATCTTGCCACCTGGCGGATCTAAAGTGTCTTTGTCTATGCCCGCGATTTGCATTGCTTTACTGTTAACCCAAACGGCATGACCATCCACTCGACTTAAAATAACAGGGGTTTCATTCACATATTCGTCAAGCAGTTGTGCTTTGGGAAATTGTTTATCTGGCCACAATACTTGATTCCATCCACCGCCCATTATCCACTCTAAATGTGAGTTTGCTGCTGCATATTCGCCTACCTTAGAGGCAGATAGTTGAGCCGTTTTAACATCTCGAATATCTACTTTTAGCAGTGAATCTCCAAGAGACATCAAGTGTCCGTGGGCATCGATTAAACCGGGGATAAGGGCTTTCTGCTGACCATCAATTAATACACTGTTAGGGTAATGATTGACTATGGTTTGGTCGCCGATTGACAAGACTTTGCCATTTTCAAATGCAAGGTGAGAAAACTGTATCGTGGCTCCGTTATTATCAAGGGTATACCCTTTAACATTGCCTATTATAGTTGGTTTAGCATGTGTTATTACACTAAACAAGCAGACAGCTAATACAAATAGATTTTTCATAAATCCTCTTATTTTTATAAGCTAGGTAGTTCACCTAGGTGATCGATTGAGCAAATTTGTTGCATTTTTGACTGGTCAATATTGCCGCCAGATAAAAGCACTAACACTGTTTGATCTTTAGGTTGATGTTTTAACCAGTCAACAACAGCTTGCATTGACATGGCACTCGTCGGCTCCACATGCAACTTCAGTAAATGTTGTAACCATTGGGTCCAGTATGCGATACGAGACTCGGATACTTCCACTATACCATCCAGGGTTTTTAACACCTCAAAAGTATGTTCGCCTACCGATGGTGTAGCTGCTCCATCCGCCAAGGTTTGTGGAGGTTGGCTGAGGGAAATAATTTTGTTTTGTCGCAATGATTCAGCTGCATCATTTGCCGCAAGAGGTTCTGCTCCAAATACTTTTGCTGCAGGGCAAAGCGCTTTGGCTGCAATCATAGTTCCTGATAATAAACCGCCACCACCACAAGGGGCAAATATCCCATTCACATCACCGGTTTGTTCTAATGCATCCACCAATAGCGTGCCTTGACCAGCGATAATATCGGGGTGATTAAAGGGGGGGATCCACAAGGTTCCCGGTTCTAAGGAAGCCTGTTTAACCGCTTCATCTGCTTCAACACGAGTTGCAAATAGAGCCAATTGAGCACCATAAAATTGAGTGGCTTGAGCTTTTACTGCGGATACATTTTGGGTACTAAATATTTTTGCAGGAATACCATAAAGACTCGCCGCGTAGGCTACTGCTTGGGCATGATTGCCTGAACTATTAGCCACAACCCGTTCAGGTAATGCATTTTGTTCCGCGAGTTTAGCTAAAGTGTTAATCGCCCCTCTGACTTTAAACGCGCCGGTGCGTTGCAAACATTCCGCTTTAAACAAAATTCGATGGCCTAGCCATTGATTAAGTAATGAAGACTCCATAATTGGAGTTTGATGGATCAATTTAGCAATCCGTTTGCGGGCTTGAACAATGTCAGAATAAGCTGTCATTAATATTCCTTTTATGTGCTTTTCACGCGTATCACACGCATATTATGTATGGTAAGGGGCTTACTCTACTTAACGTTTTTATCCTTTACTAGTGAAGCATAAACTCGACACTATGGGTATAGGTGTATTGTGTTTTACAACCAATCCCCTATGCTTGACAGAGCTATTTGAATCAGGAGACAAAAATGGGATTGTTAGACAAAATAATGGGCAATGCATCAGAAATAGATGTGTCTGATGTGAGTGACGAGTTAGCCCCTATTATCGGTGAAAATGAAACCGTAGAACGCGTCTTTAAAGAAATACGTGATATGTATGTTTTTACTAGTAAGCGTTTGATATTAATTGATAAACAAGGATTGACCGGAAGAAAGGTTGATTATCACTCGATTCCTTATCGAGCTATCACTCAATTCAAGTTGGAAACCGCTGGTCATTTTGACTTAGATGCCGAGTTTAAAATTTGGATTTCTGGAATTGATGAGCCTATCAAAAAAGAACTCAATAAAAACGTGGTGGTGGGCATTCAACGTACCCTTGCCGATTATATGTTTTAATGGTTATTTGAAATCTAGGTGGAAATAATTTCCACCTAACCCCCTTTAAAATAACTGCCTATATTTAAGTGATTCGCTCAACGTGACTGCAAAACAAACCGCGCCTGCAAAAACCAAGTTTAATGGATTTCGATTTAAGCAATTCGATATTGAACATGAAAATTGCGCCATGAAAGTGGGAACCGATGGCATATTGCTAGGCAGTTGGGTGCCTAGGGGCAGTTATTCATCTATTTTAGATGTTGGTACCGGCAGCGGTTTAATTGCAATTATGCTAGCACAGCGCAGTCATGAAACCACAAAAATAGTGGGTATCGACGTTGATGAAAGTGCAGTGCAACAGGCACAGCAAAATGGCCAAAAGTGTCCCTGGGCGGATAAACTGACTTTTCAGCATACAGCTTTGCAACAGCTACCGCCGTTGCCTCAATATGACCTAATTGTTAGCAATCCCCCTTATTTCAAAGGTAAAACCGGAGATTTGAAGGTCACTGATGCTAACTTTATCTCTGAATCCAGAAGAAAGGCGAGGCATGATAAAAGCTTAAGCCTTGAGGACTTACTTAAATCAGTATCTTGTTTACTAACAAAGGAAGGACAGTTTTGCTGCATACTTCCTACCGATAACAACGGCATAATCTCCCTCGCAGCTCAACACGGACTTTATTGCCAAATGCAGACTATGGTGAAATCGAGTCCTTCTAAGCCAGCCATTCGTCAATTACTTAAGTTTGGTTTTCAGCAAACTGAAGCAAGAGTGGAATATATTACTATCCATACTCAGCAGGGTGGCTATTCCGATGATTATGTGGCGCTTTGCCGTGATTACTATCTTAATTTTTAAATACCCAGCACTGATTTAGACTGCACCTCTGCAGGTTTTTTGTACAAACAATTCTCTCTTAGCGGTTTTGTTGCTATATTTAATTTAAGTGGTTTAGATAAAGTGGTGATGTATGCGAGATATTGACCTACCGGATTCGATCTCTAATTTAGCAGATAAGCTACAGATCGTAGAGATAGTGTGGCAGGGTATCCCCTTTCAAATTCCCAAGTTTGCGGTTTATAGTATTTTGGACAACCCCGTGTTCGACCGCTTTATATATCGCAACGGACGGAGAGTCGCACTGATTAAGCTCGGACGTTACGAAGTGCCCGTTATCGACCCATTTCGAGGCAATATTGATAAGCCTCCGGCCCATGTTGTTATCATTACCCATAGTAAGGAAGATAGATTTGGTTTGTACGGTTACCCTGCAGATCATGTGGCGGATGATCTAAGTGTTCCTCGGAATCATCGTACAGTGAGGCACATTGTAAAGGACTTTGTGTAAGCCCTTTAGCTCAGGCATGCAGGGAATCAGCAGACAAGCATATTACAGATACAAAAAAGCCCTTCGATAGAAGGGCTTTTTAATTAGTCTTGAAACTTATCAGCTATCTTTAACAAGAATCGACACTTTGTCTATTCCTGCTTCTTTAGCTTGGTTCATCACTTCAACCACGATACCGTGTTTAGCTTTTGAATGAGCCTGGATAGCTGCAGAATCCGTATTATTCTCTGCTAAAAAGCTTTGGATGTTTGCCACAACACGACGGATATCAACTTCACGGTTATCCATTACAATGGTACCTTGCTGATCAATTCGTATTGCCAAGGTTTTTGCATTACTTGGCGGTGGCGGCGCATCAGGAGCCTTTGGACGATTAGCCATCAAGCCAGCTTCTTTCACAAAAGACGTCGTTACAATGAAGAAAATCAACATAATAAAAACGATGTCTAGCATGGGGGTCATATCAATTTGAGCTTCGTCATCAGCGGAGCCGTGCTTTTTCTTTCTCATAAATTCAACCACAGTTACTAATCGTTAATGTCCTAGTATAGAATTACTTTGGTGCAAGAGTAAATGCGTTAAATGCAATTTGTTGATAGATTTTGGCAATTAATTTTATTTTGAGTTTAAATTTGCCCATTAATTGAGCGCTTTACCTAAAATTTTAAAATATTTCAGTATGCTAGCGTTACTTTCTAAACGATGTTGGTCGATGGGGTAAATTCCTACCTGTGCTTCAACAGTTTGTTTTGTGCCTTGTACTAAAAAAGCATTTTTGATGGCTTGATCCTGAATTGCGGCTTCAAAGGCCCTTGCTGCCATCTCTTGTGGTTGAGCAAAATAATAAAATTGTAGGCTCTTATCTGCTTTTACGCAGCGAGTGACGTAGTCGCTAGGTTCGATTCCATCGGCATCTAAAAATAACGTTTGAAACCAATGTGAAAGGGTCTGGTTTAAAGGATGTGAATGCATAGTGGCATCTTCTAGCCAAAGGCTTGAGGCAAAACCATTGGGTAATGTCGTGTTATACATTTTAGAACTAATATAATGATCGAAACCATGGAACCATTCATGGGCGAGGGCACCGCCACCGGCATTTTTAGCTAAGGATAATTGCCTTTTAGGCGCTTGGTAATGGGCACTACTATGTTTTTGTCCACCGATACCAAAAGCTAATGATAGGGTGCCGTTGAGGGATATTACCTGCTCATTAACTTGCAATATATCCATTAAATCACATAGGGCATCGAAAAAAAGATTGGCGGCCAACTGTTGTTCAGCTTGGGTTACCCACTTGCCAATTTGAATTGTTTTGAAGCCAAATATTTTACGGATATCGCCAAAACTTACGTCTGCCCCCGCCCTATGCTCTGGACCATTTCGATAAAAAGGTCGTTGGATTCTAGGGCGAATATCAGACATGGGGTAATTAGCTAAGTGGAAGTTCAGTGAGGAGTTGTTCACACCATTGGCTGATGCGTTGTTCGCTTAAATCGTATTGGTTCTCATCATCTAGCGATAGTCCAACAAAATGGCCTTTATCCGCGGTAAGTGCTTTTGAATGATTAAACTCATAACCTTGATTAGGCCAATAACCAATAAATTCACAATCAAGCACAGCAAGTTCGTCGTGTAACATACCTAACGCATCTTGAAACCAATCGGCGTAACCAATTTGGTCGCCAAGGCCGAATAGAGCCACGGTTTTGCCTTTTAGGTTTAGGGTTTTTATATCATCCCAGGTAGACTCCCAATCTTCCTGTAATTCACCAAAGTCCCACGTGGAAATACCAAACAACAAGATATCGAATGACTCTGCTTTGCTCAACGCCACGTCTTTTATGTTAAATAACTCAACTACAGGCGCGTCGAAAAGTTCATTGATTTCCGATTGGATTTTTTCCGCAGCCATTTCCGTATAACAGGTGGTAGAACCGAAAAATAAGCCAATATTTACAGCGTGTTCTGACATTTTTTTCCTCATACTTATTTCATTAAAAAAGCCGTTATTTGTCACCGGCGTTTTAACGAAAAAGGTATTCACGATTATTCAGACATTATTGTCCCTGTATGCGCTAGCAATATCCAACGATTTTTTAATTTATTCATTTGGTGATTGTCACTTTGCTTAAGGAACTTGCTGAAGGCGGGATTACAATCTGCTAATCCCGCTTAATAAACTCCACTTCTTCACCATTTGATAGCAAAACCGTGGCATCAACCTCAGTACAGTCATGGTTTACCTTTACTTGCCCGATTCCGGACCCGTTTAGGAGAGTGCTGATTTGTTGATTACTTGGGCGACGATGGCGAATTGTCATGTTTCGACGTTGGGTAAACCAATTTAAAGGTGACTTGGTTCCGAATAAAATACGGTTAAGTCGATCAAACCAGTTTAACAGCTTTGCTGGGAATTCGTTTTTGATTCCGCTACTGGTTATTTGCGTGATGTGGGGACTATTACGTCTAAATTTTAAGGTAACGTCGTAAACAAATGAATAGTGTACATCCCCAGATAGAATGACAAAGTTGGGAGGCGTTTTATAGTGTCTGAATATATTAAGGATAACACTCGCTGTGCCTTTATGGGCCATCCAGTTTTCCGCATCGACCACAAGTGCTCGACCGAAAAACGTAAAAATACGTTGAATGGTTTCAATTAGCTTAACCCCAAAAATAGGGGCTGGGGATACCATAATAACGGCGGGCTGATTAATTAACTCTTGCTGCAAATCGCACAGGGCTTCCCAATCCATTAATCCTGAAGGCTTGCTCAAACTTGATTCAGAACGCCAGCGCTGTGTCCTTGTATCTAACACGACGATTTTGGGTTGCGTATCTAAGGTATAGTGCCACTGATCCCAATGCAGTAGAATATCAATGACCTTGTCATGCTCGGTGATACCTGTATCAGAGAAAAAAGGCAGCAGTTGTTCTGCTAAGGGAGAAAGTTTGCATACATCATTTCCCCAGCCTTGACATAACCAGTAACCGATGAGGGCATTACCCACAATACGTTTGGCAAAGGCGTTGTTGTAAACGGCATCTTCCCAACCTCTGGTTAAGTTCCAGTCATCGGTTACGTCATGATCATCGAAAATCATATACACAGGAATGTGTGCCATTGCTCGACGAACTTTTGATAATCCCTGTTTGAAGTCCTCAACCCATTTCAGTTCTTCTGCGTAAGTCGCTGCAAATTGAGGGGCGATGTTTTCAGGAGTTAATGTAGTGTAGCGCCACATTTCAGGTGACCAAATTAGCGCATACATAGCTATTACTTCTGCAAAGCTTATGAGGTGGTTATTGGCATTCACCGAGGTAAATATAGGCTTCTTTTTACCTTTGAAAAAGTACGACATGACAGTTTCAGTGGTTTCATTATCTGGTAATAAAGCGGGTCGTTGATAGTAACAATGTTCGTCAGTTGGTAACTGCTTACTATTGTTAACAGTCGCACCTGGTAAATCCTCTTGGAAAAGGCCTAAGCGTTCTATTACTTGGTTTATGGCAAATAATGTGGGCCCTGCCACATCATCAATATAAGCCTGATCTCCAGATAATATAAGTAAGTCTGGTGGTGAGGTATCATTTTCAAATGATTGCTCGATGGCTTGGTCGACGGACAACATGCCGTCTTTGCTCGCGTGGTGAGGCTTACGGCACGAGCCGTGTAAAATATTTTTTATGCGTTTGTTGAAGTAAAAACTAGGGTTTTTTTGATTGCCATAAACAATATCTGGCATTAGTTCTTGCAGATTTTTACACGTCCCCTGATTGTCGGTAAATGTAATATCGTAACTATACCGACTGCCCTCCGAAAGGGCTTGTGAAAGTGTTAAGGTCGTGACATAAATGAAAGCACTTTCGCCGACTTTCACAATATTTGAGAATTGCTTAATATTCTGGTCAAATAGGATTTCAGACTGTTTGGTCCAGACTTTTGCATTGAATTCATGTTTATGGCTAACTAACATCCATATTGTCATGCTAGTTTCATCTATTGCACGCAAAATGGGTCCCGCAATAATTGGGGGGAGCGCTTGTTGTGAGTTTTGAAATTGTTGTGTTTTTTGCAAATCAATAAATAAAATAGCCACGGTTACAGCTAAGTTTGCATTAGATTTAACCGATCAATCAAATTGTTTTCTGAATTACTTGCTATTGAATCATTATAAATTTATAAACCCTGCCTAGGGAGAGGAAGGAAAATGAAAAAATTTGGTCTATTAATAATTATTGTCACGGGGTTAATCAGTTGTGCAACAACGACGTTTAAACCTGAACTGATTTCTCTAAAAGGGCAATGGTTAACTGAGTCAAACGGCGAAGTCATGTTAAACCCACAAACCTCTGGGCTGAAAGCTTGGAGAGGGAAATTACTTTCTGTTTCAGATGGAAGTGCTCACATTTCGCAACGTAAGCAGTTGCATATTATCGACCCTCAAAGTGCCGTGGTAGCGGAACAATCGTTATTATTTAAAATGTCAGACAATGTTCAACAAAGTTGTTTTGCCGATTATTTAAATGACTCTCCTGATTTAGAAGCCCTAGCTGTTGACCCCCAAAATGACAAAGTTTTTGTGGTTGTTACTGAAGATGCGACCCGCAGTAAAACCATGTCTGATAGCTGTTTCGAAAAATATCAAGGTAGCGGTTCAACGGATTATCCTAGTTTGTTAGTTAGACTTGAATTACAAGACGACAATAGCCTTTTGATGACCAATGTCAGACCCCTGCAATTCAAAGCCTCCTACCATATTGGAAACTTCCCCAATGATGGTATTGAAGGGTTAGCGTTTGGACTGGATGGCACTTTATATCTTGGCAAAGAAAAAGACGAAAAAGTGCAAGCTAGAATCTTTTCCGTAAAAGTTGATGAGCAATTTTGGAACTCCGATGATTTTGCACAAGTAACTGACGTAGAACTTAACCTGCCACATTATGAAAAAGGTAATCACCCTGTGAATGGTATGGACTATTTACCGAGGGATAACCATCCAGGCTACTTGGTTGCTGCTGCGAGAAATGACAACGATATTTGGTTAATAGATTTAGCCAAGAAACACCCTACCTTAGTGATTCCTGTTGAATTTTATGCACCTACTGACTCAAACGACGCAAGTTGTGACGAGTGGGAATTGATGCACAACGCTTCACTAGAAGGTGTTGCTGTAGACGGTGACCGAATTTGGATGATTAATGATCCTTGGAAAAAGAATTATACAAAAAATGTAATTTGTGAATCCAATCGCGGTAAATATGAAAAAATGGCACCGTTAATGTTCTCGATGCCAGTTAATCCATTGTGGTTTAAGTAAGTCGTTTAATTACTTCAGGCGACTCGCAAAATTTTGTTTAAATTTTGCGAGTTTAGGGGCCACCACCATATTGCAGTACTGGTTCTGAGGATTTTTACTAAAATAATCCTGATGATAGTCTTCAGCTTGATAATAATTATTAATCTGTGTCACTTCAGTAACAACAGGATCAGGCCAGATTTTTTGTTCTTCAACTTCAGTAATAATCTCTTCCGCTAGCTTTTTTTGCTCGTCATTGTGATAAAAAATTGCGCTTCGATACTGGCTGCCAACATCATTGCCCTGCCGATTTAGCTGAGTGGGATTATGTAACGCAAAAAATATTTCTAATACATCTCGATATGAAATCTTGTCTTCGTCAAAGTTGACTCTTACTACCTCAGCATGACCTGTTGAGCCAGAGCAAACTTGCTCGTAAGTTGGGTTGTCTACATGACCTGCAGCGTAACCCGAATAGGCCGATTGGATTCCTTCGACTGAATTGAACGCTGACTCAAGGCACCAGAAACAGCCACCTGCCAGAGTTGCTTGTTGAATATTTGCCATTTTTTCCTCAGATATCTAATTAGTGAATTTGTTTGGGATTAACATGGTCATGAAATTAGTTTAGTTCAAGGCATCCACAACAGATAGTTTTGCGTACTAGACTATATTCGTATCCATCAACAATGAGATGGTGCGGTGAATGAAAGGTTAACCTAAGGAACTAACGGCGTTAAGCCGCCGAATTTTAAGCAAAGAGGTAGATACTGTCATGTCGAAAAAAAATGCGTTAATTATTGGTAGCTCCTCAGGAATTGGCGCGGAATTGGTGCGGCAATTATGTAATAACAGTTACTTTGATAACGTGCATGCAGTTTCACGGAATGTACTGAGGTTTTCTCACCCCAAACTGTGTTCGCATCAGGCAGAAAGTAGTGATGAAAACCAAGTTGAAAATATCTGTCAAACCCTACAAAAACATGGCCCCTTTACCCTAGTCGTTTGTTGTATTGGTATGCTTCATTTAGATGGGCAAGATGAACACATAAAACCAGAAAAAAGACTAGAGGATTTATCGGCTAAGCAATTAGAGTCTTATTTCAACGTTAATACTCTTGCGCCCATGATGTGGATGAAACATCTGCCCAAGCTTTTTTCTCCATCTTTTGATTCTCACGTTGTTTTCCTATCTGCTAGAGTTGCTAGTATTGAGGATAATAAGCTTGGTGGTTGGTATGGATATAGAGCGAGTAAAGCCGCTTTAAATATGCTGATAAAAACCAGTCAGGTGGAGTACCAACGTCGATTTAAAACCGTTCAAATCGTAGCCTATCATCCTGGTACAGTTGATACGGGCCTATCTAAACCTTTTCAAGCTAACGTACCTAATAACAAGTTATTTTCAGTGAGTTTTACGGTGGAAAAATTACTTTCACACTTAGCAACCTTAGACATTAATAATGCACCACACTTTATTGATTGGGACAATAAGCCCATTCCGTGGTGAATGTGATCGGTTATGTGAGCAATAAAAGCGTGCAAACTTTTAATAACAGGTTTTTGCTTCCCCTAGTTTTTTAAGTGAAAGACATTTTAAAATTAGACTGTTAACATCGTCATTCTAACCTAAAAACAATAAGGTTGATTAAACCCCATTAAATTGAAGCTAATGGGAGTCAACAACCAATAAGAAAGGAAAATATTATGGCAGCAGATCGTGAGCAGTTTGGTTCTCGTCTCGGATTCATTTTAGCCGCGGCTGGGTCCGCAGTGGGTATTGGTAACATGGTGGGATTCCCCGTTGCTGCTACTAAAAATGGGGGAGGGGCCTTCTTACTCATTTATGCGCTTTTTGTTGCATTAATTTGTTTACCTGTAATGTTAGCCGAAATGTCGGTAGGTCGACGAAGCCGAATGGACCCTCTTAACGCCTATGTGAAATTGAGCAAGAATCAATTGCACTGGCGAATGGCGGGATGGTTGTCCATCATTACTCCTTTTATGATCGCGGTGTTTTATCTCGTCATTACCGTATGGATTTTTGGCTACCTTTTTCAAATAGGCTCTGGGAACCTAGATAAACTAGCTGATCCCTCCACATTTACTGACTTTGTTAAATCATCTCACTTATTTATTTATATGGTGGGTGTTTTAGCTGTGGTGTATTTGATTTTACAAGGTGGGGTCAAACAAGGCATCGAAAAAGCAGCCAAAGTAATGATGCCAGCATTGTTTGTGATGCTAATAGGTTTAGTGATTTTTGTTCTTACCTTAGATAATGCCTTTGCTGGTGTCGAATATTATCTGGTGCCAGACTTTAGTAAAATTAATGCCTCTGTGGTTAGCGCTGCGTTGTCTCAGGCATTCTTCTCATTGTCTTTGGGGATGGGGATCATGATCACCTATGGTTCCTATTTAGATAGCAAGAGTGATGTACCAGGATCAGCAAAGTTCGTGGCTTTGGCCGATACCGGAGTTGCATTCATTGCTGGACTTTTAATTCTTCCTGCGGTGTTCTCTTTTAACCCTAATACCAATACTGCTGAGTTAAGTGACTCCTCTGTAGGAATGATTTTTACCTTCTTACCGAAGATCTTTTTAGCCTTACAAGCATCAATTGGCTATGTCGGGGCGAGTGTCGTTGCGGGGTTGTTTTTCTTACTCGTCTTCTTTGCTGCTATCACTTCCTTAGTCTCAATATTCGAAGTGCCAGTAGCGTCTTATATGGAATCAAAAAAGGTCGGCCGTAAAAAAGCCCTAGGGGTAATGGGCTTGCTATTAGTTGTCACCTCTGGTGTAACGTCATTGTCATTTGGTATTTGGGACCCGGTTACCTCATTGACCAGCTACGCGGGCTTGAATAAGTCATTGTTCGACATCATCGTCGATGTTTTCTATGACACAATTCTGCCTCTAAACGGCTTACTGATCTGTTTATTCGTCATTTATCGTTGGAAAAAAGAGAACTTTAATGCCGAGTTAGATGAAGGGGCTCCTAATTACAAAGGTAGCTTCTTTGAACGATACGTTGATTTTTCGGTAGGGACTTTTATTCCTCTGATACTGCTTCTAGTCTTTATTAACACCGTTGCTTTGAAATATTTTGGTAAGGCTTTGGTTGGCTAGTTCGAATGTCGTGTAATTCGGAGCCGGTCAAACGACCGGCTTTTTTATGCAGGGTTTTCGCACGCCCTAAAACATATCGTAGGGGCTGGGATAGACGAGCGCCATTTCTAGGGCGTTAAGGGTAAATTCACTATTTATACATTTGCCTGAGGGTAATGATAAGTCTTCAACAAACTCCGGCGGTGCCAATTTCATTGCGGTTGCAGCATCCGTATAATATTGCTGTCGCGTGGGGTGCTCAAGACTACACAAATGGTAAGTTTGACCAAATTTATTGCTGTTAATTATCTTTTCAATGGCACGAATAACGTCCTCTCTATGAACTAGGTTCACACGTTGTTGACCATTTTCAATGTGTTTTCTCGCACTTAAACTGCGTGCAGGGTGTCGGTCTGGTGAAACTAATCCCCCTAATCGAAGAATGCAGGCATTTTGCTGAAACAAGCTACGAACGCAGTTTTCAATTTCAACGTGGATTTTGCCACTTTGTGTTTGAGGAGCAACAGGCGTGTATTCGTAAATAGTTCCCTCGGTGTTGCCGTAAACCGCAGTAGTGGAAATGAAAAGCACATTCTGAATACCTTTGTATTTAGCTGTAGAGAGCAAGGCTCGCATGTTCTGGCTAAAGGTGTCTAATGAAGGTGATTTTCTACCTGGCGGGATATTTAGGATCAATGTTTGCGCATTGAATAAATGAGTTAATTGCTGAGTGTCTAAGTTATCTCCAAGTTCATATTGGATTGCCGAAATCCCTATTTCTTGTAACTTGTTAACTTCAGTGCCAGAACGCTTTGTGGCCACTATTGTGTGGCCACTTTTAGTTAATGCTTGGGCAAGTGGTAAACCTAACCAACCCGCCCCAATAATTGCAATTTTCACGATTTTTAATGAGTTCCTTACATTCTGCGGTCAGAATCAACAGTAATCAGGTTTAACCCAGACAACGCTTGCATTGAATTTTGTAGGTTATTTTCAACGATATCAATTTTCGCTAAACTCATGCAAAATGCATCAGCTTTTTGCTCTAGATTACCCGCTCTTGCTTCAATTTTTTGTTCAATATCTTGACCAAAGTTATCCATACGTTGACTAAAGTCATCTGTATCACCATCACCAAATATAAGCTCAGTTCCTAAGGCGATCATCAAATGACCTATGGACGCGGTAACAACTTCTTCAACCGTATCTTCAAAATCTTGTTCCCACTGTGCGCCGAGGAAATCTCCATCTGAGAAGTTGGTTGAATCTAATTGAATACTGCCATCGTCAGCGTAAAAGTTATATTCGATTTTCTGTTTAACGTCATCTAGCTTGCTTTGGATTTTTTCAACGGCGCTGCTATCCGTTCCCAGTAAATTACCCAAGACTTCGGATACTGCTACATTGGCAATTGCAACTCCCTCTAAAGCAAGGTCAGCAGCCTCAGGAACAGCATTGTAAATACCATTATAATACTCAGATACCCAGCGTTCTTGATTTTTGTCGACATCCATACGTTGGCCATTTACAAAAAGCTTCTCGCCAGCGTCTATTTTAATTATATCGTTATCTTCTGTGGTAACGGTCAACACGTTATTCATCAATGAAACTTGACCGTTCATACTAACGTCGCACTCATTGGCTGCCACTGTGCCAGATAGCAATAATAAACTTGCGGCGATCACTGATTGTTTCATAATTTTTCCTTTGTATACTTTAACGATTTTAGACAGTGGCTTTAGCACACACCGCCTGTGATGATTAGTTATGGCTATAGAGTAGCAACACTCTAGCCACTTTTTAAAAGCTTTTTAAAATCAAGTGGTTAGTGTGTTTTTATGGTTTCATTGAGGCGGAGTTAGTGTAAGTGAGTAGGAAGATATGCTAAATGTTAGTCAATTTCACTACATTCTTTTGGCTATTATATATTGAAGAATATTTTAACTGTTTGATATAGATCACTCCCCCAATTAATGATTTTGGTGCATAATATACGGAGTTTAACGTTAATTAATTTGGAGATAGCATGGTTGATGCCGTTTTGTTTGGAATAACTGTTCTTGTGTTTGTATTAGGCACAACTTGTTTAATTATGGGCTTTCTACCTTCCCCAGCTGGTGGAATGCGTGAAAAAGTAGAGTATGGCTTTTTTGGCGTTACAGGTTTAGTTGCAACACTACTGTTGTCTGTAGCCATCGCCTGGAGCTAAATCCACTCTGTTTACCAGAGACTTGAACGCTGACGAATGTATTTGAAAAGAGTACCATTAGTCAGCGTTTTTTTATGTCTGCAATTTGCTTTAAAGCATACTTTTGAAAGCTTGGGCTTTAGGATTTGTCACTGACTCTTTGATAAGCTCTAAGGTTGAATACAGGTAACATAGCTAAACAGTGGTCAAATATATCTGCTTGAACCCCTTCATAATTGACCCAATTTTTATCAGCACAAAAGCAATATATCTCTAACGGCAAACCCGTTTCGGTGGGGGGTAACTGTCGAACCATCATCGTCATTTCTTTGTTAAGTTGCATATGGTGTTGCAAATATGCATTAACGTAAGCCCTATAGGTACCTATATTGGTTAATCGACGACTGTTTAATAAGTCTTGCTCATCAATATGTTGTTGATTGTGATAATCCCGCAGAAGCTGAATTTTAGACTCAATATAATCACTGATGTATCTAATTTTTTTATATTCAGCAAGGGTTTCAGCATCACAAAACTCAATACTATTAATATCGATTTGAATTGCACGTTTTATGCGTCTGCCACCTGATTCAGACATACCACGCCAGTTTTTGACTGAATCGCTAATCAAAGTGTAAGTGGGGATTGTTGAGATTGTCTTATCCCAATTTTGCACTTTCACTGTTGTTAAGCCCACTTCTAAAACTTCACCATCAGCACCGTATTTTTGTAGTTCAATCCAATCACCATTATTTACCATTCGATTGGCTGCGATCTGAATTCCCGCGACAAAACCGAGAATAGTATCTCTGAACAATAACAATAAAACCGCGGTAACAGCACCTAAGCCTGATAGCAATAACAGCGGAGATTTATTAAGCAAATTGGAGATAATTAGTAGTACTGCAACAATCACTACTACCAGTTTAGCCACTTGAATAAACCCGGTTATTGGGGCTCGCTTGGCTAATTCTGAGGCATTGTAAATATCTTCAATAGTGTTAAATAATGCACTACTTGACCACACAACAGAGATGGCTATATAAACCAGCATGGATTTTTGAATAAAGGCGTAAAGAATATTCGAACTGTCCAGGAAAACTGGGGTTAATAAGAACATTACCAAAGCTGGCACTATATGCCCAATTCGAGTGAAAAAACCATGTTTATGGAGTTCGTTATCCCAGTTATTTCGGCTCAAAGAAACGATCCGAGAGATACGCCCGCGCATTAGCAAACGGGTCAACATAAAGGCGATAGTGGCTACGCCTAAAGATAGTAAAATAGCGGAACTTTGATATAACCAACTATGTTCAGTGATACCGACATCAATGGTACTTAAATTTGTCAGTAACCAATCTTTTACTTTCTCTTGTTTAAGCATTATTTTGAATTACCTACTTGTGAAATAAACTTATCTTTACTGGACCATAACTGGTTCAACCAAGTTTGAAAGCGACCTTTAAATTCAACATCATTAAAATAGTCCCCAATCACTTCATCTGTCACTGGCAAAACATCAATATGAATAAATACCCGAGTAAGATTACCGCAAAGCATATCCATCATCGGATGCTTAGTATTTTCGGGGTACAAAATCGTGACATTTAAAATGTTGGTAAATTGCTCTCCCATTGTCGCTAAAGTAAAAGCAACCCCACCGGCTTTTGGTGGCAGTAAATTTTGATATTGACTAGCCTTGACGAGTTGTTTTTTGGGCGTGAATCTTGAGCCTTCCACAAAGTTAATCACTGTAGTCGGCGTAGTTTGAAACTTTTTACAGTGCTTTCGGGTAGTTTCTATATCTTTTCCTTTCAAGTGGGGATTTTTCTCCACGAACTCTCTGCTATAGCGCTGCATAAACGGCATGCCAAGTGCCCAAGCTCCCAAGCCTACAAAAGGCAGCCAAATGAGTTCTTTTTTTAGAAAGAACTTAGGAGCCGGGATCCGAGAAGCGGCAAATTCAATTAATAAAATGATATCCAAATAACTCAGGTGATTTGGCATCATTAAATACCAGTTGTCTTTACTTAACTCACCTTCAACTGAACAGTCCCATTGGACGTTATTAGTTAGACGTATGAGCTTGATACTCACCACACCAAAAGCAAACATCATAAAGTGCATAATTGGGCTCAGAACCGAGTTTATCCAGTTAAAAGGCAGTAAAAATTTGACCAAGCCTAAACAGATAATTAACACAGCCCAAAAACCAAGGTTGAGCATCTGCAGGGTAAAGTGGACCGGAAACATTAAAAAAGCAGGGATAAAACTCAACATAGCGCTTTATTTACTCGAAGACATGTTCAATAGAGTCTGATCTTTTTCTAACCACAATTGATTTAACCATCGTTGGAAACGAGCACGTTGTTCGGGATTATCAAAATAATCCATGGCAAACGCATCGCTATTAAGAATATCTTCAATGGACAAGATACGAACTTTAACTTCTATCTTTTTGACTCTGCCAGAGGCAAAATCCCAAAAAGTAGGGATACCTTCTGGATAATAGATTGTTACGTCTAATAATTTGTGTAATTGGTTGCCCATGGCACTTAACACAAAAGCCATTCCGCCGGCTTTAGGTTTTAGTAGATGTTTATAAGGACCATTAAGTCGCTTTAACTTTTCTTCTGTTAAGCGGGTGCCTTCTACAAAGTTCATGATACTAACGGGTTTAGTACTGAATTTTTCACAGGCTTTTCGAGTACTTTCCATGTCTTTTCCTTTTAAATGCGGATTTTTTGCTAGGAAAGATTTTGAATAACGACTCATAAATGGGAAGTCTAGTGCCCACCACGCAATGCCTAAAAACGGAACCCAAATCAATTCCTTTTTAAGGAAAAATTTTAAAAAGGGAATTTTTCGGTTAAATATTCTCTGCAAAACAAGTATATCAACCCAAGATTGATGGTTAGAGGTCACCAAGTACCAGTCATTAAGTGTGAGTGTTTCTATGCCTTCAACATCCCACTGTGTATTCGACGTGATTCTTTGGTTTAAATTATTAATACTTATCCAAGCTGTAGCACACCCATCTAAAGGATAACTTACCAATTTCTGCCAAGTCATAATGGGAATCAGCTTTAGAAATGAAAGAAGTACAATGGGTATGACCCAAAAAACAGTATTAATGAAATAAATAATGACAGATATGGCACCAACAAAATGAGCAGTAATATTGCGGATAGACACGCTAGAATAGACCCTATTTCTCAGAATTAATGGGGGATATTGTAAACTAAATTGCAGATATTGTTATATACAATTATTGCAACAGCTAAGGGGATTATAAAATTTGCTCTAACCAACTTCTATTTCGTGAAAAGTGGTTTCCCAAAAAGGCCATTTGGTCAGCTAAAATTCGTCGATTCATCAAATAAAATCGTTCATATAAATTGGGGGTGAAAGGCACTGCAATTAACGACATTTGTGCTTCATCAGGGGTTCTTGCAGCTTTGTGGCAATTACAACGAATACAAGCTGTCGCAGCGTTAGTCCAGACATCTTTGCCGCCACGAGAACGGGGAATTATATGATCACGAGTGAGTTGGGAAGACTTAAATTTTTGTCCGCAATACATACACAGGTAATTGTCGCGGCGAAACAAATAACGATTACACAAAGATATTTTGCCATCTAAATTAGTCACTTTACCTTCGCAACCAATAATTGAAGAAAGTTGCAGACGACTTTGCACACCTTGGTTATTCCAGCCACCGAGCATGACTTTTTTACTTTCCCCTAACTCAAATAGAACGCGCTCTTGGGCATAATACTTAGCCGCTTCTTCAGGTGTTATCCACGCTTGCGGCATACCTGACTTGTTTAATCGCAGTACCAACATACACTTCCCCAATTCACTCTAGTTATTTGAAACCCGTATGAAAATAGTGTTTTTGTGATTTGGCTTTGCCAAAAACCACCTTGCAAGAATTTCAAGCCCGTATTTATCTATATGGTTTTGCAGCGGTATAAATAATATACAGTTACTGTGACAGATTTAATGCAAAAAATCTAACAATACAGTTTTGTCAAAAAACAAATATTTATTTATGTTTAAACAAAACTTTTTATGTAGCTAGTGCATAATAAGATTATGCAAGTGAATCTATAAAAGGACGGTATTTATTCAGTCTTATATTCCTGGTCGCAACGACCTATGGTTCTTACCGTTAGGTGGAACAGGTGAAATCGGTATGAACATGAACCTTTTCGGTCATGATAATCAATGGCTGATGGTAGATTGTGGTATCACGTTCGATGAGCCATTAACCCTAAAGCATGGTTGTGCAGTTGGCCCGAAGCACGATGTTGTATGTGCTGATCCCGCGTTTATTACCCGTCAGAAAGAGACCTTAGCTGGGATTGTCATTACCCATGCACACGAAGATCACATTGGCGCGTTGCCTCATCTTTGGCAACGCTTTAAATGTCCTGTTTATACAACGCCTTATACCGCTGAGATACTGCGCCGAAAGTTACGAAATACAGCTAATCAAAATATGCCAATTATTGAAGTGGTATCCAATCAAATAGTGGATATTGGTGCGTTCAATGTTCAGTGGGTGCCAATTACTCACTCTATTCCGGAGCCCCACGGGTTAATTATACGTACCGAGGCTGGGAATATTTTCCATACTGCTGATTGGAAAATTGATAACAATCCGGTAACGGGTAAAGCTTTTAACGAACAGCCATTTAAGCAGTTGAGTAAAGAAAATATTTTAGCCATGATTTGCGATTCAACTAATGCCACAAAAAGCGGTTATTCTGTATCCGAAGGTGCGTGTTATCGAGGTTTGAAGCAATTGGTAGATGGGGCTGAGGGGCGCGTAGTTGTAGGCTGTTTTAGTAGTAATATTGCGCGACTGATAACCTTAGCGAAAATTGCAAAAAATACAGGTCGTTACCTAGCTTTACTCGGACGTTCACTGCAAAACACCGTGGGAGCGGCCAAAGCAACCGGGCATTGGCCCGACGATTTAACCATTATTGATGCCTATCATAGTGGCTATTTACCGTCCAATGAAGTGCTCGCGGTTGCAACCGGCAGTCAGGGAGAGCCTCGAGCAGCTATGTCTCGGCTCGCCCAGGACAACTATCGTGATTTATCTCTTGATGAAGGCGATTTAGTGATTTTTAGTTCTATTATCATCCCTGGCAATGAAAAAGACGTAGAGACTCTCATTAAAGCGTTTAAAGCACGCAAAATAAAAACGGTTTTGTCAGATGACAGTGAACTCCCCATTCACGCTTCTGGACATCCTTGCGAGGAAGAATTGAAATTAATGTACAGCTGGGTGAGACCGCAAGTTGCAGTGCCTACCCATGGTGAGGAGATGCATATGCAACGAAATGCTTATTTAGCTAAACAATCAAAGGTTTTACGTACCTTGACGGGGCAAAATGGCGACATATTTTTACTTGCTCCCCAGTTAGGAGTGAAGCGCCAAGCTATCAAAACTGGACGTATTGCCCTGCAAAATAATTAGCCAAAGTTGACGAAGACTTTATGGGTTCACCTTGATAGTTTGCCAACTATCGTCACTGTATACATAACGACTGCGTTTATGGGGAGTTGGTTTTAGTTGCAAATGATCTACCGCTAAAACTGAAAACACCAATAAACAAAAGTTGTCACTTATTTGCTCGGTGTGTTTGTTTTCATCAACTCGTCCCTGAAATTCGTCATCAAGCCCTAAAACTTCCCCAGGTGTATCCCAGTAGTAGGAGTGTTTTGCACTGACGGAAAGGTTCTGCCAATGTTGTAAGCGAAGTGACTGCTGTAGATCGCTGTTAGCAGTGACGACCTTAACCTTACCAGTCAAACGATATTGCTCTCTGGATTGGCTAAAGTACCAACATATTTGAGCTTGGTTATGAGCCCATATGTGCTGAATTTTTTGGCTACGTATATCAGTGTGAATTAATAACGAAGCGCTTGAGTCCACAAAGCCGCGAAAAACCACTGTTCTTACTTCGGGATGGTTTTCACTGTTTATAGTGGCTAGTTGCAGATATTTTGCTTCTGGTAATGCTTGGTTCTCATTTAATGAACCCTGAAGAGTTTGTAGCCAACTAGTGGCACTTTTATTGTTATTCATTTTTTCGTTCAACTTTTTCTAACCCATGCTAGTAAAAATATTGCACAAGGTATTTAATTTTTGAGTTACACGGTATTTGTTAGGTTTGACAATAACAGCCTTCTCCATCGGCTATCACGGTGGCACCTAAATGTTTATTTGCAACTATTGTGCTTGCAATCGGCTCGATTAAACTCGTTTTAGTACTGCAAAGATAGCCGGTGGAATAGGGCCCTAAGTACCCTAAATTGCCAGATTTATCGAAAATAACCATAGCAGGGTAGGATGGAACAATTGCTTTCAGTTTTACTTTATCTTTAGGGTTAAGTGTTTTCACCACATAGCCATTTTCAGCAAATGTTCGGTTGAGTTTACGAATATGAGCCTTAGATAGCTGACTACAGGCGCATGATTCTTCGCCAATATGAAAAACGGTGCGAGCCAGTGGTTGTAAAGTCTCTGAAAAAGCCGACTTAACCTTTTCATCAAAATCCTGAGACATTGAGGCTGACAACAATAATTGCTGAGGATCAAAACTTGTTACTTTGTTTTGCGCAATGAAAAATAGGGCAAACAAGCTTATTCCTGCCCACATCACTATTCCCAATATAGCTTTAAACGACATTGATTATTATCATTTGAAAATATTAAGACTTAACATCAGTTTGTTTGAGATTAACTCTAGTTGTTGAGTCTCATGGGAAACTGATTGCACTAATACTGACTCTTGTTCACTAATAGAACTTAATTGTCCAACAGAGTTTGCAATGTTATCGATTACGTTAGTTTGCTCTTCAACGGCACTTTTTAAACCATTGGTAACATTATCTACTTGTTCGATATTGGTTTGCACGTTTTGCATTAAATTGAGGGCTGAATCTGCTTGTTCACTGGTGATAGTGCCTGAGGTCATGCAATCTTGCATATATGTGCTTGATTGCTTGGAGGAAGACAATAATCTGGCCATAATTTCATTCACTTCTTCAGTACTGACTTTGGTTCTCGATGCCAGTTGACGAACTTCATCAGCGACCACTGCAAATCCCCGGCCTTGCTCCCCTGCTCGGGCTGCTTCAATGGCTGCGTTCAAGGCTAGTAGGTTGGTTTGATCGGCAATGGATTGAATGGTTTCTAAAACACTGGATATGCTGTCACATTCATTGGCTAAATCTTCAATACTTTCACTTGTTTTACTAATATTTTCCACTAACTTGCTTACTTCAGTGTTAGCGTTGGTCATTTCTATTTGCGCTTTTTCGGTATCTTGTCTGGCCTCTCTTGCTCGATCGTAGGTCTCTACGGCCAGTTCAGAAATGGTAGAAGCCGAACTAGATAATTGTTCAGACGCGGTTGCAATGGAAGAGAGCTCGTTGTTGGCGATTGGCTTAAAGTTTAACAGCTTGCCGGAAGCCGTTTTAGTCGAGCTAGCATTCTTATCTACGTTCTTCCCCAAAGACTCAACCTCGTTGACTATGGCTTCAAAAGACTCCACTAAATGGTTAAAGGCCGCTATAGATTGGCTGTTTATTGTGGAATCTATCCGGTAGGATAAATTGAATTTTCCATCACCTGCACTTATACGGCTAACACCTTTAAGGATTTCATGTGCTGAATGACTGGTTTCGGCATTTTCCTTACTCATCCAAGCTAAAATAACAGATTGGGCAATAGCATAAGCGAAATGCACCATTAGTAATGTTAATAGCAAATTTTCATCAACTAAAACATATAGCGGAGCACCAGATTTTTGCAATACGTAAAAGCTGGCGTGATGAACTGCGACTACGACAATTGCAGTAATAAAAATACGCCAATTCTGATAAAAAGCTAAAAATGACATTAACACAAATATGCCAAAATGAACTTCAGTTAACCCCTGCATTTGCTGAATATGCAACGCTGAAAACAACATGAAGCTGACGGATACAACATGTTGAGTTATTTCAGCTTGACCATTTTTTTTGATCAAAAATAGTGGGATAAGGGCGGTGGGAATGCCCACAACGGTAGCTTCGAGCCATGTATCGTAAATAGGTGCGATGGCGAAACTAATTAGTAATAAAATCAATAACGCGAAAGTAACGACTTTGTTTGCGCTATCAATCCAAGGTCGGTTAATCGTATCCATTTTATTCATCCATGGGTTTGTTATAGTTCAAATATGGAGTTTGCAGATTGATTTGCCAAATTTGTGTTTTTGATAAAGCAAAATAGTTAACACTAATGGCTTCTTTGCAGCCCTTGTCTTAAATGACCGTATTCATTTAAGCTTGCCGCGAATACTTCTTTATCGTCTTGCAAACTTGTTACATTAATGTAACTAATATACGTCAAACAAATTTTAGCATTCGAATATCTCTAAACTTAATGTTAGCTTGGATTTACTTATTCTGCCTTTTCAATATCGGAGTCAATAAATGAAAGTAAGCAAACAATTATTCACCGAAATTACTTCCAGCGGTCAATTAGTGGTTTCATTAAAAGAGCGAGACGTTCCTTCATTAAAACCTCATGAAGTTTTAGTTCAAGTTCAAGCCGCGCCTATCAATCCCTCAGATATGTGGCCCATGTTCGGTCCTGCAAATTTAGCCGAAGGCTCTTTTAATAAAGAGAAAATGGAATTTACCGCCCCCGTTGCTCAATCTATGCTTGCCCGCGTGCAATCTAGACTTGATCAGGTTTTACCCATTGGTAATGAGGGCGCTGGCAAGGTGGTTGCCACTGGTGAAAGTGAAGGGGCCAAAGCAATGCTAGGTAAAACCGTGGGTATTTTAAGCGGTGCAGCCTATTCTCAGTATTGTGTTGTGCCTTGGCAGGCCTGTATTGTTCACAATGAAAATACGACAGCTAAACAAGCTGCGTCTTCTTTTGTTAATCCTCTTACTGCATTAGGAATGGTGGAAACCATGCGAGCTGAAGGGCACACTGCTTTGGTGCATACCGCAGCAGCTTCAAGCTTAGGAACTATGCTCAATAAGATATGTATTGCTGAAGATGTTCCCTTAGTAAACATTGTCAGAAAACAAGAGCAAGTGGAGCTTTTAGAAAAGCTGGGCGCTAAATACATTTGCAACTCTTCAAGTGATAGTTTTAAACAAGATCTATACGAAGCAATTAAAGCCACGGGGGCTACGCTGGCCTTTGATGCCATTGGAGGTGGTGATTTAGTAAGTAATATACTGGCAGCAATGGAGCAAGTTGGCAGTAAAGACGCCAAAGGGTTCAATACCTATGGTTCACCTGATAACAAACAAGTGTACATTTATGGTGGCTTAGATTTCTCGCCAACAGTGTTAAATCGTGCTTATGGAATGACGTGGGGAATTGGCGGCTGGTTGCTAATGCAATTCTTAGGCAAACAAAGCCCACAAAAAGTTAAACAATTGCATCAACGGGTTGCCAATGAAATTGACACGACTTTTGCCATTGATTTTACCGATGAACTAACGTTCGAGCAGGCTTTGCAGCCAAGTATTATTGGTAAATATATGGCCAAGAAGACAGGAGAGAAATTTCTACTTAACCCAAGCTTAGGTTAAGTTAAAATTTAGTTTCAATAGCGCACCCTATCGTGTAGATAGGGTGCGAATTGTTACGCAGCTGCGACGTTGAACAAGTCAACAAAAGACGGCTGTAATTGAATATCCACAGGCAATTTTAGTACTCTTGCCACATCACTTGCAGATATCAGTCCCCGGATTTCGTGGTTACTTTTATCAATGACTAAACAATGTTGTTGATGATTATCCCTAAGGGTTTCAACCACATCACCAACACTGGCGACACTTAAATCTTCGTATGCAAAGGCCTTAAGCATGTTTCTTGGGCGCATAAAATCAGTGACGGTTATCTCTTCTCGAGGTTGATCTTTTGTTACCTTGGCGAGAATCTTTTGTTCATTTAAGTCACTTAAAGCCACAATGCCAATGAAGTTTTGCTCGTTATCGAGCACTAGCTCCATTCTAACATGAGACTTTTTCATCAAACCTTCAAGCTCCACAGCTTTGGCTGACGCATCTATTACCAAAGGAGTGAACTCCTTGAAATCAGTGAAAATAGATAATGCGTTTGAGCGCATGGTAATACCTGTGTTCTCTGGTGGCCAGGCAAGCTTGTCTACGGATTCAGTGTTATAGAGCGCTAACTTTTTCATTTGCACGCTCCTTTTTAACGGTTTTTAGCAGATTATTTTTTGTTTTAGACTGAATAAAAGCACAGTCACTACGGTAACGAATTAGCACGTCAGTTATACTCATAGGAATACCCTCTGATTTATATTATTAGAAAAATTGTTTTTATATCAGATGGTTAAAGAGGGAGGTCCACGAATAAGATCAGCGTTTTTAGAAACCTCAAAGGCTTCAGTATGCTGAAAAGTAATAGCAAGGTAGTTGATGGGGTTAGCGGATGCGGAAACAGAGTTTAATATCGCATCTAAATCGAAATCGAAGGGATCAAGGTTAAATATTTCAGCCTGCTCGACTACGGAAGTACTTTGATCTACTGCCCCTTGTTGATTCTCATATGCTAATGACGAGAAGCTAAAACTAGCTACCCATGACATTAACAATATATTGAACCAAAGGACTTTCATCAAATTCCTACTCTTAAATAAGTAAACTTGTTTATGAACTACGTTAGTAAACTTGACGGTTTGTTGTATAAAAAAGGATTTACGCCTTATTCAATACCCACGAACCTCGAGTTGTAAACCAGTTAGAATCAACGCAAAGACCATGCAATTACTTTCTCCTAACTTGTTATGTGTTAAAATACGCCCATACAGTGACAGAGTACAAACTTTTTAACCCATTAAATCGACCAGTTGTCGTAAATGTTAAGAAATTGTCAAAAAATGTCACGCTAAATTATTCGCATTTTTAACTATAGGTTTATAACCTGCATACTTTAGGCAACTAGACTCTCTTGAATACATCAACCATCAACCGCACCATCTCAATTGCACCAATGTTAGATTGGACGGATAAACACTGTCGTTATTTTTTACGCCAGATATCACAACACTCTTTGTTATATACCGAGATGGTCACAACGGGCGCGATAATTTTTGGTAAAGGTGATTATTTAGCATTTAATGATGAAGAGCATCCCGTCGCCTTGCAATTAGGTGGTTCTGACCCCGCAGATATGGCCCGTTGTGCGTTGTTAGCCCAAGAGCGTGGTTATGATGAGGTGAACATTAATGTTGGTTGTCCTTCTGATCGTGTTCAAAATGGTCGTTTTGGCGCATGCTTGATGGCGGAACCAGAAACCGTTGCAGCCTGTATTAAGAGTATGCAAGCCGAAGTGGATATTCCCGTGACGGTTAAGTCGCGCATTGGTATTGATGAAATGGATGAGTACGAGGACTTAACGCGGTTCATCAGTCAAGTCGCAGACTCAGGGTGCGATACTTTCATTGTGCATGCCCGCAAAGCTTGGTTAAAAGGGTTAAGTCCAAAAGAAAATCGCGATATCCCGCCATTGATGTATGAGCGTGTTTACCATCTAAAAGAACAATTTCCAGATCTACACATTAGTATCAACGGTGGTGTTAAAACTTTGGATGATGTGGCTTTACACCTTAAATATATAGACGGGGCGATGATCGGTCGAGAGGCCTATAGCAACCCTTATATTTTGGCTGAAGTTGATAAACGTTTTTACGACGATAACCACAACATTCCCACTCGCCACGATATTGTGGCAAACATGGTTGAGTATGCCAAAGTTCAATTGGAACTACCTCACACCCGAATTTGGCACATTGCTAGACATATGCTTGGGCTATTTCAAGGGCAACCTGGCGCGCGCATTTGGCGCAGGTACTTGAGTCAAAATGGCACCCAAAAAGGTACTGGCATTGAGTTATTAAATGATGCCTTAGATACCCTTAATGAAGCTCAATACCAAGCAGAACAATTCCGGAATACCCACGCACCTGATCAAGTTGGTTAAAATAACTAACTGACTTGGTCAAAAATACTAAAATGTAATTTTTCACTTCACGAAAATTCCCATTAGTTTTTAATTTATTTCCTATGATTTTTAAAAAGTTTATATAAATCAATTAGATGAATATTTTTTTAGTAGTTGGCACAACTATCGCAATAATGATTGCGACTTAACTAGTAACTGAATAATCAGTTACAAACACAGCACAACTACTAAGGAAATTATTATGTTTAAGAAAATCACAACTGCAACTGTACTTATCTCAGGTTTATTCGTAGCGTCATCTGCACAAGCCGCAGAAGTCTCTTTAGAGCAACTTGTTGGTTCACTTGTTTCCCAAGCCGTAGAAGTTACCAAAGAAGAATTGTCATACGGTGTTGAAGAAGCAATCTTGACAGTAAACAATTCAATTGGTTTTGAATCCGATTCACAAGATTATGTTACTAACGTGACTATTACTGACTTGAACAGCAATACTGAAGAGAAAAAAGAAGAAAGCGATAAAGCTGAATAGTAAGGAGACTAGCGATGTTTAATCACATACATCTACTTACTTTATTACTAGCACCGGTTATGGCCTACCTCGCAGCAGCACTTGTATTTAGTCTGGTCGAGAGTAAGAAAAACAGCCATGCAGTACCGGTTAACGGTTCTAACCTCCAATATCATGACGGTCGCAATACGCAGTAGAGACCGTCATTCTCTTACTCATTACTTTTTGAAACCCAATCAACCCACTGTTTCTCAACGGGTTCCCGCAATCACCATCTAACATTTAATCCTTTTCCAGCTCGTTTATAAGAAAAGATCCCTCATTCAGTATTAATGTTTTCACTAGCCTACCAAAAATAAACCTTTAGACTCATTTTACTTTTCTAATGGTTGATATATACTTGACTAGTTAACTAAAATTGAGGCTTGAAATGAAACAACTTACTGACGCTATGTTACTACTGACTAATTTAAACTTGGCATCAATCAAACTGAATAAAAAACTTGATCGAAGTTTGGGTGTACATGGTATTAGTTTCAGTGAATACATGGCTTTACACTTCCTTGCAGAACAACCCTCTCACACCATGAGTCGTATAGCGTTGGCTGAAGCACTGGGCATGACTGCTTCAGGTGTTACTCGTATGCTAAATCCTCTGGAAAAGATTCACCTAATCGAAAAACAAAAAAATCCAAGGGATGCCCGGGTAAGTTTAGTGCAGTTATCAGATACTGGAGTATCTCTGTATGCAGATGCATCGGTTACGTTTAAACACTTTTCTGAACATCTTTTATCTGACTTACGACAATATCAAATGGAGTCTGTTTTAGACGTACTTAAAAAGCTTTAAGTAATTTCCTTTTGAGGACTGTTTTTTATTTGTTATGCACTCTCTCTGGCTCAATACCCTAGTGGGAAATCCTGTTTTTAACCATTGGTTAATTTCCCCCCACTAGCTGTGGGTTTTCTTTTCTGCCTATCTCTTTACAACCCAATTCTTTACTTCTCATTTCTTTGATGCCCACTTCGTTGATACACGCTTAGCTTTGATGGTTAAGTCACTACAGCAATTTAGTATGGAAAGTAAAAGTAACTAATGAGCTTTAGGTCGACTTGGTCTCCAATCTTAGAAATTGCATTATCAAGCACTCAATTCTGTACTTTTCCCATTTTAATAATTTGACCAACTATTTGGTTAATTTGACTAAATTTCTAAATTGAAATGATTTTGGGTTATTCGCTATCAATATTGTTTTCTTTAAATATTCATTAAATACATGGGGTTACATTAATTTGAAAGTTTGGCACGTAGATTGTAATAACAGGAGTACTGGTAAAGATAATTGAATTTAGAACCTTAAAATCTAGTTCATATTACAACACTCATATAAATCTCGGAGGATCAAAAAATGGGTATGTTCACAAGAATGTCAGACATAGTACAAGCAAATCTTAATGCCATCTTAGACAAGGCGGAAGACCCGCAAAAGGTAATACGTTTAATCGTCCAAGAGATGGAAGAAACTTTAGTTGAAATTCGCTCAGTGGCAGCAAGAAGTTTGGCTGACAAAAAGCACTTAGGGCGCAAACAAGAAAAGCTCCAAGCGCAAGTTAAAGATTGGCAGAATAAAGCTACTGTAGCCATGAAAAAAGAACGTGAAGATCTTGCAAGAGCAGCGTTGGTAGAAAAAAACAAAGCGCAAGAATCGTTAAAATCCTTAACTAAGGAAATGGAAGTTGTAGATGAGGCCATTGCTAAGTTGCAAGAAGATACATCTCGTTTGCAGGAAAAATTAAAAGAAGCTAGAAGTCGTCAAAAAGCTTTGGACATAAGACAACAATCAGTGTCAGTGCGTTTGAAAGCGAAAACGTCGCAAAATGTTGAAAAAATTGATGATGCGATAGCTCGATTTGAACACTATGAAAATCGTATCGACGACCTAGAGTCTCAAGTTGAAGCTTATGATTTAGTGTCACAAAGCAATTCATTAAGTGCGCAAATTGAGCAACTTGAACAAGATGAAAATATCGAGAAAGAGTTAGCAGCTCTGCGCAAAAAAGTTGCTTAGAAAAGAAGCCAGAACAAGCCCTAGATGTAGACTTGAAACTTCAAGTCTACAACTAAAATAAGTTTTAGTAGGAGTATCCAAATGAAAGACTATTTAAATACAAATCAATTATACCGTGACACTGTGCGAGGCAAAATTAGTGGCGTATGTGCTGGTATAGCAAGACACTTCAATGTTGAAGCTTGGATGGTAAGAATAGCCGCTATTGCCGCCTTTATTTTTATGCCAATGGTGGTTGGTGTGGCTTATTTGTTAGCCGTATTATTAATTCCAACTAGGTAATTCTTTGTTGCAAAGAGTGAACTGACAAGAATCTATTATAAAGGATGTACATCATGAAGAATTTTATTTTAGCTGTTCTGATTGCGATACTGATTACCTATAGTTGTGGGATCGTTGCTAATGAGTGGTTTAATTTCTCAATTCATTTCGATGAACATATATTTGGTCCAATGGAATCGGTAGTGGGCGTTACTGCAGTCGGGGCGGTCATGGCAATTGTCGGAGTTATCGTCGCTATCAGCGTATTTGGAGCCTTGGCTTTGGCTTTGTTTGTAGCATTTGTTGCCATGTTATTGGCAGGTGTAACCATGTTTTGGCCAATGTTGTTAGTGATTGCCTTCATTTTTTGGTTAGTAAAAGATAAGCGTCAAACTCAATATTAGCGTCAACGGTATTGGTGAGAGCTTAATAACTGCAGGTTGCAGCTCCCATGACCCTTGCTTTCTTCGCAGTTTATTACACTAACCCCATTAACAACGGATAATTCTTTTGGGTGGTTTTAACTCCAAGGGAGTCACTTCAGTACTGAAAAAGCATTGACTATTCTGGTAAATGCCCGTGAATTAATTGATAATTGCGGGAAATTTATTATTCAGGAAAGGCAGTTTATGAAATTTATCAAGCAACAATCATGGTGGGTTTTCATCGGTTTATTGGTTTGTAGTTTTGCAAGCGCAGCAAATATCAAGATATCAGATGCAACAGTACGCTTGTTACCACCCACTGTGCCCAACACCGCCGCCTACTTTACTATCCACAATTCATCAGATAAGGATCTGGTTCTGGTTTCTGCCAGCACCGACATTGCTGAAAAAGCTGAATTGCATGCCCATGTAATGGAAAATGGTATGATGAGTATGCAAGAACAAGATCAAATTCGAATTCCAGCTGGACAAACAGTTAGTTTTAAACCTGGCGGTTTACACGTCATGATATTCGGCCTTAAAAAACCATTAGCAGAAAATCAAATGGTCTCTATTACCCTTGTGAGTGAAGATCAAAAAACGATTCAGGTTACTGCAAAAGCCGTAATGCCAGGCAAAGAAAAGTCACATAACCATCATTAGAATAGATAGTGTTATGAGTGTAAAGTGTCATTAATTCAAAATACAGGAAGCATATTATGCAACGTTTTTTAAATGCGAAATGGCTCACCACCACTTTCCTATTAATAGTGTTTATTGGTTGGTTAATCTCTGTTTATTGGAGCTTTGAACCTGAAGCCTTCGACGTGCGCACTGAAGCACAAACTTATGCTCAAACTAACTCAGAAAATGTGGTGGTTGGTTATACGACTACCCACACTCTCATTCGTGTGGTGGAATCCTTGATGGACAAGCCCGGCGGTTACATATCGAATGACGTTATGCCGCCAGGCATATTCATGGACAACATGCCTCGTTGGGAATTTGGTGCTTTAGAAATGTCTCGGGATTTAGCCCTAGCAATGCGCAAAGACTTTAGCCGTTCTCAATCACAGTCAATGGAAAACCCTGAGCTAACTAAAGCACAACCGGCATTAAACATGAATCACCTCAGTTGGATGCTGCCTTCTGCAGAGTCTATGTACCAAGACGCACTTAAAGATCTTTACGCCTATCGAACGGATTTGGCTGATAGAGGCCAAGGGACAGCGCAGTTTTTTTCTCGTGCAGATAACCTAAGAGACTGGTTGAAGCAGGTCGAAAAACGTTTAGGTAATTTGTCGCAAAAGTTAAGTGCTAGTGTCGGCCAAGAAGTGCTAAACACTGATTTGGCAGGTGATGCGACGGCTAGACAATCTACCCCAGAGGCAAAACAGCGATTTGAAAAAACCAGCTGGTGGAAAACTGATGACAATTTCTATGAAGCTAGAGGGGCTGCTTGGGCGCTAATACATTATTTAAAAGCGGTGGAAGTCGATTTTGCTGACGTGCTTGAAAAGAAAAATGCCACCGTCAGCCTGCGCCAGATTATCCGTGAGCTTGAGTCAACCCAGCAAACTATTTGGAGCCCAATGATTTTGAATGGTAGTGGATTAGGTATGTTAGCTAATCACTCGTTAGTTATGGCGAACTATATTTCCCGAGCAAATGCTGCTTTAATCGAATTAAATGAACTATTAAATCAAGGATAAAAAGTGAAACACAAAATTAAATCGTTAATTTTAGCTGCATCCGTTGTTGCTGTGCCCGCCCAGGCAGATACATTGCTAGGTTTGTACGTTGGTGCTCAAGGCTGGAATATGGATACTGAAGGTGGATTTTCAAACGATGCGGATATAACAAGGTTCGATTTTGATACTGAAACCAAATCGAGCTTATATGTAGCTCTAGAGCATCCAATCCCGTTAATTCCTAACATCAAGGTGCGACAAACTACTTTAGACACTAGCGGAGACGTTACCCTAAATAGTACTTTTACCTTTAATGGCGAGATCTTCAGTGTCGACACCCCCTTAAGTACTGAAGTGGACATGAGTAATACAGACTTTATCTTGTATTATGAATTATTTGATAACGATTTGGTTAGCTTTGATTTCGGTATCAATGGTAAGTACGTAGACGGAGAAATTTTTGTTAGAGAAACCGCTGATGCATCTAACTTTGCCAGAGAAGAGTTTTCTGGGGTTGTGCCAATGGTGTACTCAAAACTTTACATCGGCCTACCTTTTACTGGCCTGGGAGCTTATGCGGAAGGTAGTTATTTAGCCATTGACGATCATTCATTAAGTGACTACGAAATTGCATTAGTTTATCAATTTGTAGACAACCTAGCCATTGATATGTCGCTACAGCTGGGCTACAGAGCGACGTCTCTAGAGTTAGAAGACTTAGACGATATCTATTCAGATTTAGAGTTTAGTGGTGCATTTGCTGGGATCGAAATACACTTCTAAGTCAATAAAGTTTGGTTTTAAGTCCATTAAGTAATAAAAAATCCTATTTAGGTCTTTCCTGTCAATAATAAAAAACGCTAATCTGCCCCCATCAATTAAAAGGTTAGCGTTTTTATGTCTTCAAAGAACAATCAAGCACTAGTGCCATCAGCGGTTATTAATGAATCCCAATGGCAGCAAATAAATAGCGCCATAGCGCCGCTTAACAATAATCAACTCACTTGGATGAGTGGGTATTTGGCGGGTTTGGCTCACCAACAGTCGGCTGGACATGTTGCGGTTCCTGCTTCAGCAGCTCCTGTTGTTGAAAAACAACTTACCATTCTTTTTGGCTCGCAAACCGGTAATGCAAAAGGTGTTGCCCAAGAGTTTAAAGAAAAAGCTCAACATGCTGGGTTAAAAGTTAACCTGCACAGCATGGCTGATTACAAAGCTAAACAACTTAAAAACGAAACCCATCTTCTTATTGTTGTTAGTACTCATGGTGAAGGTGATGCTCCTGATGATGCAGTTGAGCTACATGAGTTTGTAGGCAGTAAAAAAGCACCAAAACTACCTGAGTTAAACTTTGCGGTAGTTGGACTTGGTGACAGTAGTTATGAGTTCTTTTGTCAGACGGCAAAAGACTTCGACGCACGCCTTGAAGCATTGGGTGGCAAACGTATTACTCCAAGAGTGGATTGTGATGTCGATTACGAAACCGTAACTAACGCATTTTTTGATCAAATAGCGATTCAGTTGAAAGAAGAGTTTGCTGCCAGCCAAGCGACAGTTGAGCCTATCGCTGGTAGTGTAAATAGCACTTCTTTAGATGCCGCTAAATCTGAGTATTCAAAGAAAAACCCGTTTACTGCAACTTTATTAGAAAGTCAGAAAATTACAGGTCGAGATTCAGTTAAAGATATTCGTCATATCGAAATATCCCTTGAAGACTCTGGCATCCAATATCAACCAGGTGATGCCTTAGGTATTTGGTTTACTAATGACGATGCTCTAGTAAGTGAACTATTGCAACTAGTTGGTGTTGACGAAAATGAAAGTATAGAAGTTGGTGGCGACACGCTCAGTATTAAGCAAGCGTTAATTGAAAAGTTTGAGCTAACCCTAAGTTACCCAACTTTTGTTAAGAGTTATTTGGAGTCTGCACCAAATGAAAAGCTGCAAGCATTGTTCGATGATAAAGCTAAGCTGAGAGAGTATTTAGCAGATAAGCAAATAGTTGATATTGTGGCTGATTTCCCTGCAAAAATTACGGCAGAGCAATTAGCTAGAGCCCTAAGACCGATTACGCCAAGACTTTATTCAATTGCTTCAAGTCAAGCTGAGGTAGATGACGAAGTGCATCTTACCGTTGCTATGGTTGAGTATGATGTTAACGGTAATGTGCGCAATGGTTCTGCATCTAACTTTTTAGGTAAACGCCTAGAAGAAGGACAAGAGCTGAAAGTATTTGTGGAGCATAACAATAATTTCCGCTTACCAGAAAATCCAGAGACGCCAGTTATCATGGTCGGCCCAGGTACTGGTATCGCACCATTTAGATCTTTCATGCAACAGCGCGCAGAAGATGAAGCTGATGGCAAAAACTGGCTATTTTTTGGTAACCCTAGTTTTACCCAAGACTTCTTATACCAAACTGAATGGCAGCGTTTTGTGAAAGATGGAGTGGTAGACAAAGTTAGCTTGGCATTTTCCCGTGACCAAGAGCAAAAAATTTATGTACAGCATCGTATCTTAGAAAATGGTGCTGAGTTATTTGATTGGCTAGAGCAAGGCGCACATTTTTATGTCTGTGGTGACGCAACCCACATGGCTAAAGATGTTCATGATGCACTTTTGACCGTTGTCCAAGAGCACGGTGGTAAGAGTGAAGAAGATGCTGAAGCGTATTTAACCGAAATGCGCCGTGGTAAGCGTTACCAGAAGGATGTGTACTAATGGGTTCCGATAATAAATTTATAGTTGAAGGTAAATTGGCAGAAAATGAGCGTATTAAAGGCGAAAGCAATTTTTTACGTGGAACAATTGCCCAAGATCTTAAAGATGATTTGACCGGTGGTTTTACCGCTGACAATTTTCAGTTAATTCGATTCCACGGTATGTATCAGCAAGATGATCGTGATATTCGTGCTGAGCGCGCTAAGCAGAAATTAGAACCATTACAGAATGTAATGTTGCGAGCACGTTTACCTGGCGGAATTATATCTCCTGACCAATGGTTAGCCATCGACAAGTTTGCTGCAGATCATAGTCTTTATGGCAGTATTCGTTTAACTACTCGTCAAACTTTTCAGTTTCATGGCGTGTTGAAGCCGCAAATTAAATTGATGCATCAAACCCTTAATAAAGTGGGAATTGATTCTATTGCCACCGCTGGTGACGTCAACCGTAACGTGTTGTGTACTTCAAACCCGGTAGAGTCTGCGGTACATCAAGAAGCCTACGAGTGGGCTAAAAAAATTAGTGAGCACTTGTTGCCGAAAACCCGTGCTTACGCGGAAATTTGGTTAGATGGTGAAAAGGTAGAAACCACTGAAAATGAACCAATTCTAGGTAACAACTATTTACCTCGTAAGTTCAAAACAACCGTTGTTATCCCACCACATAACGATATTGATGTGCATGCTAACGACCTTAACTTCGTTGCTATTGCTGAAAACGGTAAGCTAATTGGTTTTAATGTTCTTGTGGGTGGTGGTTTGGCCATGACCCATGGTGATCATTCCACTTACCCTCGTAAAGCGGATGACTTTGGTTTTATTCCATTGGATAAAACGTTGGATGTAGCTGCTGCTGTAGTGGGTACCCAGCGAGATTGGGGAAACCGTGTTAATCGTAAAAATGCGAAAACCAAATATACCCTTGAACGTGTTGGTGTAGAGAATTTTAAAGCCGAAGTAGAATCGAGAGCGGGTATCGAGTTTGCCCAAAGCCGTCCTTATGAGTTTACTTCTCGTGGTGATCGTTTTGGTTGGGTTGAAGGCGTTGATGGTAAGTATCATTTAACCGTTTTTATTGAAAATGGTCGTATTCTTGACTATCCGGGTAAAACCTTAAAAACCGGTTGTGCTGAAATTGCAAAAGTTCACACTGGTGATTTTCGCTTAACCGCAAATCAAAACCTTGTGATTGCAGGTGTGCCAGCGGAACAAAAAGAACAAATTGAATCTTTAGCTAAAGCCCATGGCTTGATCTCTGATGGTGTAAGTAATCAACGTCTAGATTCAATGGCCTGTGTTTCTCTGCCTACTTGTCCTTTGGCAATGGCAGAAGCTGAGCGTTATCTGCCTGATGCGGTAACGGAAATTGAAGGTTTACTTGCTAAGCATAACGTGGCTGACCGCAGTATTATATTCCGTGTTACAGGCTGTCCTAATGGCTGTGGTCGCGCAATGCTTGCAGAAGTTGGTTTGGTTGGAAAAGGGCCTGGTAAATACAACTTCCATCTAGGTGGAGATCGCCAGGGCACACGTATTCCTAAAATGTACAAAGAAAATATTAGCGAGCAAGAGATTTTGGCTCACCTCGACGAACTTATTGGTCGTTGGGCTAAAGAAGGTAACCAAGACGAAGGTTTCGGTGACTTCTTAATTCGCGCTAAAGTCATCGCTCCGGTTGTTAATTCAGCCAAGGATTTTTATGCCTAACGCAGTATTCCAAAACTCGGCCGAAAAAGCTCATGCAGCAGATTGGATTAACAGTCTGGATGCTGAGCAGTTCGCTGAACTTAATGCAGAACTTGAAAAACAAACCCCTCAACAACGAGTGGTTTGGGCCCTTGAACATCTGCCTGGTGAGCACATAGTTTCGTCTAGTTTTGGTGCTCAATCGGCAGTAATGTTACATCTGTTGTCCCAAGAGTATTCCGATATTCCTGTTGTACTGACTGATACTGGTTATCTTTTTCCAGAAACCTACAATTTTATTGATGAATTAACTGAGCGACTTAAGCTTAACTTAAAAGTCTATCGAGCTCCGCAGTCTCCTGCTTGGCAAGAAGCGCGTCATGGTTTGTTGTGGGAACAAGGTATTGAAGGTATCGAAAAGTACAACAAAATGAATAAAGTTTTACCCATGCAGCAAGCTTTAAAAGACTTAAAAGTGGGAACTTGGTTTGCTGGCTTGAGACGCTCTCAGTCTGATTCTCGTGAAAACTTGAATGTACTGCAAAGATTAAATGGACAAACCAAAGTTTATCCAATCATTGATCAGTCAAACAAAGCGCTCCATGAATATTTAAAAGCACATGATCTTCCTTACCATCCTCTATGGGAAAAAGGTTTTGTGTCTATTGGTGATTGGCATACGTCAAAAGCTTTAGAAGCCGGTATGAGTGAACAAGATACCCGTTTCTTCGGATTAAAACGTGAGTGTGGTCTCCATGAGTTTGGTGACGGAATCTAACCAGCTTATCGTCATTTTCTAGGCTGGGCTTTAGCCCAGTAGCACTCATCAGCATGGCATAGGGACTGAAGCCATATCTACATTGGTTCTCTTCGCTAGGTATTCGGGGTCAGGTTTTGTAGGTTGGGCTTTAGTCCAGTAACACTCATCAGCATGGCATAGGGGCTGAAGCCCCTACCTACATTGGTTCTCTTCGCTAGGGATTCAGGTTCAGGTTTTGTAGGCTGGGCTTTAGTCCAGTAACACTCCTCAGCATAGCATAGGGGCTAAAGCCCCTATCTACATTGATTCTCTACGCTAGGTATTCGGATTCAGGTTTTGTAGGCTGGGCTCTAGCCCAGTAACACTGCTCAGCATGGCATAGGGGCTGAAGCTCTATTTACATTGGTTCTCTACGCTACGTATTCGGATTCAGGTTTTGTAGGCTGGGCTTTAGCCCAGTAACACTGCTCAGGATGGTATAGGGGCTGAAGCCCCTATCTACAAAGTTTTTTTGAACAAAGCTTGAATGGTTTCTAGCCTATTTTATCTTGGGTTTTTGTTTCGAAATCGCTGGCATCATGGCGCTCACGCAATTGCGATTCTGGTTCACCCCAAGTTTTATTTACCATGCGGCCACGCTGAACTGCTGGGCGTTCGGCAATTTGATCGGCCCAACGAATAACATTTTTATAGGTATGCGCTTCAATGAACTCTGCCGCATCATAAGCTAACCCTTTTACTAAGGCACCGTACCATGGCCATGTAGCGATATCGGCAATGGTATATTCATCACCACACATATATTCATTGTTAGCTAGCAGTTTATCCAACACATCAAGTTGGCGTTTTATTTCCATCGTGTAACGGTCTATGGGGTATTCCAGTTTTTCAGGTGCATACGCATAAAAGTGACCAAAACCACCACCTAATAGCGGTGCGCTGGCCATTTGCCAGAATAACCAAGACAAACACTCAGTACGCTGAGTTGGGTCCTGCGGAATGAACTCATTAAACTTTTCCGCTAAGTACAATAGAATTGAACCAGATTCAAACACGCGTGTGGGTTTTGACGTACTATGGTCAACAAGCGCTGGTATCTTAGAGTTTGGATTGGCAGCGACAAAACCGCTACTAAATTGATCCCCTTCTAATATGTCGACTAAATAAGCGTCGTATTCTGCCCCTTGATGGCCTTTTTCTAGCAACTCCTCGAGCATTACAGTCACTTTAACGCCGTTTGGTGTTGCCAAAGAATAGAGTTGCAGAGGATGTTTGCCTACGGGCAAATCTTTCTCATGAGTCGCTCCAGAAATAGGTCTATTAATATTTGCAAACTTTCCACCACTTTCTTTATTCCAGGTCCATACATTAGGTGGGGTATAAGAATCACTCATTTTAGCTCCTGTTGAATTTTGTTAAGGATGTTGAGTTGTATAGGGTAAGTAAATTGGGATTATCTGAAAAACTTAAACGGGGAAACTTCAATTTAATTCAAATTCATTTGCAAGTAATACCAATAAGTCGTCTAAATAATGTTTATTCACTGTGCTATTTATCAAACGTGCTAATTCAGAGCCAATAGAAGTGAATTTATAATATTGTAAACTTAAACCTCTTTTTTTAGGGGCTAGGTGAAAAGTTTCCCCAGCACAGCGGTATTGCAACCGGCTTTGTATTTCAAGTTCACTTGTCTCTATCTCACTATTATAGATCAAACCAAGATCCATTAAAGAGAGTAGATCAGGGTAGGTTAGACCGTGTACGGCTAAATTAATCTGTTCATTTTTGGTAAGTCTAAAAACAGATAAAATATTGGGTTTTCGATGGTAACCATAAATAATTTTAAGGCCGTGCTCGCCTTTTCTTCTACTTGCCATACCCACAGCTAATTTCAGAATTTTTGCATCTCTATGGGTTAAGTTTTTTAAAGTTTGTAGCGTTTTAAGGGAAAACGAGCCGGGAACGCTAATTTCAACGGTGAAAATCTTTGCCCATAATTCTTGCATTGCTGGCGAATTGATATTTTCAGCCATTTCACTAAAACTGAAAAACCAGTCTGGATCAAGCTCATCTTGTATGGCTTGCTCTTGACTGAAATCAGTAGCTAGGGAAAGAATTCGTTCTAAATTTTTTAATTTTCGTTGGGCTTTAACAAACTGGTGACGACTAACTTTTTTCTGTAAATCTTGTTCGATAGAGCTTTTATGGCCAATTGCGATACCTGCTCTACTGAACCATTGCAGCATCTTGAGTTTCGTCTGCTTGGTATGTTCAGCACTGCTTTTTTGAGTAGAAGACACCTCAGCTTGCGCCGTACTTTTAGTTGCGGAGTCCTTTTTCTGTAATAGGTGGGGAGGTGGCGTATTAGAATCTATTTTCATAAAGGAAGAATTGACCTATATAACGAAAAAATGATTATAACCGAAAACCTACTAAGTTGACGAATTTGTCTTATTTGATGCAATTAGGACAAAAAAAGGCGATTCTGCTGTTTTTTGCTACAATTATAATTCCTCTTTGCGGCATATTGAGATATGTTTAAAGTGTGTCAACGGTTTTACAGTATTCACCAGTTGTGGTGTTTGTATAGTGGAAGGATGAATGTCTCCAACGGATTATGAAAATGATGAATTGATTTTCTTGGATGAAGACGAATCACAGGAACAAGAGACTAATTTAGGTCGCTGGAATGTGTTAGTAGTTGACGACGATGAAGAGATTCATTCTGTAACGAGATTAGCGTTATCGGACTTGCAGCTTAATGATAAGAAGCTGTACTTTCACCATGCTTATTCAGGCAAGCAAGCACTCACTATCATTGAAAAGTTGGGCAGCAAGTTAGCTATTATTCTGTTAGACGTTGTAATGGAAACTGATGACGCTGGATTAGTGGTCGCGCGTAAGATGCGCGAAGAGCTGAAGCTTATGGAACCCCGAATAATCCTGCGAACAGGTCAGCCAGGTTACGCACCAGAAGAGAATGTCATAAAAGAATACGACATTAATGATTACAAAACTAAAACCGAACTTACCCGCAGTAAACTAGTTACCACAATTATCGCCTCTCTACGCTCTTACCAGCAAATTCTTACTATAAACCAAAGTCGACAAGGCTTAGAAAAGATTATCCATTCTTCAGCTAATTTACTCGAAGAACACTCAGTTAAAGGATATTGCGAAGGCATTGTCACACAAATAAGTTCTCTAATTGGTCTTGATGCTGGTGGTGTTGTTTGTGCGCGAGCTGGCGCTATTTTAGACAAAGAGGATAACAACGTTTATGTTTTAGGAGCCGCAGGAGAATTTGCTAAATACATTAATGAAAGCTTAGACAACCTACACAATAAAAAAATTGTAGAGTCAGTTAGTCAATGTCTATCTCAAAAAGAGCACGTATACGAAAAAAATTGTTCAGTTTTATATTTGAATAGTTCAGGTTATGACGCCGCGGTTTTTCTTAATGCCAAAGAACCAATAAACTCATTAGACAGAAAATTGCTGGAAGTATTTTTACACAGTATTTCAATCGGCTATGAAAATGTAAACTTATTCCATCAATTACGTACAGCAGCCTTTAAAGATTGGCTAACTAAACTCCCTAATCGTAACGAGTTCATCAATATGCTTGATGATACTGCTGTAATGACAAGTACTGGTTATAACGTTGTTGCACTACTTGATATTAAGCACTTTTCTGACGTTAACGACGGGTTAGGGCAAGATGCAGGTAATAATCTTTTAAAAGCTGTATCCAAGCGTGTACAAGATAGTTTAGGGTCTAAAGTTAGAATGGGCCGCATTGGTGCTGATGTGTTTGGCTTAATTGGCTCTGAAGAAGTCGTTAACCCTGAAAGAGTTAATTCATTATTCGCATTTCCATTCAAAGCCGGTGACCATACGCTACCTATCAATATAACCATGGGTTTTTGCAAATTAATCGACGACGATTGCTCGGGAATCAATTTATTAAAACAAACTAATATTGCATTAAATCGCGCTAAAAAGGATTTGAACACCAATTACGGTTATTACGAACCGGAAATGGAAGAAAAAACAACTTGGCGATTGAGTTTAATTAGGCAACTTAGGACTGACTTTTCTGCTCGCAAGCTTGAAGTTTGGTACCAACCCCAAGTTGACTTGGTAACTGAGCAGGTTGTGGGGATGGAAGCATTACTGCGTTGGCCAACAGAAGATGATGGCTTTATTTCACCAGCAGTATTCGTTCCATTGGCGGAGTACTCTGGTCTGATAATAGAAATCGGTGCTTGGGTGTTGGAAGAGTCTTGTCAGCATCTCAAGACCTTAACAGAGCAAGGCTACAATGACTTGCGCATGGCGGTAAATATTTCCATGCCGCAATTTAGAGATCCCGATTTCGTTCAGATGGTTAAGGCCTCCGTTAATAAGTATTCTATTGTACCTGCACAGTTAGAGTTGGAAATAACAGAAAGCGTAGTCATGGATGAGCCTCAGATAGTTGTTGAATCACTTAAAGAACTTAAAGAGTTTGGAGTAAAAATAGCCATTGATGACTTTGGTACTGGGTTTTCTTCAATGAGTTACTTGCAGCAGTTACCCCTTGATAGACTGAAGATTGACAGGTCATTCATTAATGAAATTAAACCCAATAAATCGGCCTTTATTGCCGAAACCATTGTTACTTTAGGTAGCCGCCTGGGTTTAAATACCATTGCTGAGGGCATTGAAAAACGAGAACAAGCCAGTTACATGTTAAAACTAGGCTGTGATGAAGCTCAAGGGTATTTATACGCTAAACCTATGCCATTTAGTGAGCTCATTAAATTTCTTGATAAGTACTAGTAAAACATACTGACTGTTTCGTTTAAGATTTTAACGACTTTACTATCCTTCAGATGCCTTCTGGATTAACGTTTTGACTTCCGGTAAAACTGAACGTTCAAACCATTCATTTTTCTTTAACCAAATGTTATTCCGAGGAGAAGGGTGAGGGAGTACTATGTATTTGGGCAGGTAATCTTGCCAGTTTTTTACTCTCTCGGTCAGGTTTAACTTATCATTTAAGTAATACCTTTGTGCATACTGGCCAATTAAAAGAGTGATTTTAGGTGAGAATAAAGCGAGTAGTCGTTGATGCCATAGTTCTGCACAACGTTTGATAGGTGGTAAGTCGCCGGATGATGTCTTTCCTGGGTAGCAAAATCCCATTGGTAATATCGCAACTGTATTTTCATCGTAGAAAGTTGCTTTTGACATTCCAATCCAGCTTCGCAATCTGTCTCCTGAGGCGTCATTCCATGGTAGATTAGTATTATGTGCTGCCAAACCTGGGGCTTGTCCAATGATACAAATTTTGCTTTTTGAGCTTCCTTGTATTATCGGTCGAGGTTCTAAGGGCAGTAAATCCGTGCACTCTCGGCATTTTCTGGCTAAATCAAAGTCATTTTCATTCAAAAAATTACACCTTGTCATATTACTGTCATAAAACTATGCTTCGAACCTAGGATAGTCTGTGTTATATTCTTTACATCGGACTACCGATGAATTAATAGGAGTAACACAATGCGTAAATTATTTTCTTTTCTTGCCGTCTTATCTTTAGGAACGGTTGCGCATGCTCAAGCCGATCAGTTAAAAACGTTTGATTGTGTAGACAAACAATCGTTTGAAGTGAATAGTCAATGCATGGCAAATAAGATTAGCCAAAACATGACTTATCGAAACGTTCAAATGGATATTGCTGAAAAAGCAAATATTCAAAGTGATGGCATTATGGCCACCATTAAATATTATCCAAAAGATGCGTTAATCGAAGTTGTCGCTCACCGTGATGCTTTAACAGACCAATCGTTAACAGCAGCAGTACAACGTTAAGTTTATTAATCTTATAAAAAAACCTGACTTTCGTCAGGTTTTTTTTTGCACTGTGGCACGGGCTTTTAACCCCTGAAAGAAAAATAGAATTTACGCCATTTGATAAAATTCATAGAACTTCTGCTTCTGCTGAACCATACTTAATTTCAGTTCTTGGTATTTATTTGCTAGCTCTAAGTTGTCGTAACTCTTTTTGATACGTGCTTGGTTAAACTCTAGTAGTTTCTTTTTAGTCGCATAATAATCACTCATTTTTGCCACTAACACATCATACTCGTGCTGCAATTTAATCAAGATCTCTTCAGCATCAGGCAAATTGGAAATTCTTTTTTTGGTTCGCTTCATCATCATTTCAATGCGCGCTTTTTCAATTCTTTCTTCTGGACAACGGCGTAAGTTCCGAGCTAATTTTAGAGCAGAGAGTCCGCGAATTAACCATTTAGTAGGGTCGAACTGCCACCAGTGAATACCATTTCTATAGTCATACTCAAAAATATGGTGATAGTTATGATAACCCTCACCAAAGGTGAAAAAGGCTAAAATACCATTGTCACGAGCTGTGTTTTTATCGGTATAGGGTTGTTTACCCCAAATGTGGGCAAGTGAGTTGATGAAAAAGGTAACGTGGTGAACAACCACTAATCTGAATACACCAGCCAATAGAAGCATTCCTAATACATCGCCGTTAAGAAATCCTAGTGCCATAGGGATTCCAAAATTGGTAGCCAGAACAATGGGTATATAATATTTATGCTGCCACATAACAATGGCATCTTTTTGTAAATCTCTGCAATTCTTGTAGTCATCAAAACGATGTGACTCATAATCTCTAAGCATCCAGCCTATATGAGAGAACAGAAATCCTCGTTTGGCTGAATAGGGGTCTTTACCATTTTGATCAACAAATTTGTGATGAACTCGATGATCAGAGCTCCAATGTAAAATACTATTTTGTAGTGCCATTGCACCACCTACAGCAAGTATAAAGCGAACAACGGAATTGGTTTCGTATGCTTTATGAGACCATAATCTGTGGTAGCCAGCGGTTATGGACATGCCAGAAAAATATATTAAGAATATACAGGCCGTTACTTCAAATGCGTCGAACCCATTGAAATATGCTTCCAATGGAACGCCAACTACAGCAATGACTCCGGTGATGAGAAAGACCAAAATATTGGTCAATAAAAGACGAGGTTTGTTCATTTAAAAATGCTTTTGAGCTTACAACTGTACGCTAATTTATCCTGAGCAGCATATTTTATCAAGTAAATAAATTGAAAAGACTGTTAACCTAAGGTGTAATTCAACCTGATAATTATCTCACGACTGGAAATATCTGAGGGTACTAAGTGATTCAAACTCGGCAACAACAGAAGTTAAAAACACGTCGCGCAATTATAGATGCTGCTTTTGGTCTTTTAGATGAACAACATAGCTTTTCTAGTATGAGTCTCAGAGAAGTGGCAAGGGCGGCGGGTATCGCACCAACTTCTTTTTACCGACACTTTAAAGATATTGATGAGCTTGGTCTTACTCTAGTGGATGAGGCTGGGCTAACATTGCGCCAGTTGATGCGTCAAGCTCGAGTCAGAATTGCGTCAGGAGGCGGAGTAATCAGCACCTCCATTGATACTTTTATGGAATTCATTTCTGCCAACAGTAATATTTTTAGATTGTTATTACGTGAACACACAGGTACTTCGAACGCGTTTCGAGCGGCTGTATTTAGGGAGATTCAGCACTTCACGGAAGAGCTGACTGATTATACTGTGGCTACAACGGGATTAAGTAAAAAGCTCGCTAACTTGCAAGCAGAAGCTATGGTTAAGCTAGTTTTTAGTACAGGTGCTGAAGCGTTAGATTTAGATCCTATTCAACGTGAGCAGTTGGCTGTGCGTTTGAAAATTCAGTTAAGATTCATTACCAATGGCTCTTTAGAGTTCGCCAAAAGCAATGAATCTTTATAATTCAGCTTAGTTTTTCCGCACTAAATAGACCCCTGCCTCCACATGATGGGTATAAGGGAACTGATCGAACAAAGCAAATCGGCGTACTTCGTGTGTTTGACTTAGAACAGCCAAGTTATCTAGCAAAGTTTCTGGGTTACATGAAATATAAACAATATTGTCGTAATTACTAACCATAGCAACGGTCTCATCATCTAAACCCGCTCGAGGGGGATCAACCAATACAGTACGACAGTCGTATTGGGTTAAATCTATCCCTTCGAGGCGATTAAATTTCCTCATCCCAGCTTGAGCTTGCACAAACTCTTCGCTGGACATGCGTAAAATGGTGACATTGTGGGCTTGGTTAGCCTCAATATTATATTGTGCTGCAGCTACCGAGGTTTTAGATATTTCAGTGGCTAAAACTCGTTTGAAATTTTGTGCCATGGGAATACTGAAATTACCCAAACCACAATATAATTCGAGTAAATCACCTTCGCTATTTGTGGTGACATCAAGTGCCCACTCAACCATTTTTTGATTCACTAAGGCATTGGGTTGGGTAAAACTATTTTCAATTTGTTTAAATTCGTAGGTTTTCTGGCCAACGGGTAAATGCTCAATTACAAAATCTTTATCAACCAACATTTTCTGCTTACGGGCCCGACCGACTATATCTATTCGGTAATGCTGTCTTAACTGTTTCAAAATTTGGTTGATTTGCTCAAGCCATTGGTCATCTAGAGCTTTGTGATAAAGCAGTGAAACAATAATTTCGCCACTTAATGTACTTAAGTAGTCGATTTGAAAAAGCTTTCGTCTGGCTATGTCGTTTTCTTTTAACAAAGCGACCAAGTCTGCCATGACGTTATTAATCAATTTACTAGCAGGAGGAAATGTTTCGACGCGATATTTCTCTTTGCTTTCTTGGTCGAACATAATATGAAACAGTTCGTCACCATCATGCCAAACACGAAACTCTGCACGCATTCTATAATTCAACTTTTCAGAGTTAAATACTTCTAATTCTGGCATGCTAAATTCAGCAAATTGCTGATTCAAAGCGGATACTTTGTCGTCGAGTTGAGCTTGGTAAAATTGGGGATTTATTTCTGTTGGGCGCATCAAGAACTCGATTAGTTAGGCATTATAAGAAGAATCGCGAATTTTAAAGATTTCCAGCGCGCTTGCAAACGCAATTTGGTGTTTGTTTTTTAACCTGCATCTAACTTGCTAATTTTGTTAATAATTTCGTGTAATACTGAGTTTATTTTATTAAATTTCTCAATAAACTGAATGTATAGTCGATACTATTATATGAGGATAGTGAGGTATTCCACATGAATTTTGGCGAAATTAAAGCGTTTATGGGCGACAAAGCCCAGGTTAACCCCAATGACGCGGTAAAAAATCAATTGCGTGAAGCGGGTTTGAAACAAGCCGAAGCAGGACTAAGTATGTCTGCTGAATCTACTGTTAGCAAGCTCAGTTCACAAACGACAGTCGGGTTAAGAATTTACAGTAACTCGTTAAACCAAACATTAGAACTTGATAGTAAACGTGCGAACCTGAAAAGTCCTGAACAAACAAATGAAAGTTTATTCGACTTTGAAGAAGTCGCAAAAAATGTACTTCATTTTGTGAGCGGCGTGATTTCTGGAGCTGCACGTAATGGCGCAGATGAAGAAACCTTAACTAGCTTATTTGAGCAAGCTCGTTCGGGGGTTGCTAAGGGGATCAATCTGGCGGAAAAAGATCTGTCAGGTTTTATGAATGAAGAGATTTCTGAGGGGATTGATCGTAGCGCTAATTTAATTGAGCAAGGTATTCAACGATTACAAGATCAACTTTTTGGTAATGAAAACGATGCAGAAGACGCTGCTTTGCAGTCTCCTATGTCAACTGTAACAGAGAGTATTTCTGCTTCTAGCCAACAAAGTGGCGAGTTGCAAATTCGCACTCGGGATGGTGATGAAGTCATTATTCGTTTTGAAGATTTAAAACAGTTTGAGTTAAATCGACAGGTGTTATTGGAGCAAGAGAAACAAATTACACAAAGTTCAGATATCGAAAAGAACGATGTTTTACCGCGGGCTTCTACAGATAATGTTGAAACTCCAAACAATGCAAATGTTCAGGCTGATGAGGTTGAATTACAAAGTGCTGAGTCAGATGAAAGTTCTGCCGAGATAGAGGCTCAACCCGAAGCGTCTGAAACAACTCTTCAGCCAGCAACGAATCAGCAATCGGTATTTGTTTCTCAGAGTAACTACAGCTTTTCAGTAACTGGTGAGTTGGATGAAAGTGAACTGGAGTCTATAGGTCAGTTAGTTTCTGATGCAAATGATTTGGCCAACACTTTTTTTGAAGGTGATATTGAGCAAGCTTTTGAACAGGCCTTGGAAATTGGTTTTGACGAACAAGAACTAGCAGGTTTTGCGTTGCAACTGACACGACAAGATCAAGTTGAAGTAGTTAAAGCTTACGAGTCGGTTTCTCAATATAACGATGACGACAGCAGTCAAGAGCAGTCATCAAAACCGATAGAAAGAGTAAGTGATTACTTGCAAAAAATGCTCAATGTTTTTGAGCAGTCACAGCAAAAGCTAGCGGATGGCGATCAGTACGATAAGTTAATTAATAGTATTATTAATGAAGTTCAAGACTTGGGAACCAATGATTTAGTAACGGCAATCAACGATTTCCATACGTTTAATAAGCAGTTATTAAATAACTTACCTAACGCTAATGGAACCATTGATTCTGAGTAAGGTAGGCAACATTAGGGGGGATTAAATTATTTATTTTTGAACCCGATGCGACCTTAAAATAGGCACTCAATTTATCCACTGAGTGCCTTTTCAGTTACTCAGTTCCGCTGATAATCTGAATTTGAGCTATATCAGTATCACCTTTTAGTACTTTTAAGATCCCGTCTTGCGTGAGGGTTCTCATTCCGTCTTTCATCGCTTGGGCTTTCATTTCAGTTACCGATGCTTCTTTATAAACTAGAGAGCGAAGATCAGATGTCATGGCTAATAATTCATGTACCCCTGTTCTTCCTTTATAACCAGTATCACCGCAATCATCGCAACCTTTGCCACGATACAACATTAGCGGCTCCTCCAGACCAAGCTCTTCCAGATATTCTTCGCCGTATTGACGACGAATAAACGCCATGTCTGTTTCAGTCGCGGGGTATTGTTCTTTGCAGTTTGGACATATAGTTCGAATCAAACGTTGCGCCATGATGCCAACACAAGCATCAGAAAAGTTAACCGGGTCTAACCCTAAATCTAATAGACGGGTTATGGTTTCTGGTGCCGAGTTAGTGTGCAAGGTAGACAACACCAAGTGACCAGTTAGCGAAGCTTCGATACCAGCATGCGCCGTTTCTTTATCACGCATTTCACCTATCAATATGATGTCAGGGTCTGCACGTAAGAAAGCTCTTAAAGCATTAGCAAAAGTAAATCCGATTTTGGGACTCACTTGAACTTGTTGTAACCCCGGTTGAGTGATTTCCACCGGATCCTCTGCCGTCCAGATTTTTTTATCTGGGGTGTTTAAATATCCAAGTATGGCATGCAATGTGGTGGTTTTACCCGAACCTGTAGGACCTACAACTAATAATATTCCATGGGGTTTTTTAATCATCACCCGAAGCATATTCATGTTCTTGGGCGAAATGTTCATTTTTTCAATGGGTAAAGCGCCACCTGAGGCCAAAATCCGCATGACCACACCTTCGCCAGCCACTGTCGGTATGGTCGCGACCCGAACTTCAACCAACTGACCTGACATTTTAAATGCCAATTTACCGTCTTGTGGAACACGCTTCTCAGCGATATTCAAGTTTGACATGATTTTTATACGTGCAATAACTGCACTGTGATGAGAAGCCGGTACCTGAGTAATATCTCGACAAACACCATCGATGCGCATTCGAACCCGTGTCGGACCGTTCTTTTCAGGATCCACATGGATATCTGATGCATTTAATCGCTTTGCGTCATGTAAAACGCGACTCACTAAACGAACTACTGCAGGCGCATCATCAGACATCTCTTCACTAGTTTCGTCTAACTCTTCACTACTGGTACCAATTTCGTCCAGTATTTCATCCATCTCTCCAGGCGCGCCTCCGCCCCCGCTAGCGCCTAAGTATTGCAGCACTTGGTTGGGTAGACCTACAGAGATTTCATAGCTGTCTATTCCTAATGCACTTTCAATTTCCATCAATAGGGCAGCATTATTAGGTTCGGCCATCAAAACAATTGGATTTTCAGAGGCATCTGCCAAAACTACAACATAGTTTCGTTTTAAATAAGACAGGTTTAGTTTATTGCCACTTTGTAACACATGATATTTTTCGGGAAGGTAGCTGATGTAGGGGACTTGATAGTGAACCGATAACGCATTCCCCAATTCATCTTCTGGAATACGCGCTTCTGATACCATGCGTTGGATCAATTGACGAATATCTTTACTTGATTCTGTAAATTGCTTGAGATCTTTTTCCGACATCAATTTACGATGAACTAAATAATCAAAAGGATTACTAGTACCACCTAATTCATAGCGAAATTTGTTACCAAGAATTTCTGATAAAGAGTTGGCCAAGCGTAAGTCAGCATCACCAAACGAACCGACTTTTTTATTAATTATCTGCATGACACCCATAAGCACGCCAGCATTTAAAATAGGTACACAAATAATATTTTCAGTCTTAAAAGAACTATTCTTATCGAATTTATCAGCAAACTTTAGACGCGGATGAATGTCTGCTAACTCTTGCACGTTATAAGGATCACTAATTAGCAGTGGTTTTTGACTTAGTGCAACATAACCAGCAATAGATTGCGGACTAATCGGAACCTTAATTTGTAGTGTTTCTTTACCAGTTTTGAAACGGGCAACCAAGTCTTGATGTTGACGCCGGCGCTGAAAAATACTCATACGCTGAGCTTCAAACAAATTAAGAATTATCGGTTCTAGTTGCTGATAAGCATCCATCAATGATGGATGGGCTTCCAACAATCTATCTATTTTCTGAAGAGTCTCTTCAATAACAAGTTCTGTTGCCATCTACTACGGTCAGTGTCATTACTTATTCCCTAACTATAACTGAGTGTAATCATTAACAAAACCTAAGATTTAGATTGCTTTTCTTCAGGCTGCTTGGGTTTTACGCTTTGGTTGAATAAAAAACCCATTATGATTAGTAACATTGCACTATGCATAACAGGATTACCAAGTATATCAGTACCATCCTCTATCCAACTCCCTATAACTTGAATCAAAGCGAATGTAATTGGGATGTATACCGTCCAATTTATAAATTTGATTAACTTCGGGTTCATATGTTTTTCCTTTGAAAGCAAGGGGCTAATATGCCCCTTGTAACTATTTAATGTGTCCACTCATATATGTTTACGCCAAGGGCGAAACTGGCACTATTAATACTGGATATAGCTGAGCCAATACCGTAACCGACCGCATAACCAATATCAGCAACATCAAATCCACCAGAAACATGGTTTAAATTATCTTCTTTTATAACGTACATAAATTCACCTTCTTAGGTTAATGTAGAGCATCATAAATACCGTAACCAAAACCAAGACCGAAATTACTGGCGCTAGATAGAGCCTCAGCGTAGCCTATAACTCCAAAAACTATGCCTAAAGGTCCTATACCACCATTAACTTCTTCTAATTGCATTACATTCAATTCTCGCATTTGCGAATTCCTTTTGATTAATAAAATAATGTCCTTTACTTAACAGCAGTTAAAGAACGTATTATTGCTAAGAGCCTTTAAACAAACTATGCGCTCAAGCAATATCAAAAGGTTAGTGAAATGGTAACTAAAATACACCTGTTCCTAGGTACAGTTTTTTAGTCTTTAAACAACAGTTATTTATTGTGTTTATAATTTAACCTTATAAACTTGCATTTAATTAGTAATAGGCGTTGCATTAATTTCACACACATGTATAATTCGCGCCCACTTGCCCTGATGGGCAGTGATTTCGACTCTATCAAAAGTAAGCTTGAAATTGAGCGAACTAGAGAGACGGTCGAAATACTATGAACAAGACCCCAATTGTGGGTCATCGGTTTACATGCATCCTCCCACCTAATGAAAGGTTGGTGTGGATGGTTTTTTTTGTTCTTTCGATTGGAGCTTAATCGATGCCAAATCAAAGAATTCGTATTCGTTTGAAAGCGTTTGATCACAAGTTGATCGATCAGTCTACGGCTGAAATCGTTGAAACTGCGAAACGTACAGGTGCTCAGGTTAGCGGTCCTATTCCACTACCTACTCGCAAGGAACGCTATACAATATTGGTTTCACCTCACGTGAATAAAGACGCACGTGATCAGTATGAAATCCGTACACATAAGCGTTTGGTAGATATCATTGAACCAACTGATAAAACAGTTGATGCATTGATGAGATTGGACTTGGCTGCCGGTGTTGATGTTCAAATCAGCCTGGGCTAACAAGAGAGGGTTTTAACAATGGCGATTGGTCTTATCGGTCGTAAAGTAGGAATGACTCGCATCTTCACTGAAGATGGTATTTCAATTCCTGTGACTGTTATAGAAGCGACCCCAAACCGTGTGACTCAGTTACGTACTGATGAAACAGATGGGTATCGCGCGCTACAAGTAACCGCTGGTGATAAAAAAGCAAACCGCGTAAATAAAGCTTCAGCAGGTCATTTTGCTAAAGCTGGCGTGGAAGCTGGCCGTGGTTTATGGGAGTTTCGTTTAGACAACAACGAAGGCGAAGGTATTGAAGTAGGCAGTGAACTTACTGTTGAAATCTTTACTGAAGCTACAAAAGTTGATGTTGCTGGAACTTCTAAAGGTAAAGGTTTTGCCGGTGCTATCAAACGTTGGAACTTTAGTCACCAACGTATGACACATGGTAACTCTTTGTCTCACCGTGCTCCTGGTTCGATTGGTCAAAACCAATCTCCAGGTAAAGTTTTCAAAGGGAAGAAAATGGCTGGCCAATTAGGCAATAAAGCTGTGACTACTCAATCTTTGGAACTAGTACGTGTTGACGCAGAGAACAACCTTCTTCTAATCAAAGGTGCAGTACCTGGTGCTCCAGGCAGTGACGTTATCGTCAAGCCTGCAGTTAAAGCGTAACGTCTGGGAGTTAAGTGATGGAATTAGTATTGAAAGACGCGAATAGCGCTCTTGAAGTCTCCGAAGCAACCTTTGGACGTGATTTTAACGAAGCGCTAGTACACCAAGTAGTAGTGGCTTACGGTGCAGGTGCCCGTCAGGGTTCTAAAGCACAAAAAACACGCTCTGAAGTTAGAGGCGGTGGCAAGAAGCCTTGGCGTCAAAAAGGTACAGGTCGTGCCCGTGCTGGTACAATCCGCAGCCCAATTTGGGTTGGTGGTGGCCGTGCGTTTGCAGCCAAACCTCAAGATCACAGTCAAAAAGTGAACAAAAAGATGTACCGTGGAGCTATCCGTAGCATCCTTTCTGAATTGGTACGTCAAGATCGCTTGATTGTTGTAGAAAAATTTGGTGTCGATGCACCTAAAACAAAAGCATTGATTGCTAAGCTTGACGAACTTGAGCTTAACGACGTGTTAATCGTAACGTCAGAAGTAGAAGAGAACTTGTTCTTAGCTGCTCGTAACTTGTATAAAGTAGACGTTCGTGATGTTCAAGGCATTGACCCAGTAAGCTTAATCGCATTCGAAAAAGTGTTAATCACTGCCGATGCGGTTAAACAGCTAGAGGAGTCGTTAGCATGATCTCTGAAGAGCGTTTACTTAAGGTGCTATTAGCACCGCATGTTTCTGAAAAATCAACCATGGCTGCTGAAGGCAACAACGCTGTTGTTTTCAAAGTCGTAAAAGACGCAAACAAAGCTGAAATCAAAGCTGCAGTTGAAAAACTGTTTGAAGTTGAAGTTAGCAGCGTTCGTACCTTAAACGTGAAGGGTAAAACCAAGCGTCACGGTCAGTCTTTTGGTAAGCGTAACGACTGGAAAAAAGCATATGTAGTGCTTAAAGAAGGTCAAGACATCGACTTCGTCGGTGGCGAAGCTTAAGAAGGGGATTTGATATGCCATTATTAAAAGCTAAGCCGACTTCTGCAGGTCGTCGTCACGTAGTTCAGGTTACAAATCCTGATCTACATAAAGGCGCACCTTACGCACCACTACTTGAGAAAAACAGCAAGTCTGGTGGTCGTAACAACAATGGTCGCATTACCGTGCGTCACATTGGTGGTGGTCATAAACAGCATTATCGTTTAATTGACTTCAAACGTAACAAAGATGGCATTCCAGCCAAAATTGAACGTTTGGAATACGATCCTAACCGTTCAGCTAATATTGCACTTGTGCTTTATGCTGATGGTGAGCGTCGTTATATTCTTGCTCCGAAAGGTGCTAAAGCTGGACAAGCTCTACAGTCTGGTTCTGATGCACCAATCAAAGCGGGTAACGCCATGCCAATGCGCAACATCCCAGTAGGTACAACTGTACACGCTATTGAGATGAAGCCTGGTAAAGGTGCTCAAATTGCCCGTTCTGCAGGACAATATGCACAAATATTAGCGCGTGCCGAAGGTTATGTAACACTTCGTCTACGTTCTGGTGAAGTACGCAGAGTTTTAGCTGATTGCCGCGCCACCATTGGTGAAGTTGGTAACGCTGAACATATGCTACGTTCACTAGGTAAAGCTGGTGCAACACGTTGGCGCGGTGTGCGTCCAACAGTTCGTGGTGTAGCCATGAACCCAGTAGATCACCCACATGGTGGTGGTGAAGGTCGTACCTCTGGTGGCCGTCATCCAGTTTCACCTTGGGGTGTACCAACTAAGGGTAAGAAAACCCGTAGTAACAAGCGTACCGATAAACTTATCGTACGTCGTCGTAACAAGTAACAGCGAGGATTCACCATGCCACGTTCTCTCAAGAAAGGTCCATTTATTGACCTGCACTTGCTGAAGAAGGTAGAGGCTGCAGTGGAAAAGGGCGAAAAGAAACCAATTAAGACTTGGTCTCGTCGCTCCATGATCATCCCAGATATGATTGGGTTGACCATTGCGGTCCATAACGGTCGCCAGCACGTACCTGTTTTCGTCTCTGACGAAATGGTTGGCCATAAGTTGGGCGAATTTGCTCCAACGCGTACTTACCGCGGCCATGTCGCGGATAAGAAAGCGAAGAGATAAGAGGAAAAATTATGGAAGCTTTAGCTAAACATCGTTTTGCCCGTTCTTCGGCTCAGAAAGCACGCTTGGTTGCAGATCAAATTCGCGGTTTACACGTTGAAAAGGCGCTTGAAGTTCTGACTTATAGTCCGAAGAAAAGTGCTGCTCTAGTCAAAAAAGTACTAGAGTCTGCGATTGCGAACGCTGAACACAATGAAGGCGCAGACATCGATGAGTTGACTGTCGCAAAAATCTTCGTTGATGAAGGCCCAACTATGAAGCGTATCAAGCCACGAGCCAAAGGCCGAGCTGATCGTATCTTTAAACGCAGCAGTCATATCACTGTTGTAGTAGCGGACTAGGAGATTAGAAATGGGACAGAAGGTACATCCTACAGGTATACGCCTGGGTATCAGCAAACCATGGACGTCTACTTGGTACGCTAACACAGCGGAATATGCAGACAACCTGTTTAATGATCACCAGGTACGTAAATACCTGACTAAAGAATTGAAAAACGCGTCTCTATCGAAAATCGTTATCGAACGCCCAGCAAAAAGTATTCGTGTGACTATTCACACTGCTCGCCCTGGTGTTGTAATCGGTAAAAAAGGTGAAGATGTAGAGAAGCTTCGCAAATTTGTATCTAAGTTAGCCGGTGTGCCAGCTCAGATCAATATTGCTGAAGTGCGTAAACCTGAACTAGATGGCCAGCTTGTTGCTGACAGTATCTCTAGCCAATTAGAACGTCGTGTAATGTTCCGTCGTGCTATGAAGCGTGCTGTACAGAATGCAATGCGTCTTGGCGCTAAAGGTATCAAGGTTGAAGTAAGCGGTCGTTTGGGCGGAGCAGAGATTGCACGTTCAGAATGGTATCGTGAAGGTCGTGTACCACTACACACTTTCCGTGCTGACATCGATTATGCAACTTCAGAAGCTTTGACTACTTACGGCATCATTGGCGTAAAAGTTTGGATCTTCAAAGGTGAAGTACTAGGCGGATTGCCTCTTACGCAAGAGCAACCTGCTCAAGCACCTAAGAAGAAAGGCCGTTCTGCTAAGCGTGAGGGCTAATAATTATGTTACAACCTAAACGTATGAAATTCCGCAAAATGCATAAAGGTCGCAACCGCGGCATGGCAGTTGCGGGCGGCAAAGTTAGCTTTGGTACTTACGGATTGAAATCAATTGGCCGTGGTCGTATGACTGCACGTCAAATTGAAGCAGCCCGTCGTGCTATGACTCGTCACGTTAAACGTCAAGGTAAAATTTGGATTCGAGTTTTCCCTGACAAGCCAATTACTGAGAAGCCTCTAGAAGTGCGTCAAGGTAAAGGTAAAGGTAACGTTGAGTACTGGGTATGCCAAATTCAACCAGGACGTGTGTTATATGAGATGGAAGGTGTTCCTGAATCATTAGCTCGCGAAGCGTTTGAACTGGCGGCGTCTAAATTGCCATTTAAAACAACCTTTGTAACTCGGACGGTGATGTAATGAAAGCTGAACTGAAAGCCAAAAACGTTGAAGAATTGAACGCAGAGTTGTTAAACCTTCTTCGCGAACAGTTTAATCTACGTATGCAGCACAGCACTGGACAGTTGGAAAAAACTGACCAGCTACGTAAAGTGCGTCGTAACATTGCGCGTGTTAAAACCATTCTGACTGAAAAGGCTGAAAGCTAATGACTGAACAACAAATTCGTACAGTTCAAGGTCGTGTGGTAAGCAACAAAATGGATAAAACCATTACAGTTGTTGTTGAACGTTTCGTAAAACATCCTATTTATGGGAAGTTCCAAAAGCGTTCTACTAAACTTCACGCCCATGACGAAACAAACCAATGTAATGAAGGTGACGTAGTAACTATTACTGAATGTCGTCCTTTGTCAAAGTCCAAAAACTGGACCTTGGTTGACGTAGTAACTAAAGCAACTGCTATTTAATTTGCTTTAAGTGAAAATTAAAAAAGCCGCTCTTATGAGCGGCTTTTTTGTGCCTGTTATATAACTACTTTTTGTTCGTAAATTTCCGTCTTAAGCTGATTGAATAGCTAATCAATGAGAAAGAGGAAGTTCTCAGTAGTTTTGTCAATTAAACAGTTTACTCAGCACCTTAGATATATTGAAATTAAATATCTTTAATCAAAGATATAAATATAGCTATACTGATTGTGTGTTCAATTGATAAAAGCTTCTATGAAAACAGCTGTTCGAATATGGGTAACTCTACTTTTTACCTTTTTGCCATCACATGTTTTAGCAAATACACTCGTCTCTCATTGTCGCGATTATCCACCTGAGATATATTTTAATGGCAAAAAGTGTATCGGTATTCTGCCCGAACTAGTTGAGGACATTCTCGCTGAACTAGGACATGATATTGAATGGGTATACGCGCCGTGGATCCGCTCTACTAAAGAAGCTAAGCGCGGAAATGTTGATCTGTTAATCCGACATTCCATGACCGAAGAGCGAAATATATTTTTAAAACCAATTAAATATGCGGTAGAAAAAAGAACCCTGTTTTTCTATAAATCAAAGTCATTTACCTCAGATATTACCTCTTATGATGACCTGAAAGACGTAAGTGTAGGCGCAATACGTGGAATATTTTACTCTCCAAATTTTTCTAAAATCAACACTGATAGTCTTACGTTGGTCGGTAGAACTGAACAACTAGTCGGGATGCTAGAAATGGAGCGAATTGATGTTGTGGTGAGTTCTTCGTCTCATAATGGACAGCTATTTGAAGGTAAATTCGAAAAGGCGACTTTTAAAGATACCTTTTTGAATAATCATTACATCAGTATTCCCAGAAAATCAAAAGCTATTGTTTTATACAATGATATAGCTCGTGTGATGTTGAAATATCGAAAAACCGGCAAAATTAATCAGTATTACCAGAAGTATGGTGTATCAATACCATATCAGGACTTTTCTGAAATAGAGCATATTCAATGATAATAATAGCTGGTAAATCATTATGGGATTTAGGTGAATTAGTTTTCAGGTCTTATCAGGAAAATATAATTAAATATAAGCTGATATATGACTATATTTTAGTTGTTCTTAATATCAAGCTTATATTCAATTATCCGCATTATAGTTAGTTTGGCGCTTTAATAAGATATATCGTCTTCCAATTTTAATATTAATAGATAAAATTATCGTTAGTTTGAAATAGACTCAGTCGACAGGGATTTTGTAGTGCTGGAATTGCTTAAAAAAGTAGTGTTTTTTAGTTGTTTGATAATTTGTAGTAAAAGTTTTGCCTCTCAAGCTCAAAACCCAGAACAAATTAAATCACATGGAAAACTTGTATTTGCCATAAATGATCCAGGCGCACCACCTTATTTATATTTTGATGAAAAAAGTAAGGCCTACCAAGGGATAATCCCCGACTTTTTCGAAAGCTTTGCTGACGATAATAGGTTTGATGTGGTGTTTTTAGATTCTAATAGATCTAGGAATGAGCACCTAGTAATAGCAGGTAAAGCAGACGTTTTTCTATCTAGCCCTGCTTGGCTAAGTGAACCAGACAAGGTTTTGTACAGCAACGAGCTATTACTACATAAAAGTTATTTTTACTCCCTGACGCCATTTTCTCAACACTTTTCATTGTCTTCCGTATCAAAAAAACTGATTTGTGTTAGGAGAGGTTATGTTTACCCTTCTTTAATGCAATCATTCAAAGACAAAAAGTTAATAAGAGTAGATTCAAGCGAACAACTCACTATTGCCAATATGCTACAAAAAGGACGTTGTGATTATGCTGTTATGAATGAATACAATGCTAATTCGGTGATAAACCAAAAACCGTTTTGTGGTACCACATTTTATAAATCGCCTAACTCTGTTCACGACACACCTTTGGTTTTTGTTATTAATAAGGAATTAACTCATATTATTCCGATCTTAAATCGACAATGGCGTTCATTTAAGGAATCAGGTCAGTTAAATAACTCCATTCGTTTGAATGGTGGAATTTATGATGGTGCTGCTAATGAAAACTGTAATTAATTCTATAAGTATGGCCGCGAGCTACATTGATTTTATTATGCTTCGTTAATGGCTTTGTCCCTGATTTGGTTCAGGGGATTAAATATTCTAATCACTTGTTTTATATATCTATTTATTTTATCTTAAAGCACTGTTAAAAAGACTCAGACAGCAAAATAATTTAAGCAGGAAGGATAGTGCTTTGCATAACCACCGTGGTTTTACCTTAATTGAACTTATCATAGTCATCGTAATATTAGGTATAATAGCGGTCACTGCGTTACCACGTTATGTTAATTTATCTGATGATGCGAATCTAGCCGTAATGAAGGGAGAAGTTGCTGCATTTAAGTCATCTGTTGATTTGGTGCGAAGTACTTATTTAATTAGAAAAACAAGTCCTATTGTTGTTCATGGTTCTGAAGTTGAAATTGATAGCGATTCTGGATGGCCAACTGCCATCGGAGGTGGTACTACCCTTTGTATCGATCTGTGGAATAGTTTGTTAGAAGAAGCAGCACCTATGAATGCGATTAGTAACTCTAGCCCGCAAGTCTCAGGTTGGAGTGCATTTGGCAGTTCTAATATTTGTATTTATGGGAAAAAGTTTACCGATGCGACTTTTGCCTCTGGCGATCTACCACATTTTGCTTACTTTATTAATGACGTACCAGGGTTTGCGTTTTTAGGTCAGACTTATGCAGGCTCCGCTGGTGAAATTCAAAAAGTAAATATGTAAACAGCAGTATAAAATTCACATAAATAAAACAGTGTAAGAATTTAAATATAGAGCTTGGCGTTAATTCAATACCATTTTTAAACTAATTATCTGCTGCATCGTAGTATTTTCTACTTTTTCTTCTCAATCCTGAATATATCTGTTGATTAATTTGCTCGAATAAACAAATATTTACCTACCGGTTTTTAAGCATATAGAAGGCTATACGCGCCTTATGACGTTGCCCGTAATAAACTACCCATCCATATTTGCAGTCTTAATGTTTGTTTGTAGTTTTAGCCTTAACGCTGAAACGGACTTTTTCTTTGAACATGCTAATGCACAAACTCCTTTTTCACCCATGCAAGCATCACTTGAAACCCATATTGCGAACTCTAATTCGTTAGAACAAAGAGTTGAAGCTAGTATGTCTTTGGCGTCTTTGTATTTGCAATTTGATCGGGTAGAGTTATTAACAGAGTTATTAGATGAGATGGCAACAATAGGGGTAAACCAGCCTGACGATATTAATGCACTAAAGTGGCAGTTGCTCAAAGGGTATAGCTTTTATTCTTTGAGCCAATACGTAGATGCAAAAGCAACCTTTCTCAAAGCACAAGCAATTCTGGATGTACTAAATAGTAGAACAGAGCACGCCCTTCAGCCCCAAGTATTGTATTTATCAACGGTATTAAGCATGTATAACGGTATTAATGATGCTTACTTGCAACATTATACTAAAGCTACAGAGGCACTTTCTGAGGTAAACAAGGTTGCCAACGAAAACAAATGGCTCGTGCTTTCAGGGTTATCACTGTACTTCAGTGGCGATGTTAATTATGAATTGAAAAATTACGAACAAGCTCAAGTTTTTTACGAACTATCGAAGCAAATGTTTACAGAGAAAACGACTATATTTCGAGCGACATCGCTTATGAGTGAAGCGCAAATGATCAATATCGTGGGTGACCGAAAACATGCTTTCTTTTTATTGGACAATGCCATTCGGGTGTTTGCCAAAATGGAGGACATTTCTTCCTTAGCCTATGCCTACTTACTTAAATCCTACTTTCATAGTAAAGATGGTAATGATAAAGAAGCACTTAGCTGGATTGCAGAGTCTGTAACCTTACGAGAAGAGTTGAACAATCCTGTTGCTATCGCTAATTCCTATGTTCATTACAGCTCAATTTTACAAGTAAATGGCTTTCTTGAACGAGCTCTTGTTTATGGGGAAAAAGCGGCTAACTTAGCTGCACAAACGGACGACCTAGCAGGCCAATGGGATGCATATAATCAATATGGACAGATTCTCAACGCGCAAGGCAATTTCAAGAAAGCATTTGAATATATGTCTAAGTCTGAACGGGCTTTGTTAGCCAAAGCACGCTTAGACATAACAAGTCAATCCGCAAGATTAAACAGTGAGTTTAATTTAGCCCAGCAACAATTGGAAAATCAGTTCTTAGATGAAAAGAACAATTTATTACAAACGCAATTAGAGCAACAACGACAATTACAAGAAAGGCAACAATGGATAGTGTTTGGGCTTATTGTTTTTACGATTCTAATAATGCTCTTCCTCGGTATTATATTTAACCTCTACCGTAAGAATAAACGTCTAGCAATTTTAGACAACCTGACCGGATTGCGTAATCGCAGAAGTATATTAGATGCGGGTGAGCAAGTATTTACAATCAGTCAACGTTACAAACAAAATTTGTGCGTTCTTATGTTAGACGTGGATAACTTCAAATTAGTGAATGACAATTATGGTCATGGTGAAGGTGACAAGGTACTCAAGTTCGTTGCATCAGTCTGTGAAGGAGCGCTAAGGGCGTCAGATTACGTGGGACGAATTGGTGGAGAAGAGTTTATTTTTATTCTACCTAACAGCGGCGAAAATGAAGGTAACCAATTAGCAAAACGACTTTTTCAGAGCATACAGTCAAACTTCCCGAAAGCAGGTTTAAAAGTAGAAGGTGTCACTTTTAGTATTGGTTTAGCAGCAAATCTAGAGCAATGTAACGATTTTAACGAATTGGCTAGTTTTGCAGATACCGCACTGTATGCCGCAAAAGCGCAAGGCAAAAATCAAGTGCAAACCTATAGCGCTGAAATGCAGTTTAATAACCAAGGTTAGACCCACTTTAGATATCTAACTTCAATCTCTGTGAAAATTATATCTTTAACTTGGAGATATTGCTGATAATTGAGGATTTTACTTTTAACGCCTCGCATAACGACCTATAAAAAAGCCACCTTGCCAGCTCAAACCCTAAGTTCAAGTTGGCAAGGCGGCCTTTACAATGTTCGATAGTTTAACTCATGCTAGAGACTACTCTAGGGAATGCACTCTCTTATCTTAGGGTTGCTCTAAGCATCCAAGCTGTTTTTTCATGCTCACGCATTCTGTCAGATACTAAAGCTGCAGAAGATTCATCGTCGGCGTCTTGAGCTAATTTAAGAGCATCTCTACAGGTTTTCACTACCTGCTCGTGCCCTTGAAGTAAGATTTTAACCATTTCCTCTGAAGCAGGAACACCATCAACTTCTTTGATTGCACTTAATTTTGCAAATTCTTTATACGTTCCTGGAGCAACTAACCCTAATGTACGAATACGCTCAGCAATATCATCTACCGCTACTGCTAACTCGGTATAGTGCTCTTCAAACATCAAATGTAATTCTCTGAATTGAGGACCCGTTACATTCCAGTGAAAATTGTGAGTTTGCAGATACAAAGTGTAACTATCTGCAAGTAACTTTTTCAAACCATCCGCTATTTGATTACGATCTGTTTCATTAATACCAATGTCAATTTTCATAATATTTCCTTGTTATCTAAAGAATCTACTAATCAGTATAATTGTTTAGCAATTTTTGTATAATTAGTTTTATAGATTGAGTATATCGCTTCGCTATATCAATCCTTGAGAATGTAAACGTGTGAAGCCGAAAAAAGTTCATTCATTAACAGTATCTTTTGAATGGAGTTGATTGGCTATCAAAGATAATTGGAGTTCAACACGTTTGACTTCTCTGAGCACAGATAACCGATTTAATTCCATAAACAACCATAAACGCATCGATGCAAAAATGATAAAGGAAATTAGGGTGCCTAACAGCCAATGTAATTTAATATCAGTGCGTTCTTCATCAAATAAATTGATCCCAAAGTAAATAGCTAAACCAATAAAGACTAATTGCAGGGCTATGATGGCTATAGCAGTGAACTTGAAAGTTCCATTGAAACTCCGACCTATTAGTTGAAATGTATTTGCTTGTTGTTCTGAAACTTTTTCAGTTTCTTGTTGCATGGCCGCTAAAATTTTTTGATTAATATCGCTCATTTTATTGTCCTTTGTTGTTTATTTTAAGTTTCTGCCGAATTCCATGGAGCCTAGATTTCAAGGTACCCACTGGAAGTCCGACAATATGACTAATTTCGGCTAGGGAAAACTCTTCAAAATAGTGTAAATAAAGCAACTGGTATGAATTAGTATCCAAATTAGACAAATCTAGTTCTGGTTTACTTTCCGTTGTTTCAACACTATTGCTTGTGGTTACTAAATTAGCTTCTAGGGCACTAATTTTTAAACGCTCTTTTTGAATATGTTTGATGGAATCTGCACACTTATTTTGTAAAACTCTAAACATCCATTTAGGAAAGGCAGCAGGATCTTCAACGCTTTTTATTTTTTTACACATATCCAATAACGCGCTTTGAGTGGCATCATTTGCTAAATGTTCGTCTTTTAATAGTTTCCTGGCATAGCCAACTAATTTCGGATACCAAATACGAAGCAACTGATCCAGGGCTTTTTCATCGCCCATTTGAATGTTGACAACTAACCATTCTGTTAAAATTGTTTCGCTATTTCTTTTCATACTTTATAGGTCTGCTTTTACGCTTAAGCGGTTCACTCTTTTTTAATCTTTCGTGATTAGTCTGTGATACTTCTGTGATAAAGCAACTTTAATCTTTCCCAAGCTAGTAGTTATCCCATTTTGCTTGATGTGTAGTAATGAATTTATGCATGTAACTGCCTCTACTTTTAATATTGATAATGCAAACGCAAGGGATGTAAGCCGCGGGAGCGTTTTCAGCTTAATGTTGATATCGCGTTTACTCAGAATATTGGAAGATCATAATTATGAAAACATTTAACAAAGGCATTATTACTATTGCTTTAGGAACGTGCTTAACCTTCTCGGCCAATGCTACCAAGATTGAAGTGCAGGTCAGTAGTCTATTTGACGAAGGGGGCTTGGCTATAACACCAGTGTGGTTAGGCTTTCACGACGGTACTTTTGATTCATTCGATGCTGGCTCGGCAGCCTCATCATCATTACAAAACTTAGCAGAGAACGGCATGACTGCAGGTATTGAATCCGATTTCTCAATGGAAAATCCTATGGGGGTTCAAACTGTTTTAACTGCACCTTCTGGATCTGCCCCTGTGTTCGAACCCGGAGAAACAGCTACATCAAGTTTGCTAGAAATTGATGCCATGAGCAGTGGTTATTTTAGTTTCTTATCAATGCTCATTCCCACTAATGACGCTTTTATTGGAAACGAAGACCCTATGGCGTATTCGTTATTTAATGTTGGTGGAGATTTTGTTGGCTTAGATATTTTAGTTTTGGGATCTTCGGTTTGGGATTCTGGTACTGAACTTAACAGAGGATTCGGCTCGCCTTTTCTTCAAGGAGCTGACGCTGAAGCTCGTCAAAATGAAAATGGGGTCGTCACTTTCCATAACGGGTTGGAAGTACTTCCTGGTGGGTTAGCAATTATTGGTGGAACGACTGCAACTGGCTATACGATAGATCAAGCTGCCGCTGATTTCACCGCAAACGGGTTTGAAGTTGCTCGCATCACGGTTTCTCAAGTTCCAGAACCCGCTACTTTAGGCTTTTTTGCTATTGGTATTTTAGGGTTGATCGCTCGCCTAAAACGCAAAACAACGCACTAATTGGACTCGTCTTATTAGTCACCACGTTTCTCAGTGGTGGCTGTTACACTCACAGTAATGAACTACCCTTCGCTTTCCACATAAGTTGAACTTACCCTTGTTCTTAACAGAATTATCACTTAGCCAATCCAAGTAAATATGTCTCAACACCTTGTTACATATAGAAGTTGCAGGTTATCAGTAAAGCTCCACAATAATATTATAGGTAATTGACACGAGTAACTTGGATGGAAAGTATTTCAGCAATGGTCATTGAGGGCGCTCAAGATACTGATAATTGCTTGACGACAAGACTAAAAAATTTAGACGACCTAAAGATAGTCATCAGAGGTGAAGAGGCAAATTGCGGAGTTACTGCGGTACTAAATAATCAACCTGACGTGTTATTTGTTGATATGCAAATGTTAGGAGCCGACGGATTAGGGTTGCTTAAAGAGTTAGACAAGGCAATGGAAGCCATGCCTAAAATAGTATTTTTGGCTGATTCTAGTGATTTTGCTATGCAAGCATTTGAACACAATGCTATTGACTACCTAATCAAGCCTGTTTCTGATGGCCGTTTAATGACTTGTTTAGAGCGGCTTCGAAATGCGGTGTTAGAAAACCAAGCATTGTTAGCTCAGAGTAAACTCAATCAATTACTGTGTACTAAAACCGGAAAGTCATTGGATGGTTTTATGCAATGTTTAGAACATTCAAAGCAGGCCAGCTTAGCGGATTTGCAACAAACTATTTCCATTAAGAGTGGCACTCAATGGTTACGAATAAAACTAGCGTGTATTTTGTGGATCCAAGCTGCTGGAGATTACATGTGCATCCACACCGAAGATGAAACACACATTGTGCGTAAAACGCTACGTCAATTTGAAGTTGAATTGGATAAGGCGTGTTTTCCAAGGATTAATCGTTCAACTATCATAAACCTGAACAGAATTACCCACCTTACTCCTAATTCAAATGGTGAATATATCGCAAGACTAGACTCTGGGGTTGAGTTAAAGGTAAGTAGAAGGTACAAATTGAAAATGGGGGGGAAACTCAAGACCACATTATAAACTAACGTGGCCTTGCTTAGTGACTATTTATGCTCGGATTCTACACCCGGCTGTTTCCGCATCGATTGCGCAATTTTTTCGCCACTTCTGCCCACAACATATCCGCCTACACCTACGGTTAACAGAGTAAACAGTTCCTCTGGAAGTTCCAACATCTTAATTTTGTCGGTAAATAGGTTAAGGTAAGGAAACAGAATATAGTTGTTCGCTACGATGAAAATAATGACCATCATTAACACTGGCCGCCAGTTTCGCTGTATCCAACTCTTGCCTTGGGCTTCTGCGATTATCACAGCTTGTTGCGCTTGAAGCAGTTTAGTTTCGTATTCAAGAACCTTATGTTCCAACTCAATCATCTTAAGTTGCACACCTGAACTAATTTCATCTAATTGTTTTTTTAATATTAAACGCTCTTCGTCTGAAGTATGAACATTATCAATTAAATCCGCTGCTGGTTTAAATATACCACCAATAAATTCCATAATTCCAATAGCCATAATGACTCCTTTCCATAGTAATGGGGAAATTTACGGGTTATCTACTGCGACAATTTACCTATTTTACTAAGGTAAATTGTCTTAACCTGTCTTGTTATGCGAACCCCTTTCAAATTCGCATTGCTGCATTTTTATACAATTTTGTGTTTTGTGAAAGGTAAAAGTGCATATTCAGCTAACTAAACTGTCGCGGCTTTTGCTCTTTACGCCCTTAATAGAAAAATGAGTGCCTAATAATGACAACAAACAATACCCTGCAAAATAGTAAAAACCTTGACCTGCGTTAGACAGAGTTTGGGTACTAATTTCTAAAGACATTTTAAATCCGAAGACTGCAAAAGTATGGGAATCTGTTGTTTCTGCATGATTTGTGGATAAGATTGCTAAAAAAACGGCGACTACAAATACATCGGCCATGGACCACTTTCCGATATTAGAAACCACGCTCAAAAAAATACGTTCTAGTTTGTGTCCAGGAAGAAAATAAGCAATACAAACCATAGTTGTTTTCAGAAGTGGGATCCCCACTGAAAAAAGTAAAATGAGACTTGCCACTAAAATTCTTTGGTCGTGCCATAATTCGTCAATAGTGGCCATTATGGAAAGTTCTTTATCGACAATATCAGAACTCAAAACAGAGCCCTCTAGGGATGCTGCTAAATCCATATCTAATGAAAACATAGGTAGCAATATACCCGGAAAAAACAAACCTATAGCAAGAATATTTAGAGCAAAACCAATGTGACGTTTCAAAGCATTATCCTGTGATTTTTTAATGTGGAACAAATATACCTTAATCATTCTTGAAGCTGGAGTATCTTAAATAATGTTAGATACTTTGCAAAACTAAGGGGGCTGAATGGCGTGTAAACTACCCGACCATTGGGCTTTTCAGCTATTAATGAGCCATACTGACTAAAAGACCAAAAACTTAAGGTAATTCCATATGAGTATTATACAAATAACCGAGCTATTTGGTTGGGCTTCAATAATTAATATTGTCTATTTAATGCTTGCTACATTAATTGTTACACTTAAACCTGAAGTCATATCTTCAATCCATAGTAAGGTATTTCAAGTTGAAAAAAGTACGTTGCCGCCTTTGTATATTAACTTTCTGAGTATTTATAAAGCCATGACGTTGGTTTTTATTGTTTCTCCGTACCTTGCTTTAAAAATAATGGGGAGCTAAACGCTAAATGAAGAAGTCGGTATTCATATTCTTAGTCTGTGGATCAATTTTCATCTTCAAAAGTGGAATGGCAAACGATGGGCTTCAATTGGCGAATCAGGAAGATTTATTGGTTGCCAAAGGTGAGCCCAATTCCCAACATGAATTTGAAGATCAAGGGCAGCTTTTTGTTCATTACTATTATCAAGCTGAGAATGAGTCTTTTCTGGTAGATGTTGAAACCGGTAAGGTTTGCAATGTCTATAAAGGCAAACAAATTCGCAGTTGCTTTCCTTGTGCTGAGAATGAAGTGTCTCCGCAATGTCCTTAATTAACGGAAGAAATTATTATGACGAAAACAACTAAATATTTATTATTAGCTGCTTTATTTTGTTTGGCTGTAGTTTGCTACTATGTAGGAAATGTTATCGGCGCCATTGCATTTATAGCCTTGGGCCTGCTTTTGGAAATAGCATTATGGGTAGGCATTTTTCAGTCTTCTAAAAAACACATCTCCAAAAATCTCAAATAAACAAACTCAAACGTTAAAGCAAAGCAAGCGTCTAGTAAACCACCTACTTCCAAGTTAATTCCAACGTTGCAATCCCATCTAAATTCAAAGGTATTAAACTTGTTTGAAGACAAGTTATGTGGGTTTTAGGAAGTCCATTGTTGGTCTTATTAGCATTGTTGATAACGAGTTTGCTAGACCTATATATGCATGAGGGCACTATATGCCATGCTTATTGAGATTATAATCAAGCAACCTATGATTGCGGCAGATGAAGTCACGCTAAACGTGACGAGTGAAGACAAAGCTACGAAATATATGTGGCTGTTTTGCCCAGCAAGTGTCTCGCTTAAAAATAAGACAGTTGACACTGACATTTCTGATATTGTGTTACAGGGATGCAACACTATCTGAGTGAGATAAAACTTTGTAGTAAATTATCAATAGGGATGTCAAAGGGATTTAAAAACTTACAAAGCTCGATACTAAAACGAATAAGTGCAAAACAATAAATACCATGGGGACATACATTTCCACATGAGTGAAGGGTAAATAAAGTTTGCTATCTTCGCCTCTGCCCACAGCTTCCCATTCTGCATCGAAAGGAGATAGGGGTAAACTCTTTTCTATCTCATGAATCACTTTAAATTTAGCCGTGTTGAGGTCGCGGTATGAGCGTACTAAGCGATACCACATGTAGCATATTGCTATTCCAGCAGTAGATACTAACCAGAATATGTTTGTGGTCTCTGTGTGACCTATGTTGAGATAGGAGATGAGTGACACCAGCACAGTATTGAGGGTGACAAAAAAACTATTGGCGCTTTGTCGACGACTACTAATAGTATCGGCTGAGGCTAAATAAATTTTATACTGTTCAAATAACTGCTCATTGTAATTATCCACACCAGTTTTACTGCCCGCGTATAATGTTTTGTGTATTCGATTCGTCTGCATCTTAATATCCGCTATCTACGCTCAACGGGGATGTTGTTGGCATAGAATGGTACACGAACTTCAAGCATATTAGCTAGCTGTACGATTTCCAAGCTTATGTTTTTGACTGAACCAACGGAGAACGTTTTATTGAAGGACCGCTTTTTATTCGCCCCGGACCCCAATGAAACACTACTACTAGATGTCGCACTAACGCGGGTGCCATCGGAATCTAGAATAAATATTTTGCTATTTTGAGGGAGCGGATTTTCAAATGAAACTAATAGGGACTTGGCGTCGGGATAATATTTATAAGTACATAATCCGAGCGACTCAAAGCCTTTAATAGTAAATGATTGTGAAACTTGAATGTTTTTTAATTCAATTTGTACTACCTGAGCTGGGTTAGGAAGTTTTAACAGCAGTTCGCCGTCTATATTGTTTACGATATTAACCGATTTACTATCCTCGAACTTTAGCCAAATTCGAATTTGGCCTTTGGGATGCGTTTTTGTGGAAGTGGTGGTTCCATCCGATGATACTTTTGTAATTGATCCCCGTTTAACTGGAATTATTGCGGTTAACAAGTTCGGGCTAAACAAGCCTGTATTGATTTCGCTTATGTTTATTGCTTGATTGTCAGCAATCGACTCAAACACCTTTACCAAGCCCATCTCCATAGCGCTATCTGCATAAGGTGTATTAATATCTAATCGAACAGACAAACCTTTCCAATTGGTAAATGCGTAATGGTCCAATACTTCGACGGATTCTGTCGGTCGTTCAAAATCTACGGGGGGACTAATGGGCTTGTTTATAATAGGTTGTGGTAAGGGTTCTAGGTCTGTCTGGTTTTGAGTCAGATGATTGGTTTGTGTGGGTAAGGAATTTAGTACAGCCATAATCCGGACGCTAAATAGACTTATCACTATCAAAAATATAGCAGGTATCACCGCGTAAGCTAAAGGAGGTCGCGAAATAATCATGTCAATATATTCGCTAATTACGCGCCACATTCGCATGGGTTTTGCCATGATAATTTTGAAACGTTGCCATACACTTAAGGTGTCAATGATATAGGAGAAATGTCCCGGGCCTGGCTTTGCGGTAGCGCTTGCGAGCATTGCAAGTAGTCGTTCCGTGTCGCGAACCTCGTAACGACTTGGCTGATATATATTTAGGTTAATCTCGCTGACATTGCGATTCGGAGAGTTCGCTGCGGCTAACGTTACTCGTTCTCTAATTAAATCTGTAAGTTGATGTTGTTCTGCTTCGTCATTGATCAAAAAAACCACGTTATGCAGCGCCACACTGTGAATAATTAAATCCAACTCATATAAGCTGCCCGCTCTGTCTGGCGTGAGTCCTCTTAAATCCATCAGGATTACTGTACTTATATCAAGCAGGCTACTAATAGCTGGTTTCCAAGCATTGCTGTGGCAATATAAAGAGATATCTTGATACACACCGTCGATTGATACAGCTTCGTTATTGATCATCGTTAAATTGGTGTTCAGATCATCTTGACTAGCTATAAAACGGCGCTTCAAAATAAAAATTAATGGCAGCAAGGCTAATGGAATAAGTATTAGCCATGCGAACATACCCAGTAATTCGATTCTGGCCTGATGTGAAATTCCCCCTAATCCAGTAACTTGTCCATTTAAAAGGCTTATTCCACCAATTGATAAACTGATTAAAGTTAAGAGCCCTGATACGACAAACACAATTCGCATGAATCGTAACTTACTGCGAGGGTAAGAAAGCGAATACCGAAAGCGCAAATAAGAAGGGTCGACAACGGTGATCGTGGAACCAATAAAGCGCCAAAAATGACTGATATCACCAAACGTAAAGGCGGTATTTTTATCTGCGTCAAACACCCGTAAAATCAATAATCGATTGTTTTCATCTTCGCAGTTTTTAAACCGTTGCCTTCTGTATGCTGTGAAATAATATAACAAACTAAGCACGCCGGGTAAGGCACATACAAACCAATTTAACTCATATACTGGGGCAACTAAAAGCGCACACAATGAGGTCATTAATAGCCACAAAAAACTACTGACAAAAGGCACATAACCCAATAAATACCGTTTTGCGCCATTGAGTACTATGACAATTAATAGCAGGAAACCGAAAACAAAGGGTAACATTCCGGCAAGTATTGATTGAATGGGGTATCGGGCTATATCTGGAGGATGTTTGACCCCATAAAATATTAAAAATGACAGAATAACCGTAAACAATGCCCAAGCTTTAGCGAATCGCCACCAACTGCTACTTCCTGATTTAAGTGCTTTTTGCCATCTATCATATTGCAAGGTGTCAGTGGGGGAAATGCTGAAACGTGAATTATAAACTCGACTGTTCAACGAAGTTCTATGTGCGTTACCTCTTGTAAACTCGCACGGTTGCGACAGCTCTGACTTTGCTTTTTGCATCATAAAATATAACACAGCCCGCACCGCCGCGGTTCGCAGTAACAAATACGCCAAAAAAGCCGGTAACCAGACAATAGCATAGTCCAGCATTTGCAAGATAAGATCAGGATCAGTGTCAGAATACATTCTTCAACTCCATGTTGTAAGAATCATTATGATAGGGACATACACACTATTTAAAGAGTCAGACTTATAAGAATGTAATTGATTTGACGAGAAATGCTGTTAGCGCCGTTTTATTTACCTTAGTTCAATTAAAAAATAAATCAAATCCAAATTGGCAAAACAGGTGAGTTGCTGAGGTGAGAATAAAAGGTTTGCATTGAGTGTGGTAAAGAACCGTTTGCTTGTGCCAGTACATGGCCCAGGCTCTTAAATTGTGTTGTCACTGTTTATGTATGTCTAGTCAATGAGGGGGCTCGCTGGTTGACAACCATATTTTTCAACTATGTCAGACTTTTGAGAAACGAGTTGTTGTCCTGTTACTCACAAAATGAACGGGCTAACACCATATGGCTACGACAATAATATGCTAGAGAAAATCTCTCAAGTTGATGATTATTAGAAGAAACCGTTACCATGGCATGGCATGGTTCTGGTTCTGGTTCATCGGTGGTGTCGATGAATACTTGCAAAACCAAGACAAAAAAATAGCACTTAAAAAGTGCTATTTTTGATGTCTAAATTAGGCTTAGGTACCGTTTATTTCACTGGAAATCCACGGTCGCGCATCAAGGCTTCAACATTTGCATCTCTACCTCTAAACAAACGATAAGCTTCAGCAGGGTCCATTGCGTTGCGAATGGCGAATAAGTGTTTAACTAGCTTTTCACTTAGTTCTTTGTCGTAGAAACCTCCAGGTGCTTCAGCAAAAGCTTCAGCTGCATCCGAGGTTAAGACTTCAGCCCACATGTATCCATAATAACTAGAGGCATAACCTTCACTACTAAAGATGTGACCAAATTGAGTGCTGCGATGACGCATTACCATTTCTTCTGGCATACCCATTTTCACAAGTTGTTCTTGTTCAAATTTCTGAGGGTCAATAGTGGCTGGATCTGTTGTGTGGTACAACAAGTCCATAATTGCCGACGCCATATACTCAGTTGTTTTAAAGCCCTCATTGAAAGTAGATGCTTTTTTGATTTTAGCAACTAGCTCTTGAGGAATAGGTTCACCAGTTTTGTAATGAACAAGATAGTTGTTGATAACTTCATCTGTAATCAACCAACGCTCTAATAATTGTGACTGGAACTCAGTGTAATCACGCACCCCTGAATGTGAAGTGGGGTAGGCTACTTTAGCTGACAAGAAATGCAAAGCATGGCCAAACTCATGGAAGTAGGTTTCTGCATCATCCCAAGAAATTAGAGTAGGTTCGCCTTCAGGGCCTTTGACGAAGTTTGAGTTATTCGAAGAAAGTACAGTTTTCTTACCATCAAAAGTGGTGTAACTGCGGTAGGTTGTTGCCCAAGCGCCAGAGCGTTTACCCTTGCGAGAAAACGGGTCTAAATACCATAAACCAATATGTTCTCCAGAAGTGAGGTCGGTTACTTCCCAAACTTTAACATCAGGGTGAAAAACAGGAACTTTGCCTTCTTCAATAGGAGTAAACTTGAAGTTGAACAAACGACCGGCAACGTAAAACATTGCTTCGCGAAGTTTGTCTAGTTGTAAGTATTGTTTCACTTGGTCAGAGTCTAGGTCGTATTTTTGTTTACGCACTTTTTCAGCGTAAAAGCGGTAATCCCAAGGCTCAATAGTGATATTGGCATTTTCTGCATCTGCCACGGCTTGCATGTCTTTAACTTCTTCATCAACACGAGCAATGGCTGCTGGCCAAACTTTTTTCATTAAATCCATGGCATTTTCAGGGTTTTTTGCCATGCGATCTTCGAGTCTCCACTGGGAGTAGTTGTCATAGCCCAGCAGTTGAACGCGTTCGTGACGCAACGTTAAGATTTGTTTAATCAGCTCATTGTTGTCGAACTCGTCGCCATTATTACCGCGGCTGTAATAGGTTTCCCATACTTTCTTACGTAACTCACGCTCTTCAGAGTAAGTAAGGAACGGGTCCATTGAAGAACGTGTGTTAGTAATCGCATACTTACCTTCATGGCCACGTTGAGCAGCTGCTGATGCTGCAGCTGTAACAAATGATTCAGGTAGGCCAGAGAGTTGGTCGCCATCGATGTAAAGCACATAATTTTCTTCATCTGCCAAAACATTGTTGGCAAATTTAGTTTGTAAGCTTGCAACTTCTTGATTGATCTCTGCGTAACGTTTTTTAGCTTCACCTACCAAGGTTGCGCCATTGCGTGCAAAACTATTGTAAGTTAGCCAGGTTATACGTTGTTGTTCCGAATTAAGCTGTTTATATTCTTCACTTTCATATACCGCTTTAACCCGAGCAAAAAGATCTTGGTTCTGATTTATTTTAGAGCTAAATGCTGAGATTTTAGGAACCATTTCCTGTTGAATTTCACGAAATTCAGGACTGTTTTTATTTGAACTCCAAATACCCCAATAAGTGAATACGCGACCTAGTGCTGCACCAGATTTTTCTAATGGAACAATGGTATTTTCGAATGTTGCTGCTGCAGGGTTATTCGTAATCGCCTCTATTTCGGCTAAATTAATTTCCATTCCTTTTTCTAATGCGGGAATGAGTAAGGCTAAGTCCATTTTATCAAAGGCCGGTACACCGCCATAAGGACCTGAATATTCAGCAAGGAGAGGATTGGTTTGTAGGACTTGATCAGCCATAGATACATTGTCTTCAGATTGAGAGGAGCTCGTACTTTGCGAGCACCCACTTAGCGTGGCAATTAGCATTGCACTTGTTAGTGTCAGAGCAAATTTTTTCATTTAATTTTTACCAATTATTTAAGAGATGGTTCTGCTGTTATTTTTATTGTTATACGTTTTATACTCGTGTGCGAGTATTGTTGATAATACTAATCCCTAGCAAGAAAACTACAAGCATCAGCGCTAAATCAACTTTTATTAATCGTCTACAAACCCTTACAGAACATAGTCCTTGATTCTTTTTTAATAAGTTTGCTTGAATGGTTATTCGCTCTCTTTTTATCTAAGTGGTTGAAAAGTTTCACTTAGCATTGAGGAAAAAATAGATAACAGGTATTTAATTAAATACCTAATGTCAGTTGATGTACGTTATAGGTAGTCTTTTTTGAGTAATATTTAAACATATTAAATCACTCCTAAGAGTTCACATCATGTTCAAGTATCTATGTTTGTTTATGTTGTTATTTGGCAGTACCTGCCAAGCAGAAGAACACATCGTGTCTAAAGGCGTGAGTTGGTTAAATAGTATAATACCTGATACCACCAAAATTGAGTTTAACAAGCTACGTATAAAATTTGACGGTTGTCGTCATCGAGAATATGAGTTGACCTTTGTGCACCCCGTTAATCAGCGTTTATCATTTGAAGGGGGCATGAGCTATGCAAATGGTCAATTAGAATGGGGTATCAATAATCAAAAAATTAGTCTCAAACGATATGCTCTATTGCCTCGATATAGCCTGAGCCGAAAAATGAGCCTCAGTGCTGGTGTGATATTACAGTCTGCCCCTGAATTTAGAACCTCCCAAGGGCTGGAATTAACCTTACCTAAAAGTAAAATCTTCAAAATAAGCAGCCGTTTTAAAGGGGTAAGAGATGACCACCAAGTAGATATAGCATTGAGTAGTCATCATTGGGATGCGACGGGCGAGTTTGGGACGCTATTTGACCGAGGTATGATCGACAATCAGGTTAACGTTAATTATTCAGCGTTTTTCTAACGTTAGGGTTAGGATTAAATCGCTGTTCCTTTGACCACTTCTTGACGTAAATGTGCAATATCACATAATAACTTAATATTACTGAAATCCTGTTTGTCGATTTGGGTTACACAGGTATTTTCAATTCCAGAACGTTCTAAACTAGCCTCATCAATCTGCAAAATGTGTTGCAAAATATAACGCAAAACTAATCCATGGGTGATTACCATTAAACTCTGTTCTATTTCGTTAGCCTGCTGAATAATTTGTTGCCATGCTAGCTCCACACGTTGGCCAAACTGCGGCTGACTTTCACCATTTTCAGGATGATAATCGGCGGCTAAAAAGTCAAAATCAATTTGTTTCCAAGGTGTTCCCCTGAGCGCACCTAAATTCCGCTCCTGTAACAGTTCAGTTAAAACCAATTCGCAGCCCAACAACTGCTGCACAGGTTTCGCGGTTTGTTGGGTACGAGTATGATCGCTGCACAGTATTCTTGAAATTTGATGATTTTGATAAGCATCAGCTAATTCTTGTGCTTGTAGATGACCATGGGCAGATAATGGCGTTTCCGGTGTTTGTACAATGCGATTCCGGTTACCGTCTGTTTCACCGTGGCGAACTAGATAAATAGACATTAGTTGCCCCTTAGCTTATGCAAATACAACGGTTTTGTTTTTGTGAATGATCACTCTGTCTTGCAAGTGATAACGGACGCCATTGGCTAACGCGGCTTTCTCACAGTTTTTTCCTTTGCGAACCATATCTTCGGCAGAGTCACTGTGACTAATACGTATCACCTCTTGTTCAATGATGGGTCCTTCATCTAAATCTTTGGTTACATAGTGACAGGTTGCACCAATCAATTTTACGCCTCGATCATAGGCTTGTTGATAGGGTTTAGCGCCAGCAAATGAGGGTAAAAAGCTATGATGAATATTAATGGCTTTGCCCGCTAACTTTTGACATAGGTTATCGGGGACAATTTGCATAAAACGCGCAAGCACAGTGAGATCCGCCTGATACTCTTCCAATAAAGCTTCAACTTGAGCAAATGCGACTGCTTTGTCTTGGTTTTTAAAATCCACCCAATGGAAAGGTACTCGATACCAATCTGCAAATTGTTTCATCTGAGGGTGGTTAGCTATGATACAGGGTATTTCACAATCCAATTCGCCACTATGCCAGCGGTGCAGGATATCGATGAGACAGTGGGATTCATGGCTAGCAAGCAAAGCGACTTTTTGCTTTTGCAAAGAGTCAGAAACTTTCCATTTCATTGAAAATTGTTGAGCAATGGGTTCAAACGCTTGTTTGAAACTTTCCAACGTCAGTTTTAAGGTGTCAGTTTTTATTTCGTGGCGCATAAAAAAGCGACCAAGTTTAGCATCTGTATGATGGCTGGCTTCGACAATTGTGGCTTGCTGATCAGCCAAAAACTGACTTACAGCGGCGACTAATCCCACTTGATCTGGACAATCAATTACCAGTCTAAAGGTTTGTTGCATGAATAAATTACTCTCTTAAAATCGAACTCACTACTAATCCCCTTATTGTGCTGCCGGAATAGGCCCGAGGTAAAGCACTTATTGGAATTACATAAAAGTTTATCGGGGGCGAATGGAAGGTGATAGCGACCAACTTTGCCGAATAGGATATTGCACACCATTTTTTCCACTTACCGACTCAAATAAATGTAATTGTCCGATCTTCAACTCAAAGTCGGGAGCAAACAGTGGAGCCGGAGGATTACTTTTAGCGTTTCGGACTAAAGTAACATGAGGAATATATTCTCTAATTGGTATATTTAGCCCTGCTTGTTGGGAGAATTCCGTTAAGCGTTTGTTGATCTGCAACATTTGTTGGGGTATTTGCGTACCGCCCAGCCATAAAATCTTGGGTTTCGACCAATAACCTAACGTATTAATTTGCAGGTTAAAGTTATGAAACTCGCTGTCCTGTATGGCACTACAAAGGTGATCTAATTGCTGCTCTTTAACTTGTCCTAAAAATACACTGGTGATGTGAAAATTTTTAGCAGGAACAGCACGTTCAAACTTAGGCAAGGCTTTATTACGCCAATCATCTAGTGCAATTTTTGATTTGGCATCTAAATCAAATCCTAAAAAGTAGCGCATTGAAACTCCAGCAACGATAGAATGAGCTGATTATAGAGGATTTTTGGTTTGACTGCGTGTTACCTGTAGAAACTTGCTGGCCAGCATTAGAAAAAGAGATAGAAGCTCAAGATGTGATATTAGTCGCTCCTCCTGGTGCGGGTAAATCCACCTACTTGCCATTAAAACTGCTTCAACATCCTAAATTTGCAGCTCAAAAAATTATTATGCTACAACCTCGGCAAATCGCCGTTACCTCGATTGCGGTCTATTTATCTGAGCAGTTAGGTGAACCTGTAGGTCAAACTATTGGTTATCGCATGCGGGGCGAATCGAAAGTAAGTGCTAACACTAGGCTAGAGATTGTGACCGAAGGTTTGCTTACCCGTCTGTTGCAAAACGATCCTGAATTAGCCAATGTGGGATTGATTATTTTTGATGAGTTTCATGAACGCAATATACATTCTGATTTTGCCTTAGCTCTATGTTTAGAAGTGAAACAGGCAATCCGTGACGACTTACGATTGTTAGTTATGTCTGCCACTCTAGATGCGGCTGCGGTGGCAAAGTTATTACCGGATGCCAAACAGTTAGAAAGCCTTGGCCGCAGCTTTCCGGTTACTAGCCATTATCGACCAAGAACGAAAAGCCCTTTGGAACAAGATGTTTTTCAAGTAATTAGAGAGGCTGTGGATAGCCATGAAGGCGACCTATTAGTCTTTTTGCCTGGGGCCAGACAAATAGTGGCTACACAGCAGCTTTGTACAGACTATTTCGCTAAATACCATGCACCAGAGATTGAAACTCATACTTTATTTGGTCAACTGGATAAACACAAACAACGTTTAGCAATTCAACCCGCGAAACAAGGGCGACGTAAAATTGTGCTGGCCACGAATATTGCCGAAACCAGTTTAACCATTGACGGTATTAAAGTGGTAATCGACTCGGGCTTAGAGAATGTTGCCAACTTCAATTGGCAGCGGCGTATACAACAACTGTCCATGAAGCAAATTTCTAAAGCGTCTGCCACTCAACGGGCTGGGCGAGCCGGTCGATTATCGCCCGGTGATTGTTATCGGTTGTGGTCGAAAGAGACTCAGCAACGTTTGATTGCTCAGCGGGCGCCGGAAATACTAGAAACGGATATTAGTGGTTTGTATTTGGATGCAAAAGTTTGGGGCAGCGAGTTATCCGAATTACCTTTATTAGATCATCCAACCTCATCACAACTTGATTATGCTAAGTCAGTGTTATTGTTGTTAGGTGCTATTGATTCTTCCAGCAAACTAACAGCTCATGGCAGAGCACTGAATAGTTTTGGTTGTCACCCAAGATTAGCTGGACTATTGGTGCATAGTCAGCAAGGAGATGGCTTCCAAAAAACACTCGCCTGTTTATTGGTAGCTTTACTCGAATTTAGACCCATCAACGAGCTACGAAGGGAAACAGAATTACGACAACATTTAGTATTCCTTATTTCTAACCCCTCGCATCCCATTTGGGTCCAAGGGAAACGTTGGGCAAAACGCATTGGATGTTCTTGTGATAGTCGTTCATTGAATCTAGAAAAGGGTAAGTTAAGTCAATTACTAAGTTCAGCTTATCCGGATCAAATCGCTCGATTGCGGGATAATGGTGCTTACCAACTGGTTAATGGAACTGGAGCAAAATACTATAACCCTAATGGGCAAGCAGCTGCTATGTTGAGTAAATGGATTATAGTGACCAAATTAACCGTAAGTGAGCAAGCTGATGCCTTTATTCAATTAGCAGAACCCATTGATGAGGCGTTGGTTTTTGAATTATTCAAAGACCATTTTGAACAGCAGTGTGAATACACTTGGTCGCAAAGCCTAAATAAAGTTGTGGCGCGAGAAAAACAAAGCTTCGGCGCAATAGTCTTACGAGAAAAACAAATCGAAGCCGTAGATCCAGCAAAATGCGTAGAAATAGTGCTCGACCAAATCAGACAGCAAGGACTGTCATTTTTAAATTGGCAAGATAGGATTTGGACATTCATCCATCGAGTAAGTTTAGCCCGTAAAGTCGAAGGCGATTGTTGGCCTGATTTTTCCGAACCCACTCTATTAGCGGAGCTTGAACGATGGTTGCAACCCTTTCTCGATGGCATAGTGAGTGCCACTAAGCTACAACAACTGGATTGGTTAACAATTTTGAAAACGCGATTAACTTGGGAGCAGCAGCAACATTTACAAAAGTATTACCCGGTTAAAATAAAAGATGCAACTGGACAAGAATGTAAACTAGTATATTCAGCTGATGGTCAAGTTGAAATGCAAGTGAAAATGCAGCAAATGTACGGCTACGATAGCTCTCCCAGTGTCGCCAATGGTAAAGTGCCAATTACCCTAACTCTATTATCACCAGCCGGTAGGCCATTGCAGAAAACCCAAGATCTTACTGGGTTCTGGCAAGGTAGTTATGCCCATGTTCAAAAAGAAATGAAGGGTCGCTATCCCAAGCATTTTTGGCCTGACAATCCCGCAACAGCACAAGCAACCACCCGGGTTAAGAAGTATATGTAGTTTTACCTCGCTCTGGTGATGACCTGCGGAAAATTAATTTACCTGTAAATTCATCTGTTTAACATTTTGGTCACATATAATGCTGGAGGTGTGTATAAATTAACCGATACAATGGGATGATGTTGAACAGTACCTGCTCTTGCTGGACTGTGTTGGTCACTAATAGGTAGCAAATATGCAAACCCTTCACTTTTTCCACCGCTCAATCTTAACTATTTTTTATATTCTAATTACCCTTGCCCTTTCGAACGCAGATGCCAAGTCTAACCATGATCTAACTATTTCCCAGGTAAGCGAAGCGCAGTTTAATTTTTTAAAAATAGACAGTGAGAATTCTCAAACTAGGTTGGCTTTGAATACCAACTCAGAGCAACGAACATTTATTTTAGTCGAGAATAAGCAACTTTTATCAGCAAGCTTGCGACTTAAATTACATTCTACGGTTGCTTTGTATAAAGGTAAGCTGGACGGTTCTGAAAACTCTTGGGCCAGATTCAGTTTAGTTGAAGGGAGACTTAGTGGGGCATTTTATGATGGCCATGATTTATATTTCGTGAATTATAAAAAACAACTCGATGCTGAATTAAATTTGGTCGACACCCTTAGTGAGCGCACTGATGATTTGGTGGTTTACAACGCAAAAGACGTGAGTCATAGCGCTACTTGTGCTCTTGAGAGTCATGCAATTCAATCTGCTTTTAATTATTCCAGTTACATCGACGAACTAGCTGAAATGGCAAGTGAAATGGCTTCTAAGGAAATTTTAGTCTCACTAGTGGCGGATGCCGAGTTCGAAGCTGGAGATCCCCAGGACGCGGCGACGGAAATGCTCATCGAAATGAATGTAGTTGATGGTATTTTTTCAGAACAAGTAGGCGTTCAGGTGACTGTGGATGATATCCGTGTACTAGAGGATAACGGCACATTAACCATGACGGATGCCGAAGATTTAATCGTGGCTTATCGCACCTACGTTGCCGTGAGTTATAATAATCCAGGTCTAAGTCACTTATTTACAGGAAAGGATTTAGATGGCGGGACAATTGGTATCGCCTATGTTGGCGCTATTTGTAATAGCTACTCAGTGGGTGTAACTCAACGTTTCGGCTCTAATACTGCACTCATTACTGCCCATGAAATAGGGCATAACTTTGGAGCTCCCCATGACAATCAGGCCGGTTCAGCCTGTGCTGCAACAAATGGAACTTTTTTAATGAACCCAAGTATTAATGGCAGTGATCAGTTTTCAGATTGTAGTTTGTCGCAAATGGATGCTTTGGTCAGTTCTGGAGTCTGTCTTGCTGATATATTCCCTCCAGTAATTATTTCTACTCCTAATACAACTGCAACCTCTGGAATAGCTTATCAATATGATGCCGATAATCGAGTTGATGCAGAAGGTACAGAGCTCTTAACTTTTGATTTGGATTATGGTCCAGAGGGAATGACTCTTTCTGAAGATGGACTAGTTGCATGGACGCCGACGTCCAGTCAACTAGGAGTTAATTTAATTCAAATTAGTGCAAGCAATGATTATGGAACTGATACACAAAACTTTGAAGTTGAAGTGACAGAAAACCCTTCAGGTGAATTTTTAAACTTCAATGATTTACCTTACTCGCCCTTTAGTACAGGGCAAGACTTTGAAGGTAACGTGATAATTTCAGAGGACGGTTTAAGCATAACTTTAGAAGGAAATCGCTGGATTAAAGTGAGTTTAAATCACGTTATTCAATCCGATACAGTAATTGAGTTTGACTTTTTAAGTACATCTTTAGGTGAAATCCATGGAATTGGTTTAGATAATGACAATAAAATGGAAGAAGCTAGAACATTTTCATTGGCGGGCTCGCAAACTTGGGGACTAAATAGTACAAGTTATACAGAATTTGGAGAAGTTCAGCATATATCTATCCCTGTTGGGCAGTTTTACACTGGCAATATAGAATTTATCTATTTTGCTATGGACAACGATGTAGAAGACTCCACTGCCAACGGAACCTATTCAAATGTCACAGTCTACAATACTGACGATGATGCTTCCCCCACTGAAACCCTTGATTTAAGCCAGTTCTCCATCACTGAATTTGATCCTGCTCAAAACCCATCTGGTTCAAGCTTTAGTGATGTTATCGATGAAGGGGAATCGTTACAGATGCAAGGTAATTTGTGGAGAAAAATAGAAATAAATCAGTCTATTACAGAAAATACAATGATAACCTTTGACTTCAAATCTACATCACAAGGGGAAATTCACGGAATTGGTTTTTATACAATGGATTTGGCCGATAGAAATGAAACATTTCAACTATACGGTACTCAGGAATGGGGAATAAGTGAATTCAATTATTCAGGAACTGGCGAGTATCAGTCATTTACAATTCCAGTGGGACAATATTATGAGGAGGGTACCTATCCGTACTTAGTTTTTGCAATGGATAACGATATAACAGATTCTGTTGCCACTAGTTATTTTAGTCGTATCTCTATTTTTGAAAATACCGATGATGAACCCATTCCAAACGACAGTTTAAATTTCAATGAATTAGATATTTTTGATTTAGATCCCAGTCAAAACCCAGAAGGTGATAGTACTACCACAGTGCTCGACTCTGGTTACACTTTGCAACTTCAAGGAAATTTGTGGCAGAAAATTGAACTTAACACAGTTATTAATGCAGATACTGTTTTGGAATTTGAGTTTAAATCAACGGCTGAAGGGGAAATTCATGGTATTGGGTTCACTAGCAATGAATTCACAAATGAAAGTTTAACCTTTCGTTTGTTTGGAACCCAAGTTTGGGGGAATCATGATTTTCAATATACTGCCGATGGGGATTATCAAAAATTTGTAATTCCAATCGGAGAATATTATACCGGTTTTTATCCTTATATTGTTTTTGGAATGGATAATGATGTAGAAAACCCAAATTCAAATTCGGTTTTCAAGAATGTTGTGATTCGATAAGTTAACTGAGTGTTTGTCAGTCACTATTTGTTGATAGAGCATCGGCAAGTAGTGACCACAATATCTAATTATTGTCATATTTTTTGAATACTGGTTTGAGCCAACTCGTCGGCACTGATAGACTGCTTATCTAAAAACAACCCCAACAAAGATCCCCTTAATCAGCCATGTCACTAGCCCAAAAATTGAATCCCTTACCTTGGTTCCGCAAATATTTCTGGAAAATGTTTCTGGTGTGTATCGTTGCTATGACCGCATACATGGTTTACTTAGACGCAGTGATTGCCCATCAGTTTTCTGGCAATAAATGGCAAGTGCCGGCGCAAATTTATGCGCGTCCATTGGTGTTAAGTTTAAAAGAAGAAATTACCAGTAAAGAAATTATTGAAGAGTTAACACTGTTGGGATATCGACGGGTAGCTAACGCCAGCCGAACAGGGGAGTATCAATACAGTAACAATCATTTTGAAGTGTATCGTCGGGCGTTTCATTTCCCCGATGGGTTTCAAGGTGAAACAGCTCTGTCGTTAACCGTAAAATCAGGCCGTGTAGCAAGCATTGTTAATCTTAACAGCGGTCAACAAATCAGTAGCTTTAGGTTAGAACCATGGCTAGTGACACGGTTGATTAGTGACGGCAAAGAAGACCGAATGTTGGTATCTCTTGGACAAGTTCCTAAAGAGTTGGTTGAAGCGCTGGTCTTGGTTGAGGATAAAGATTTTTATGAGCATCATGGAATTGCTCCCCTTTCCATTTTAAGAGCCTTGATAGCAAATATTTCAGCCGGGCGCGCTGTGCAAGGTGGTAGTACTCTAACTCAGCAATTGGTCAAGAATATGTACTTAACCAATGAAAAGTCCATAACCAGAAAAATTAAAGAAGCCTTTATGTCCATCCTAATCGATGCTCGATATAGCAAAGATCAGATAATGGAAGCTTATTTAAATGAGGTGTTTTTAGGACAAAGTGGGAATACCGGTGTACATGGCTTTGGTTTAGCCAGCTACTTTTATTTTGATCGCCCGCTGAACGAGCTCAACTTAGAGGAGATGACTACCTTAGTTGGTATGATTAAAGGCCCCTCTTACTACAACCCAAGACGTCACCCTGAACGTGTTTTGGAGCGACGAAATCTGGTGTTAAGGCTGCTGTTTGAAGGCGGGAAAATTAATAAGACGACCTTTGAAAAATTGTTGGATAAGCCAATTCAAGTGGCTACAGGCGCAACGTTGGTCAAGGGTAAACATCCCGCCTTTATGGATAGAGTGGGACGTGAATTACATACTATTTTAGATAATCCAAATATTCGTGACTCAGGGGTGAAATTGTTCACCACCCTTGATTCAAACGCACAACGTAAAGCAGAGTCGGCACTATCAGGTGGCATAACAAGTATCGAAAAACAGCGTAAATTAGAAAACTTGCAAGCCGCAATGGTGGTAACTGACATTGATAGCGGTGAAATTCGTGCAATGGTTGGGGATCGTAAAACAGGCTTCAGTGGTTTTAATCGGGCCTTAGACGCTAAACGTTCCATCGGTTCTCTAGTTAAACCCGCAATCTACATTACCGCTTTAGAACATCCAGAAGAATATAACTTAGCCACTCCTTTGTTCGACAATCCTATTCAATTACCTAGTGAAGGCGGGGAAACTTGGGAACCGCAAAATGCCGATAAAAAGTTTCGTGGTCAAGTTCCCTTGTATACTGCTTTAACCCAATCCCTCAATGTGCCCACTGTAAGTTTAGGTATGGAGTTGGGGTTAGATAATATCACTCAAACTCTTAAACGCCTTGGCGTAACTGAGCCTATTACCCAATATCCTGCATTGACTTTAGGCGCCCTAGATTTATCGCCTATTCAGGTTAATCAAATGTACCAAACCATTGCCAACAATGGCGTGCAGATCCCCCTGCATACGGTGAATGCAATCATGTCTTCTGATAATCAATTGATGTACTCCTTTGATGCCCCAGAAAAAAGAATTATTGATGAAAAAGTCGCTTATTTAATGAATTATGCTCTGCATAAAGTGACCTTAGAAGGCACAGCAAAACAAGTTCGCCGACGTTTTCCTACTATTAATATGGCTGGCAAAACAGGTACAACCGATGACTACCGTGATAGTTGGTTTAGTGGTTATGACAAAAATATCTTAGTTACCAGTTGGATTGGGACAGATGACAATAAGAGTACTGGATTAACAGGGGCCAGTGGTGCATTGAGCTTATTTTTAGATTTTCAGGCCCTGCAAGCGCCAAAGTCACTGGTTCGACGTTTTCCAAAAGGTTTAGGTATCGCCCATTTTAATCCACAAACGGGAAGAGCCACCCAAGCGGGCTGTCAGACCAGTATGAGTTTACCTGCCATATTAGAAGTACTGCCTAAACGGGCGGATAAATGTGATACCAAAAACCCAAAAATTCAAGAGCGTAAAAGCTTTTGGGAAAGGCTGTTTGGGAATTAGGTTTACAAGCTGAATGAGTCAAAAGTCGGTTAATTAGCGTCTATCTTTCGGCTTAATGGGCTTTTTAACATGCTTATCGATGTAAGGCTCAAAATCTTGAGATTTACTGCAATCCATAGTGCTTCCGGTGGTATATTGTAAAACCGTTAGCAGTGTTTTATTTACCGCGGAACTGCAATCTACCCGGATAGTATTTTCTTCCATCAACTTTTCATCTTCGGTTTTATAGGGATCAAATTTAGGTAAATTCAGATCCGGTGATTCCCGTTGTTGACGATAGCGCTGTGCTTCTTGTTCCGCCATCCGTTGATTGGCTTGTGCCGAGTGATCTAACAAGTGTTTTTGGGCCAAATTACGTGACGTCGCAACCGGTGCCTCATCGTCAGACTTATCTGGATAATCAATCGAAGGTAAATCTTCACGCCTAGTGTCATTTTCTATTGTGGGTAGTTCGGGGGTAACAGGTTCAACGATTTCAGGTATGTCCTTTGTTTGGACCTCTTGTTCCGCAGGTATTGTTTCTTGGGCTTCCTCCACCACTACCTCATCGACAACACTTGGGTTTTCATCGACATTGATCTCTTCAACCACGGGGTTACTTTCTTGTTTTTGTTCTATTTGTTCTGGTGGAGGTTCAGGTAATTGTTCCGTAGTGTCAGCTTCAATAGTATTTTCCTGCACTTTCGGTGGTGGAAAAAAGATTAATTTCGCATTGATAGCAGATGTTTCCTGCTCAACTTTTGCAGGAATGTTTATACGCTGTTGAGACAATATCCACCAACCGATTAAAACGTGAGCAAGTACAGAAATAAGCAGTACTTTTTGCAAAGAGTGTTTTTTCGTCTCTGGAGGAATGTATTGTTGGCGTTCAAAATCCAAGGTGCGTGCTATCCAGCATAATTATTGTCAAATTGATTCGACAATAGACTTGCAGTATCTCTTTTAGTTCCCTTTTAGCAACGCTTTTCGATTACAGTGAATTTATGCACCATTTGTGTGCGAAATTTGCCTTTTGCTCGGTATTGGTGCTTTAATTGTAGGTTCAATCCATTTTTTCTAATCTAAGTAATTGATTTTTATGCGTAAACATTAGTGGCATAAGACTTGTTTTAGGAATAGAGCGTTTCAATAAAAACAAAATTAAAATATCGGGAGTAACACAATGAAATTAGTAACTGCGATAGTTAAGCCTTTCAAGCTTGATGATGTTCGCGAAGCCATTTCAGAGATTGGCATTGATGGTTTGACTGTCACTGAAGTTAAAGGCTTTGGACGTCAAAAAGGTCATACCGAATTGTACCGTGGTGCAGAATACCAAGTCGACTTTTTACCAAAAGTTAAATTGGAAATTGCGGTGCAAGACGATCATGTTGAACGTTTAGTTGAAGCTATTGTTAGCGCAGCGAAAACGGGCAAGATTGGAGACGGAAAAGTATTTGTATATGACTTAGAGCATGCAGTACGTATCCGCACGGGTGAAACTGACGGCGAAGCCATTTAAGCAGCAGGGCAGGAGAAAATCATGGAAATTACATTTGAGCTTGGGTATGCACTAGATACCTTTTACTTTTTGATATGTGGCGCATTAGTCATGTGGATGGCTGCTGGTTTTACCATGCTAGAAGCCGGTTTAGTGCGTGCTAAAAACACCACTGAAATATTAACTAAGAATATTACCTTATACTCTGTAGCTTGTATCATGTATATGGTCTGCGGTTATTCAATCATGTACGGTGGCGGTGAATTCACTTTATTCCTTGATGGAATCGTTGGTGATGGTGCTACTGATGTAGCTGAACCAGCAACTTATGCTCCGTCAGCTGACTTCTTCTTCCAAGTAGTGTTCGTTGCTACAGCAATGTCAATCGTTTCAGGTGCGGTAGCTGAGCGTATGAAATTGTGGTCGTTCCTTGCTTTCGCAGTTATCTTAACTGGCTTTATCTATCCTATGGAAGGTTCTTGGACTTGGGGCGGCGAAGCTGTATTCGGTATGTATACCCTTGGCGACTTAGGTTTCTCTGACTTCGCTGGTTCTGGTATTGTACATATGGCTGGTGCAGCTGCTGCATTAGCGGGTGTATTAGTACTTGGTGCTCGTAAAGGTAAATATACTGCTGACGGTAAAATCAACGCGATCCCTGGTGCGAACTTACCTTTAGCGACTTTAGGTACATTCATTTTATGGATGGGTTGGTTCGGTTTCAACGGTGGTTCTGTTCTAGCGACAGCTACTGTAGAAAGTGCTAACGCTGTTGCCGTGGTATTTATGAATACCAACGCTGCTGCTGCTGGTGGCTTAGTTGCTGCTCTTGTTCTAGCTCGCGTGTTATTCGGTAAAGCTGACCTAACTATGGCCTTAAACGGCGCATTAGCTGGTTTGGTTGCGATTACTGCTGAACCTTCAACGCCAACTCCTCTACAAGCTACTTTATTCGGTGCTTTAGGTGGTATTTTGGTTGTTGGAAGTATTGTTGCTCTAGATAAAATGAAAATTGATGATCCAGTTGGAGCTATCTCTGTTCATGGTGTGGTTGGTCTGCTAGGACTTCTATTAGTACCTTTTACAAATGACGGTTCTTCATTCTCTGGTCAAATCATTGGTGCACTAACTATCTTTGTATGGGTATTTGTAACCAGCTTGGTAGCTTGGTTAATCCTTAAAGCTATCATCGGTATTCGTGTAAGCGAAGAAGAAGAGTTTGAAGGTGTAGATATCGGCGAGTGTGGTTTGGAAGCATATCCAGATTTCACCGGTGGCCGTTCTTAATATCTAATATTTAAGGAAACAGCTAGGACGATAAAAAAAATAAGAACAATAACAAGGTCCTAATGTTGTTAAAAACGTCAAAACCCCGCTCACTAGCGGGGTTTTTTATTGCTCGAAAACATACCCTTCACCTACTTCTCCAGCCAACTCTAAGTTGTTGATTAAAAATAAATTACATATTTTTTAACACTCTTAATAGCTAACTTGCTATGAACTAACGCCTTGTTAGTTGTCAGATATGTATTGGCAATTAACCCACAGATCTATTTTTCAAGGAGAAGTGATGAGTTTGAAACCCCTTCAGTCGTCTTTATTATGTTTACTTGTGGCTTTGTCTGCCTGTGGTGGCAATGACGATGGTCTACCTCTTTTTGTCGACCCTATTGATACCCAGCAGCCAACTTTTTCCTTAGCTGTGAGCGACGCCCCGGTAGATGGCCTTTCTGATGTTATTTTGTGTTTTTCGAGCATAACCCTCACGGGGGAGTCAGACGATCTGGTAATGCAAGTTGGTGATGCAGATTTTGGCATTACCGCTAACGATCTTTGTTTGGATGATACTGGCAATATTGTGCCTAATGCCGTTGGTATTAATCTACTTGAGTACAAGGGTAGTGAGTTTTTGTCATTAGTGAATGATTACACAATCGAAGCTGGCCATTACGCACAAATCAATCTTGGTATGACCGATGGTTCCTACGCTGTGGATAAACTAGATTACAGCAAAACCCCAATCAGGGTGCCCTCTAACGAGATTGAGCTAAATGGCTTTAGTGCCGTTGAAAATACTGACGTGGGTTTCACCGTGGAATTTGATTTACGCAAAGCGCTAACTGCGCCAGAGGGACAAACGGGTTATATTTTGCAATCCGACGGAATAAGAATAGTCAATAATCAACAAGCAGGTGATATCAATGGGCTAGTATCTGAAACGCTATTAATTAATAACCTATGTGAGCCGTTAGCGGATATACATGGTAACCCAGCTGCAGTTTATCTCTACCAAGGTACGCAATTAGACATAGATACACTGGCTGATAACGACGGTTCAGAAGGGGTTGCTCCTTATGCAAGCTCAACAGTGTATTTCGATTCCTCGCAAACCCTATATCCCTTTGAAATCGGTTTTGTTCCTTTTGGGAGCTACACAGTGGCGTTAAGTTGTAATATCTCTGATGATCCGGAAATGGATGATGAAGTGAGCTTTTTAGATGTTAAAGAAGTCACTATAGATGAGAACAAGCCCGAGGGCAGCGTCGATTTTGAGGAAGGTTATGAATAAGGACGAACGGTTAGAAACGAAATTTATTTACTAGTTTCTATATTTTCTTTAAACCAAAGGGCGCACAGCGTATCCTCTAAGGCATCTATTAGTATAAAAGGTGGTTTAATGAGATATCTGCCGTGTATCTTCGCTTCATTAATTGTATTTAGTCAATTCAGTTCAGCCTATGATCGTATTACTGGTGAAACCTTTGCTTCTCGATCTGAGGTGATTGCCACTAATGGTATGGTTGCCACCAGCCAACCATTGGCTACCCAAGTTGGGTTAGATATTCTTAAACAGGGCGGAAATGCCATAGATGCAGCCATTGCTGCCAACGCTATGTTGGGGTTAGTCGAGCCGACAGGTAATGGTATTGGTGGTGATTTATTTGCGATTGTTTGGGATGCTAAAACCAAGCAACTTTACGGGTTGAATGCGTCAGGTCGATCTCCTCAATCCCTCACTCTTGAATACTTCAAACAAAATGACATGGAGAAAATCCCCTCCCATGGCCCGCTACCTGTTTCCGTACCTGGTGCCGTTGATGGTTGGTTTGAGTTGCATGGTAAATTTGGCTCATTACCTATGACCGAGATTTTATCACCGACAATTGATTATGCGAAAAAAGGCTTTCCTGTCAGTGAGCTCATTGCTTGGTATATGAATCGCAGTGCACCGATTCTCAGCAAGTATGAGGGATTTGCTGAAACTTATATGCCCAATGGGGCAACACCGAAAAAAGGTGAAGTGTTCGTTAATCAAAATTTAGCAGTTACTCTTGAAAAAATCGCTACTGGTGGCCGAGATGCATTTTACAAAGGCGATATTGCCAGAACTATAGCTGCATATATGAAAGAGCAAGGTGGATTTTTGAGTTATGAAGATTTAGCCAGTCATACGTCAACTTGGGTTGAGCCGGTATCGAGTAATTACCGTGGATATGATGTATGGGAGTTACCACCTAATTCTCAGGGCATTGCGGCGCTACAAATATTAAATATGCTTGAGCAATTTGACATCGAAGGCATGGGCTTTGGCTCAGCTGAATATATACATACTTTTGTGGAAGCGAAAAAACTCGCCTTTGAAGATCGTGCCAAGTATTACGCCGACCCTGCATTCAATGATATTCCCACTGATTGGCTGATTTCCAAAGAATATGCGCAACAAAGATTAAAATTACTCGACCAAAAACGCGCATCTAAGCGCATCGATGCTGGCCTTAATGAAGGTGATACTATTTATCTCACCACGGCTGATAAAGAAGGCAATATGGTGTCCCTTATTCAATCAAATTATCGTGGTATGGGCTCAGGCATGACTCCCACTGGTTTGGGCTTCATTTTACAAGATCGTGGCGAGTTATTCTCTTTGCAAGAAGGTCACTTTAACCTTTATGAACCCGGCAAGCGTCCGTTTCACACCATAATACCGGCATTTGTAACTAAAAATGGTAAACCTTGGTTGAGCTTTGGTGTGATGGGAGGCGGCACACAACCGCAAATGCATGCGCAAATTATTATTAACTTAATTGATTTTGGGATGAACTTGCAAGAAGCGGGTGATGCACCAAGAATATTACACAGTGGTTCTAGCCAGCCGACGGGTACCTCGATGACCGATGGCGGTTATGTGAGCCTAGAAAGTGGTTTTTCCGCTAAAACTCGACGAGAGTTAGTACAAAAAGGGCATGTTTTACGAGATGTGTCGGGAAGCTATGGTGGTTATCAAGCTATTCTCAGAGACCCTAAAACTGGCGTATACTTTGGCGCTTCTGAAAGCCGAAAAGATGGGCAAGCATCAGGCTACTAATGCCATTTTTATTGCTAAAACACTTAAATTAAAAGAACAAAAAAATATGACTGAACCTCAAAAAGGCATTTGTGCGGAACCTAATTTACACGCCCAATACCTGATGTTTAACGTTATCGATGACGATGCGCAAGTTATACGTGCAAAACTCGCACATATTCTAAACATATTTGAACACTATGATGAAGAACATTATGAAGCCATGGTATCTGGTGTAATTGCCATAGGAAATAGTTATTGGACCGATTTATATCCAGGCTTAATTCCCATGGAACTTGCTCCTTTTCCGGATATGGAGTGTGATGACCGCAATGCTCCGGCAACGCCTTGTGATTTATTTATTCAAATTCGCGCTGACCGTGCTGATGTTTGTTTTGCCATCGGCAGTGAAGTGTGTGAATTACTTAAGGGGCACGTGGAGTTATTTGAAGAAGTTAAAGGCTTCCGATATTTGGACGGCCGCGACTTAATTGGTTTTGTTGATGGGACAGAAAACCCTAAAGGTATGCACAAACGTAAAGTGGCCATAGTAGGGGATAAAGACCCTGATTTTGCTGGTGGCAGTTACATTCATATTCAACGCTATCGGACCCACATGGACCGTTGGCAAAGGCTACCGGTTAAGAATCAAGAAGACATTATTGGCCGCACCAAAGAAGACAATGTGGAATATGCCCGCGAAGACAAACCTGCGTTTTCTCATGTTAAACGTTCGGGAATTAAAGATGCCCAAGGTAACAGTCTAGAAATTTTACGCCAGAGTATGCCCTATGGCGATATGGTGGTGAAAGGGCTGTTTTTTGTATCCCTAGCGAACAGTCCAAAACCCTTTACGCAGATGTTAAGCAGCATGGTATTTGGTGACGAAAATGGCGTTTATGATAGGTTACTAGATTTTACCGTGCCAGAAACCGGCGCGGCATTTTTTGCACCTTCTTTAAACTTTATTAAAGCCAACAAAGACAAGTGAGAGAGACGGTTAAAAAGAGGTTGATAACTAAGGTGTCGAACAGAAAGTCGACACCATAAAGTGCTATGTTAATACTGTTTTGTTTTTAGTCGCACCAACTTAAATACTGTCATTTGATTTAACTCAGAAGTAAGTTGATGGCCAGTGCTTTAGTTTGAATCTAAATTAACATCCAATCTATTTGCGAAAGGTTTCTTAGAAAATCCCATGCGCAAAGCCCCATAAGCTAACATAAGAAAGGCAATGCTGATGGCCACCATAGCCGCAAATACCTGTTGTTCGCCGTTAAATACATTGGCTGTAACTAATACCACTGAAATCACCACAACAAACACGGAAATGATGTATTTCGCATGAGATTTTATGATCTCAGATTTGCTTTTGTATATGGCTACAATGGAAAGTAATGCAATTAAGGGAATAATGATCACCTGCTGTAGCGCGAATATGGCAAGCAAATAAGCGCCTAATCCCATAAGTTTTAAACGGTTTGCGGCCTTCATAATAATCACCTTTGTTTGGATTTTAATCAGGATGTCATTGACAACCGCAGCAAACAATAAGACATAGGTCGTAGGCGGGTGCTTTAGCCCCGTGGTTGTGTTTGGTTTTTTTCATGGCCTAAAGGCCATGCTACAGCCCCGCGCAATTAACAACTAATCTATTAAATGGGTATTGTCGCGTTGACGCAAAGCCCCATGAATAGATATCAACGCCCAAATGACTTCTAAGGTGAGTACCGGATAATTTTTATCCATCCATAACTGCGGCGTTAATGCCAATGCGGCATACACATTTAAATACAAATAGGTTTTTTGCGACATTTTCTGAGCGCAAAATAACAAATAAGCTGCTCCAAAGACTAAAGCAGATGTCCAACCTAAAATGCGAATGGCCAGCTCAAATTCATAAAACAGACCGAAAAGAGCGGCAACCCACATACAAGCCACAGTAATTGCCATCATTCGAAATGTAAGCGGTGTATTTTTTAAGGGGATATTGAGCAGCAATAACAAACTAATCACTGCCCAAAAGCCATTTATGACAACGGCTTGCCATGAAGAGACCAATACCGAATTGATTATCAGGCTAGTGGCAGCTATTAAATTTCCAGCATAATAAACCCGTGGAGACCAGTTCGTTACCAAAGACAGATAAGCGTGGTTGAGTAAATATAAAACCGTGCCTATCCAGCCCAAACCTATAGTAATCATGGCTCTAACTGAATATGCATGTTTTTAACCCGCAATTCTTTTCCCACATGGGGACCATTTAAAATAACTACGTTACTAGTTTCCATCATATTCTTGTAAATTCGATCTGAATGGGACGGATTTAAAATCTTTGAACTCCATTGCAGAACTATCACCCTGGTGCCGATGGGAATTGTGTAGTAATCAATACTACCATTTTTGTTGGTAAACTCGCCTAAAATGGCAGGGAAACCCTCAGATGTCACTAAGGTCGCCAAATCTACTTTTTGTTGTAGGTTTTGAGTGGGTTGAAGTTGCGCGTCTTCACCATTTAAGCGCATGGTGATTGCCTGATCAAATTGCTCAATGAGTGCCTTACCTTCAGCCGTTTTACTGGCAATAATGTGTAGACTGGATTCGTCTTTCACATTGTCAACGGGAATAATTAACTGCTTTTGCTCGGCGTAGCGGGTATCCAATAAGTTATTCATCACCCCTTCGGTCATCGGTAGTATTTGCACTTCATTGTTCAATAGGGCGATAAGTGCATCTTCTTCGGTTTCGTATTGTTGTGCATCAGTGACAATTTTGTCGATTTCTTCTCCATAGCTGTAACCGGCCACTTTGGCTATTGTGAGGGATTCATAGTTGTTGGCTAATTCCGAAGACACAAAATGACGATTAAAATAGAGTCGACTGGTCAGGTAAAATATGGGTTTAGAGTAGTAGTGCTTTTCAGCCCTTTGTTGGGTATAAAAATAGGGATAACTCAGATGCGCTTTTTGCCTCTCTAATAACAAGGCTGCATCACGATAGGGCACATAACGCCAGTTAATGTTGACTTGTGCATAGGCCGCTATGGTATCTAATACTTTCGCCGCCCGTCCCATTGGCTCACTTTGTGGATTAATATAGGGAGCCCAAACATCTGTTAGTACTTCAATTGAGGCGTCTTGCGCATAGCCTCTTTCGGTTTGAAACGTGGCGCTTAAAAGCAAAGCCATCAATAAGAATAGTTTCTTGCCCATGATTACAATTTCCTTTTGGCAACAGACATATAAATGAAAGCAAGGGCTATCATTAAACCTATACCAATGCCAAACATGGTATCTGCATCTAAACTGGCGATTAACGTTAGGATCCAAGAAGAGCTTTCGTCGTTGTAATCTAGCGCAGGGCGAGACATGACTTCTCTACTGTGCTGGGAGAGAAATATTAATAATTCGAAAATAGTGAAAAGACTGATGGCGAATAGAATTCTATCGGTTTTGATACTGTTGAGTTTGCTTTGTTTAGAGTTGGCTTCTTCAATCTTGTTTGAACAAATCTCTTTCATGTCATCGCCGTTTTTGATCAACAAATCGAATTCCCATGATTCAAAGATCTCGTCCAAATACTTTCTTTTTTGTCGCGTTAAATACTTTTTGTGTTCATTTATTGAAACTTGATGGAGTTTGGATTGAATTCGACTGTCTTCTAGTTGATTTTGCGCACCTAATAAATTTCCATCTATATAAGCGTGGGCAATAGCTTCGTGTAATCGTAAATTACACTTTTCTTGGGCGGTGTAGCAGTATTGAGCAAGTATCATAGTGTCGATTCGCGGATCACTTTTTGCCCGTTTGTCCACGATTACATAGTTTAGCCAAGTCATGGATTCGGTTTTAACGGGATCGAAATCATTGGCGCTAGCTGCGTTGTCATAGTTGATCAAGTTACAAATTTTATCTGCATCTTCTGGGCATTCTGTTTCCGCTAACCACTGATGTATTAACTGACGGATTTGGGTATCTTCAAGTTGGGTGCGTTGCACATTCAATGAGCGAGCAGTCCAATAAAGTCGTGTTGAACGCGACCTTGGTTTGATTAATAAGGGATTATTGATCTTACTATAAATGTCTTTTATCACCGCTTCTAAGGCCGGTAATGATTCTTGTATGGCAGCTTCCGCCTGTTGTTGAACCTTTGATTCCATGATTTTAACGTCAGTCTGAACCGGCAGAATTAGTTGGCATTCAACTACTGCAAGTTCATTTGGGAAAATATGAAATTTCACCTCAACATTTTCCCACTGTGTCTTCCATAAGAAAAATGACATAGAAGATACATCACTATCTAGGTTTACATATTCTGGCCCATCATTTAGCCAAGTTACACTCTCAATATCTTCCCTTTGACTCAGTGAGGACATGAGTTTTTTAAAATTATCAGATTTGCGGTTAAACCCTCTGATAAGAGAAAAAGGCACGTCTATTGGGGAAATTGTTGTGAAACAAAGTCGATTATTGGAAGGTTCTTGCTGGGGGGAATTTGAAACCACGACTGGCTCTCCTTGCTACTACTGAATGCAATATAGCAAACCTGTAAGTGAATGAAAATCATTGAAAAATTAAGTATTGCCGTGATAACGGTTGGTTGATCGTTTTTTGTACGTAAATTGAGTGTGGACGAGGGCTTTAGCACAGCGAAAGGGATGTTTTTTCAAAACATGTAGGCGGGTGCTTTAGCCCTGAGGATGTGTTGGGTTTTTTTCATGGCCTAAAAGCCATGCTACAGGTGGATGTTTGATTGCCTATTACCTGTAGGCGGGGGCTTTAGCCCCGAGAATGAGGTTTGGTTTTTTTCATGGCCTGAAGGCCATGCTACAGGTGGATGTTTAATTGCCTATTACCTGTAGGCGGGGGTTTTAGCCCCGAGAATGAGGTTTGGTTTTTTCCATGGCCTAAAGGCCATGTTACAGGTGGATGTTTGATTGCCTATTACCTGTAGGCGGGTGCTTTAGCCCCGTGGATGTGGTTGTTTTTTCCATGGCCTAAAGGCCATGCTACAGCGGAATGTTTGATTGCCTATTACCCTGTAGGCGGGTGCTTTAGCCCCGTGGTTGTGTTTGGTTTTTTCTATGGCCTAAAGGCCATGCTACAGGTGGATGTTTGATTGACTATTACCTGTAGGCGGGTGCTTTAGCCCCGCGGATGTGGTTGTTTTTTTCCATGGCCTGAAGGCCATGCTACAGGTGGATGTTTGATTGCCTATTACCTGTAGGCGGGTGCTTTAGCCCCGAGAATGAGATTTGGTTTTTCCATGGCCTAAAGGCCATGCTACAGGGGGATGATTGGAGTCGTAGACGGGTGCTTTAGCCCCTTGAGTTACAAGTCTGCGGCACCATCCCAATCGAGGGAAACTAGGGAGCTTTTTATGGAATGACACTGGGCGATATGATGGGCAACTAAATGGTCATCTGGATTCAACATCCGCGCTTTTTCAAAACAATTTAAAGCTTCATCCCATTGTTGAGACTTGCGATGTTCCACCCCTTTTTCAATCCAAGGTGCGGTTTTCTTTCGTAACGCGATAGTTTCTTCAGGAAGATGATTGAGTATTTCATACACTTCCACCGGATTTTTGCGGCCTTTAACTCTGACCCAATCGAGAAACCTGTAGCTAAACTTCTCTTTAGCTGCCGCAGTTTCCAATAATTGGGAACTGACTATGATGTCCGCCCCTAATTTAGGTGCTAGGGACTCTAAGCGGTAGGCTATATTAACGCTATCGCCGATCACAGTGGTATCCATTCTATCATCAGAGCCCACAGTGCCAATAATTACGGGCCCAAAGTGAATGCCAACACCGATATTTATGGGCGGGTAACCACTGTTGTGTCTGTGTTGATTATAAACGTTCAAGGCATAACGTAAATCGACAGCGGCATTGAGAGCATCAATGGCCTTATCTCGATTTGTGCCTTTGGGATGGTCAAATAACGCCATGATCGCATCACCAATAAACTTATCAATGAAACCACCATTTTGATGAATGGGGTCATTCATTCGCAAGAAATAGGAGTTGAGAAACTTCATCAACTCTTGCGGTGTCATCTTCTCCGATAAACCGGTAAAACCACGAATATCGGAAAACAGAATAGCCACTTCATCTTCATCGGCACGACCTAACTCTAAGGTGTCTGAACCATGCTTAGCAAAATGCTCAACAAATTGTCGAGGTACAAACTTTTGAAAGGTTTGTGTTAAGCGTAAGGCTTCATCTGCTTTGGATAAAAATCGTTGATCTGCTTCGTTGGCGCGCAGGGTGCTTTGCACCTGCGTTTCCATTTGGGCATGGTTTTGAGCGGATTGGTTTGGATTAGTTTGCTGTTTTAAGATTCGTTTTAGACGCAACAATGCCGCAGCCATAATGATTATTATAATCACTAAAACTAACGGCAGAGGTTGTAAAATTTGTTGCAACATTTTTGCGTCTTTTTCTTATTATTTTGTGAATGTTGTATTCAACCTAACACAGCATCTCTTTTAAACCTATTCGGCTGTTAATTCAGCGAAGACTTGTTTGGTAATTTGCAATGTCTTTTCAACAATATCCATATCATGCAATGCAGACACAAATCCTGCTTCATATGACGCTGGAGCCAAATAAACTCCTTTGGCTAACATGCTATGGAAAAAACGATTAAACATCTCGGTGTCGCAATTAATCGCTTGTTGATAATTGGTCACTTTCTCAATGTCCGTAAAGAAAATCCCAAACATACTGCCGGCATAATTCACTGTCATCGGAATACCATGTTCCAAGGCTAAGGACTTTATTCCTTCCGCTAGTGTTTTGGTTGCAAGGGTGAGTTTGTCATACAAGCCAGGCTCTTGAATTTGAGTCAGGGACGCTAAACCAGCCGCCATGGCAATTGGATTTCCTGACAAGGTACCCGCTTGATAGATAGGACCCGTTGGGGCAATTTGTTGCATAATTTCTGCTTTGCCGCCAAATGCGCCCACTGGCATGCCACCACCGATAACTTTTCCTAGGCAAGTTAAGTCTGGAACAATGGAATATAACTCTTGAGCGCCACCACGACTGACTCTAAAACCAGTCATAACTTCATCAAATATTAAAATACTGTTGTGTTGGTCACAAATGTCTCTTAGACCTTGTAAAAAGCCATCAACTGGTGGAATACAATTCATATTGCCAGCAACGGGTTCTACGATAATACAAGCAATATCATCACCAAACTCGGTAAAGGCTTGTTTCACGCTGTCGATATTGTTGAATTCCATGGTCAAGGTATGTTGTGCCACATCAGCAGGCACACCAGGGGAGCTAGGTACACCTAAGGTCAAAGCGCCCGATCCGGCCTTAACCAGCAATGAGTCTGCGTGACCATGGTAACAGCCTTCAAATTTAAGAATTTTGTTTTTGCCCGTTACCCCTCTGGCTAGACGTATGGCGCTCATGGTCGCTTCTGTACCTGAGTTCACCATACGCAACATTTCCATTGACGGAACCAGTTTATTAACCATTTCCGCCATGGTCACTTCAGATTCTGTAGGAGCACCAAAACTAAGGCCATTTTCCGCAGCGTCGATAACCGCTTGACGTATTTTCGGGTTGTTATGGCCTAGCACCATAGGTCCCCAAGATTGCACATAGTCGATGTATTGTTTGCCATCTGCATCGTAAATGTATGGTCCATCGGCTTTGACGATAAACGGCGGAGTGCCACCAACGGCTTTAAATGCTCGTACTGGAGAGTTAACACCGCCTGGGATGTGCTTTTGTGCTTGTTCGAACAATTGTTGTGATTTTTGCATGTAATTTATAATCTCTTTGAACTATACCAATGAACGTCACGATCGTATTTTGACACTAAATTCTCTACCCCAAGGGTCAGTGCAAAAAGCGCCATTCTGACTAATACGCCGTTATCAGCTTGCCTGAAAATGGCTAAATTGGGGTGTAAATTCAGGTCATTGTCTAACTCATTCGCGTCGGCTCGTGAGTCCCGTGGAAGTGGGTGCATAATGACGGTTTTAGATTGGAAATGTTTAGTGTAAATAGTTTGGTTTAAACGAAACTTTCCGCGATATTTATCTGCTTCAGCTTGAGTTTCAAAACGTTCTTCTTGAATCCGAGTTTGATAACAGATGTCGGCATCTACACTGCCTTCAAGCTGATCTGTTACTTTAACGCTATGACCTGCGTCGCGGATCACCTGTAAAATTGCCTCAGGCATGGCCAGCTCTTTGGGGGAAATCAGAGTGAAACGAACATTCTTAAATAAACTTAATAATTTTGATAATGAATGCACCGTACGACCATATTTTAAATCACCAATCATGGCAATATGAATACCGTCAATTTGTCCACCGTGATATTGCTGCTCTTTACTAATGGTGTATAAATCTAACAGAGCTTGGGTCGGGTGTTCATTGGCGCCATCACCACCATTAATCACTGGAACTCGACTGCCTTCTGCAAATTCAGATACTGAACCTGATTGCGGGTGACGCATGGTAATAATATCGGAATATCCGCTTAATACTCTGGCAGTATCGAACAAAGATTCGCCTTTGGCCAGCGCCGAACTACTCATGCCGGTGGTCTCTCGCACTTCACCGCCAAGTAGGTTAAATGCAGTACCAAAGCTAACTCGTGTTCGAGTACTGGCTTCAAAAAATAGGTTGCCCAAAATCGCTCCGTCCAACACTGTTGTACGTTTTTGACGAAGCGCATAGGGTGTCATCTTATCAGCTACATCGAATATCGCCTGAATAGAATCACGGTCGAACTGATTAACTGAAAGAATGTGCTGACCTTCAAAATTCATCGCATACCCTTATGTTTAATGACAGGAAAAATGATTAGGCTGAGAATAGCGCTTATCCTGCTGCTGGCACGAGAGTCTATCAAAAATTTGCTGTCGGATAATCTTATTTCTGATTATTTTTATGAAATGCTTGGCAGCCTTTCAAGACAATTAAGTTATAGGTTGTGGCATATTTTTTAAGGGCTTTTCTGGACACGGTACTTTCCCCCATTTTTAATGTATCACCACTACCTGCTAGGTATTTAATGCCACATTGTTGTTCAATCACCGCCACAGGATAGAGATCCATATCTATGCCAGGAAAGCTAATCACTCTGTTAGTAAAGGCTAATAACTTAAAGTTCCCTTGTTTAACTGCAACCTTGGCATCCGCCTCTGCCTGTTGAATTGAATTCAATTGAGACTGAGATGCTGAACCAGTTGCAGATTTGTTTGCTGAAATATTTGAGGTAGAACTGACAGTTTCTGTAATACAGCCAGATAAATTAATCACGGCCAAGGTTGCACAGGCCACTTTCAACACACTCATTTAGAACAAACCGCTAATCTGCCGATTGTTATCCTGGTAGCTGCTAGTAACAACATGAACCAACCCAAGCTGCCGCCGCCAGAAGAGTCTTCTGCGGGAGGAATGGGTAACGGGGTGACATTTTCTTGGTTCACCGTAATATCGATAGTTGCCGAATCCGTGGCAAAGCTGGGATCTTCAATACGATAAATAATGCTGTCGCTGCCAAAAAAGCCATTGGCGGGAGTATAACTAATTTGTCCATTATCAATCGCCACGCGTCCAGTGCCCACATAGGTGACCTCGGAAATAATCAACGAGTCTTGGTCGGCATCTGTATCATTACTTAATGCATCTATGCTGATTGTCCCTGAATCTTGCTCTATCTCAATACTGTCATCCACCGCAACAGGAGCATCATTAACGGCTTCAATTTGCACAACAAATGGGAACACATTGCTATCACTCACCCCATCATTTACTGACAGGTTGACCATTAAGCTACCTGAAAAATCAGCATCAGGGGACACGCTGCCATCACTAGCAACATAGTTTGCACCGGGAAATAAATCTAAGCTGAAGTTGGATGGATAGCTAGAGTCTGGGTCATCTACGATTAAGTCAGAAAAGTTAATCACGAAACTTGTATCTTCTAATTCGGTTCGCTCAGTTTGTCCTGTAATTAACGGCGCTACAGGCTCGCTACCGGGTACAATTTCAAAACTTCCAGGGTTTACTGCATAAAACACATTATCGGAACAGCTAACCTGTAAACGCGCATTGCTGGTATTGGTACTTGGAGAGACAATACTTTGTAGACCATCATTTGCGGTACTGGCTAAAATGGTCGATTCAAATACACCATCTCCGTCAGCATCTAAACTAATATCTACTGATGCACAGGAAATCGGCGCGGTATTTGTGCCAGCCACCTCCCATTCAACCACATGACTTTGCCCGCCAATCCAGCGCGCGTCTGCTAAAGGTTGTGACACCGAAAATGCCTGGTCAGTGGGTTGTATATTGATATTTGCCATTTGTGTGGTCACGCCACCGTTGCCATCTCGGACAATAACCTCGAAGGTGAGTTCACGCTCAGTAGTTGCATAGGTCTCCCCAAACCCCACTGAACCCATTAACACCTCAGAAAGCTGTGGAAAATAGCGAGTCGATGAATTTGCTGGCGGATAAGATCGAAACAAAGGGTTAAAGCCATTGTCCTCAGACATTTCTGCTAAGGATTCTGTAGCTCCTTCAAAACCACCAGGATCTATCTGATCCCAAGCATAGTTCAAAGTATCATTATCGCTGTCGTTGGCCTGAGCAGTGAGCACAAAAGGGGTATTTGCGGGGATCGTATGGTTTATTTCGGCGCTGCTAATAATCGGAATACTATTGCCATTGGATTCGGTTGTACCACAGTTTCGGCGACTTAGAAGTGATTGAATTTGCTCAACTGAAAAGCTGTGAAAATAATCGTCTGAGTCATCTTGAATATTTTGGCTAGAACATAGTCCAGCATAAGACATTATGCTAGAGCCACTGCCCGGTTCAACGGCAGAGTTTCTTGAGCGCTGGTCTTCGGTACAACCTGCTGTGTTGGAGGCATTAAAGGTATGTTCAGCACCTAACTGATGGCCAAATTCATGAATAACTAATTGGGTGTAGAAGCTTTCACCGAAAGGTCTGTTGCTACCTGTTTGCCCTCGTGCCTTAAATCCGTCGATACAAATACTTTGAATGGTGGCCAAGCCGCCTGAGTCGGTATTTAATAAATGCCCAATATCATAGTTTTCAGAGCCAATGAGATCATCAATAACGATTTGATTGGCCTCCAAGTCATCACTGGCATCATTCACAAAAGGATCAGTAGTGCTATCGGTGTAGATGATTCTGTCATTGTTTGCTACAAGCTCAAACTGAATGGAAAAGTCAGTGAGTAGAATCTCATTGATACGATTAATCAATATTGCTAATTCTGCGAGGGTGCCCGCTTCTCCGCCATTTCGCGCGGTATATTCTCCGCTAGTACTGATGGCTATGCGATAAGTAGTAATGGAATTTCCGTTGGCTCTAGCTGCATCGGTGTTTTCGGTAGCAACTTTTTTCAATTCTGTTTTGATGCTAGAGGGTAAAGTTAAAAAATCCTGCGGCTGCGAGAGTGTCGACTTGTGCGTGTCTGGGGGAATTTCCTCTTTTACCCAATAACTTACATAATCTTCAGGGTGACCTAGTTTATCGTAGGTTAAAATTGCCCATTCATTGTTTATCTTAAACATTGCAGACAGCCCATTTGCTGAAATGTTAAAGCGCCCAATATCATTAGGGTTATCGAGGTTATAACCAGTAAATGATCGGATCAACGGATACTTAGTTGCCAGTGCTTCAGCCATTACTTGAACTTGACTCAATTTAAATATGAGGTAATCACCTTCGGGAGTAGGGATGACAAGTTGAAACTCAGTGGCTTGATTGTTTACCAAAGACAATAGCTCATCAGGATTAATTGTTAGCTCGTATCCTTGTGCCACAGTTTGCCCAAAGCGCAAATCGATTTGAGTGCTTGCCTTGGCTGGTTGCCACAAAGAATGCACTTCATTTTGCGCGGTGGCGAACAAACTAATGCTAGCTAGAAAAAGCGTGATACAGATACGGAGAACAAATGTCATTAAAGCCCCATTTTTAGATTGATTATTTGAGCAAAAATATGCTCCGACTAACATAAACTAACAAGTCTACTTTAGTATGAATTGCCTATTATTTCTGCACTTTATGGGCATTTTATTTTTTGCATATGCAAAGCTCTAAGCATAGAAAGTAGGGAAAGGGTGGTGATAAATTTAAGTTAATTACTATTAGGCTTTAAATATACGTGTTTTAGCCGATTTGGGATTTGTCTTTGTTGAACCGATTTTTGGGTTATGGGAGACTAAATATTGAGCATGTTGAGAGATCAATATAGGCATGTTCAAAGAACACTAAAAACAGCTTTTAAACCAATGGTTAGATAAAGACACTAAGCTGTTTTTGATTTGCACAGCTTAGCATGTCGATGTTTAGAGTTAGTTGATAAACCGCAGTATTAGTAGTGAAAATCATAAAAAGGAAAACTGAGATATGTTAAAAATGACTAAAGTCGGAATATTAAGTTTGCTGTCATGCACACTTTTTAATAGTTTTGCCGAGGTTAAATATTACCCCGCAGAAAAACAGAATATGCCTTTTTCTCAAGCTACTCAGGTTGATAATATTGTGTACTTGTCTGGTCAAATTGCCAGTGATGAGAATGGCAATTTAGCTGACAATATTACAGATCAGTCCCATCAAGTAATGAAAAACATTGCCGCCACATTGGACGGTTTAGGATTGACGATGGATGATGTGTTTAAGTGCACTGTGATGATCGAAGATATTGAAAAGTGGGCTGATTTCAATAAAGTCTACATCACTTATTTTAATCCTAAAAAACTACCGTCACGAAGTGCATTTGGTGCAGATGGTTTAGCCATGGGCTCCATGTTGGAATTAGAGTGTTGGGCGTACGCTAACAATTAATTTTCAGCTTTAATCATTTGCATTACATGATTCACTGTTTGTTTGACTAATTCAGTTTGTTTTACTTGAGATTTACTAAACGGTAAACCTAGTAAACTCGGCAAATAGAAATCACCTTTTAACATATTAAAAAATGTATAGGCCCAGTATTTAGCCTTGGTTTTGTCTAGTTTTAGCTGCGAGTTTTGTTGGAAAAAGTTGCACAAAATCTCGATACCATGCAGTGGGCCTGCCATATAAAATAGTTCTGCTACACGAGGGTTGGTGGTCAGTTCACCAATCACTATTCTATGCATGGCTATTGACTGTTCATCTTGTAATAAATTAATAATTTGGTTGCCGTAGGTAAGTAGAGCCTCTACGGGATCTTGCTCCACATCCCCCATATGCTCTTCACCTAATTGATATTGGGCACATTTGTAGGTAATAACTGCCGTATACAAGGCTTCTTTATTGCTGAAATGTGAATAAACGGTTTGTTTAGAGACCTCCGCTTTTTTTGCTACCTGATCCATAGAGGTAGAGGAAAACCCTTGGGCTAAGAACAGATCACTGGCGGCCAACAAAATATTAATTCTCTTTTCTTCGCTTTTAGGTCTGCCAGCTTTAGCCTGTGCTTTCAAACAGTTCGAACTTATTTCAGGTTTAGAATGGGGCACTTTTTCACTCTTGTTTAAATTAAAAATTAATTATCAAACTAGACGGTCTAGTATTTATATATTACTCTCTATACTAATACAAAACTGTGTTAGACAAAATAACAATCTGAAATAGGCTTGAACAGTGAATAAAGCGTCATTTAAAACATTTCTAATCCCAATTGCACTTATCTTGCCGTTAACTGCAGTAGTCGGGTTAATGGTCGCAGCAGGTTCTGGGCAGGTAATCCCACCTCCTTCAGAAGCAAAAATTCACCAAGTAGAAGTTGTTCAACTCTCGTCTCAAGACAGTTACCAGTTAGAGCAACTTGCCTATGGCCGGTTGGAGTCTGCAAACCTTTCAAATCTAGGGTTTGAGTTAGCTGGTAAAGTGCAGCAAATTTTAGTCGATGAGGGCGACCAGATTGTTGCTGGACAGCTCATTGCTAAACTTGATACCCAGCGTCTCGATGCATCCATGAAAGAGTTAGATGCAGCCTTACAATCTGCCAAGGCAGATTTGCGTTTGGCCAAACAGTCACAACAGCGAGTAGTTGAGTTAGTTAATAGGAATTTAGAGTCTACACAACGTTTGAATGAAGTGGACGAAAACACCCAAGTCGCTAAAGCTGTAGTTGAGCAAACTCAAGCACGGATCAATACCTTGAAGGTCGAAATTGAAAAGTCTGAATTAAGAGCATCTTTTGATGGCACTATTGTGTCTCGACCAGTAGATCCGTCAACCGTCGTTAGTGCTGGACAACCCGTGGTGGTGGTACAACAAACGTCGGCTTATGATGCGCGGATCGCCATGTCTAGTGATCAAGCTTTTGGTTTAAGCGTTGGCCAAAAACATCAATTAATTGCCAATGGTATTAAGTTGTCTGGGATAGTGAAATCTATCGCTAAAACCCGACAGATGGACACTCGCACCATCGATGTGATTTTTTCCGTAGAAGCCAACCAACATAGATTACTTCCAGGAGATTTAATTGCCTTGGTTTACAGTAAACAGGTTGATGAGTCTGGTGTATGGGTACCGAAACAAGCTCTTAGCAGCGGTATTCGCGGATTATGGACCTTGTTTACCGTGTCTGATAAAGGTCAACAAAAAGTCACATCCCGTTCCGTTGAAGTCTTATTTGCGGGCAAAACTCACAGTTACGTTCGTGGTGCCCTAAAAACAAATGACTGGATGGTTATCAATGGTGCCCACCGCCTTGTTCCTGGGCAAATCGTCAATGCTGTGGTTGCGAAAAAATCCTCCGAGATAGCAAGTGACCTGGTTTCCCACCAAGGAAAGCTGTAATGATGGATCAGCAGCCAGCACACAACAAAGATAACGGGCCTTGGTATACCCAATTTTTTAGCAACGGTCACTTACTAGCCCTAACTATCATCATTTTATTAGTGGCAGGTATTTCAGCGATTTCTTCACTACCTAGACTTGAAGACCCGCGAATTGATACTCGTAATGTACTGGTTATTACGCCTTATCCTGGAGCGTCTGCCGAGCGGGTTGAAGCGCTAGTCAGTGATGTTCTTGAAGATGAGCTACGGCAATTATTTGAAATTAAAGAAATTAACTCTACCTCTCGGGCAGGTATATCGGTTATCAGTATTGAACTTCAAGCTTGGGTAGATAACAGCAATAACGAGCAAATTTTCTCAAAAATTCGTGACAGCATTGCCGATGCCAGTCAGTTATTTCCCGTTGGAGCTGGAGAGCCTGAATTAGATGAAAAGCGCGGTGCTACATCGTTTACTTTGTTAGTTGCATTAGGTTCCCCTGAGGGGTATCAAACCCCCATGTCTATTTTAAGTCGCATGAGTGATGAAGTTGCTGACCGGCTTAGAAATGTTCCAGGTACTGAGTTGGTCAGAATATACGGGGAATTAGACGAAGAAATCGTTGTTGAAGTCGACCCCCATAAACTATCCAGCGTGGGATTAACGGTACCCCAAGTCAGCCAATTAATTGCCAATGCCGACCCTAAATTGCCTGCAGGTGTGGTACGTACTAATAGTCAAAATATTCGTATTCAAGTTGCTCAGGAGTTAACCAGCTTAGATGTGATCCGCAATATTCCGTTGTCGGTGTCGACTAATGGTCAGTTTTTACGGGTACAGGATGTGGCCAAAGTTTACCGAGGTTCACAAAATCCGCCCAACGATATTGCCTTAGTGAATGGGCAGCAGAAGGTGTTTGTGGCGGCCCGAATGCAATCAACCGTGCGTGTCGACAACTGGACAGCCAATAGTAAAAAAGCGCTGGAAGACTTCAATTCACTCTATCAAGGTAGCGTGGCCGCGGATATCATCTTTGAACAAAACCAATACACCGAATCAAGATTGGTTGATCTTACCCAAAACTTGTTGATGGGATGTTTAGTGGTGATGGTCGTAGTATTTCTCTTTATGGGCTTTCGTTCCGCTTGGATTGTTGGTATTTCGTTGCCTTTGAGTGCCGCGTTTACGCTTTTTTCGCTAAATCTTTTCAATGAACAAATTCACCAAATGTCGATTTTCGGAATTATTATCGCAATTGGTTTGTTAATTGATAACGCTATTGTGATAACCGATGAAATTCGAGCTAACTTGCTGGATCGTCAAAATTCCCGTTTGGATGCATTAGTAAAAAGCGTACAACACTTATTTAGTCCCCTTTTGGCGTCAACCTTAACCACTATTTTAGGGTTTATGCCGATCTTTTTGTTGCCTGGTAATATTGGTGATTTTATTAGTTCCATTGCTATTAGTGTAGTGATGGCGTTAATCGGTTCACTGCTCATTTCCCTTACGGTTATTGCTTCATTGGCGGCTCGCTTTTTACCGCGCCCAGATACTGAAAAAACAGTTCAGCACTGGTATCAAGGTGGCATCCAATTTAAGGGCCTGACAGATTGGTATAAACGCAGTATTAGCCGAGCCATTCAGCGACCGATTTTATTACTTTTAGTGACGACAGCTTTGCCCGTTGCAGGCTTTGTTTTGGCCGGGCAATTAGGCAATGTCTTTTTCCCCAGTGCCGACCGCGATCAGTTTGAAATCCAAATGTGGTTGCCTGAAGGCAGTTCACTGCAAAGTACCGAAACAGTGGCGATGCAGATGGACGAACACATACGTTCACACGATGGTGTTAATCAAGTCACTTGGTTGGTGGGAGCTTCCACACCGTCGATTTATTACAACCAAGTAATGAAACGGGACAATACGGCGCATTTTGCTCAAGGGGTAGTGACTACTGAATCCGTGTCATCTGCAGCAGCGCTTATCTCAGAATTGCAATTAAGTCTGGATGAAAGTTTTCCACAAGCTAGGGTAGTGGTAAAAGCATTTGGACAAGGACCGCCCATTGCTGCACCTATAGGTGTGGAAATTTACGGTCCGGATTTAGCGATTATTGAGGAGTTGGGACAACAAGTACGTTTGGTGATGTCACAAATCCCAGGGGTAACCAATAGTGTGGCTACCATTACCTTAGGTGAGCCTGAGTTTATTTTTGATGTGACCCGCAATGAGTCAGCATTAGCTGGATTGTCATTGAATGATATTGCCAGCCAATTGCAAGCTTCTCTGGATGGTCAAATAGGTGGTTCAGTATTAGAAGGCACCGAAGAAATTCCGATTCGTATTAGACTGCCGGAGTCTCAACGCAACAATCTTGAAACATTAAATGCCATTCCACTATTAACCAACTCCTTGACTAACCAACAGCGCTGGGTTCCGGCGTCAGCCTTGGGTGAGTTTAGGTTTACCTCTAGCATCGCAGGCATCACTCGAAAAAATGGTGAACGGGTGAATATTGTTGAAGGCTATTTAATGCCCAACGCTCCCGCCGTTGATGCGAGTAAATTATTGGAAGTAAAACTGGCCGAATCGGGCTTTGAATTACCTAAAGGTTATCGAATTCGCATTGCTGGTGATGCCGATGAGCAACAAGAAGCGTTAGGGCTGTTAGCTGCTTATGCTCCGGTTTTATTGGTATTGATGATAACCACTCTTATACTCACCTTTAGAAGTGTCAAACTGGCAGCATTAATTGCTTCAGTGGCGGTATTATCGGTTGGTTTAGGGATGTTCAGTTTGTGGTTATCTGGCTTACCTATTGGCTTTAATCCATTATTAGGTAGCGCGGGGTTAATCGGCGTGGCAATTAATGGTTCTATTGTGGTGATCGCCTCAATTAATGCTAACCCAGCAGCAAAGTTTGGGGATATTGAGGCCATTGTAAAAGAGACTATGAGCTGTAGCCGACATATTTTATCTACAACCTTTACTACTGTGGGGGGCTTTATCCCGCTTCTTATTTTCAGTGAAGGAACCTTTTGGCCACCTTTGGCAGTTGTACTGGCCGGAGGCGTTGGTTTTTCGGTTATCTTATCTTTGATTTATACTCCCATAGTGGCGGGCCGTTTGGCTATTCGCAGAGGCAAGAAGGCCTCATCCCATGAGGCTGTGCTGGTCAGCTAAGCATACAATTGAGTCTCCTTTTTTGTGCATGCTAGTTAGTTGAACCTTTTTATCGCATCCGAGTATATAATAAGCTCAGGGAAGCGTGTTTATTGCCGCTTCTAATTGGTCTAAACTGAGGTATTATCACCCACCACAGCTAACCTGATGGCAACAACGAATGCGAAAATTGATAAAACAATTATTTAGTACTGATTGTGCGTTCTGCCAACGTTTTAGACTGATTGTGCTCTGGGGCGTTATTATGATGGTAGTGTATTTTTATGTCTGGCAATGAACAAGCTGAGCAAGAGAAAGCTAAACTCGATGGAAACGTCGAAGGTGAGCAGTACAGTATTAAAATAAAAGGGGTTGCCAAACGTAATGGCTTAACCACTTTTTTGTGTGGTGTGGCAGCCTTGTTTGTGGCAATCATGTTATTGGCATTTCTGCCTAATTCCCTTTACTTAATTGGTGTGTTTGCCCTTAGCGCATCCATCGTCACTATGCTTATTGGTTGGTTCAAGGTGCGTGAACCCGTACATAGCATTGAACTCACCAAAACCCATATTTTATACAACCATCGACATGGAAAGTGGGCGTTAGAGTGGTCGAACATTCAACGTGTCGATGTGCCGAAAGTTAGTCAGGGTGTTGAGCAAATAAACTTAGGTATGGTGGGAATTAAAATTAAGCAATACGAACCTTTGTTAAAAAGTATTTCACCTCGCCTGGCTACCAATCTGCTATTAGAACAACGCCCATTGCTTTTACAAAATAACCAATGTGTAGGCGGTGGCTGTTATAGCAATACGTTAATTGAAAATGATACTTATAAAACCTCTGAGGGCAAAATCATCAAAGGTATACCTGCCATGTTAGCCAATCGAATGAGTAAACTTAGAGCTGGCTTAGGATTTGATATTTTTATCTCAGTGGGCGAGCTTGATCGCAGCAGTGAGGAGTTTGTTGGTTTACTGCGGGAGTGTTTGGATAGTGTAAATGGTCCCTCAATTGATTAAGCATTGCCTTATACATAGGCTTCACTGTGCTCAATTACGTTTTGAGCCTCTTCAATTAATGTTGGTAGTCGCAGTTTTACAATACTAATTTCATCTAATTTTATTGCGGTTTCTAACTCGTCGCATAAATCCAACAGCATAGGTACACCGGTATACAGACAAGCACCATGTAGTTTGTGTATAAGTTGTTTCAGACTTTGTTTATCTGTCACTTTCCATGCGCTTTCTATTTGCGTGACGAGTTCAGGCAGTTCTTTAACAAACGCGTTTAACATATCCTTAGCAGCAGCTTCGTTTTGGTTTGCTATTTTTAGTGCCATCGTCCAATCCACGGCAGAATATGCTGTTGAAGTGCTATCAGTGTCGCACCAACGTTTGATCAGTACGATTAAATCTTCTAAATCTATAGGTTTAGGCAGGTAATCATCCATACCTGAAGCCAATAATCTTTCTTGCTCGTCTTTTAACGCATGTGCCGTTACCGCGATTATTGGTGTGCCTACATTTAATTGGGTTTTGCGGATTAAGCGAGAAGCCTGCAAACCATCCATAATCGGCATTTGCACATCCATCAAAATAATATCAAACTCTTCCTCATTACATAAACTAACAGCCACCTCACCACTATTGGCGAGTGTTAATTCTAAATGTGAAGGATTTAACCAAGTTCTCAGTAAACGTAAATTCATGTCCATATCATCAACAGCAAGAATTTTAATTTTAGGTAACTCAAGTAAGTTTTGTACCAATTGACTTTGATTGGACTCGCTGGAAGATTCATTCAGACTAACTAGTTTACTCAGTGTTAAAGGTAAGCGTAGTTGGGTGGGTTTGGTAACGGTTTGTAATTCATCAAAAGAAATACCTTCGCCAGAGTAGAGTATAACTAGGTTACTAATTTCACTTTTGGTTAACTGGTGCAGAGTATCAGTGTGGGTACTTAAATATCCTTCTGGGAGGCATGCAAACAGTGTATCCCAGTCTTTTTGGGCGGCAATAAACTCACTAATATTATTGGTTACTGATACTAGCGCGCCTGTATTTTCTAGCATCTTGGCTGCTGACTGGGTCGTCAATTCGTCGGTTTCTAGCAGTAGAACTTTTTTCTTTCCCCAGCCAATTTTACGTGCAAATTCATCAGATTTATTCAGAATGTTTATGCTAATAGTAACGCTGAAACAACTGCCTTTTCCCGGATCGCTGGTTAAGGTAATTTTACCTCCCATCAAATGCACTAATTGCTGACAAATCATTAAGCCTAAACCAGTACCTTGATATGTTCGGCTGGTGGAGTCTTCTAGTTGTGAAAATGCGTTAAATAGTTTTTTACGATCGTCTTGGCTGATGCCTATCCCAGTGTCCTCAATATTAAAATTAAGTTCATACATATTGTGCGGAAGCATTTTACCTTTTACTAGTAGGCTAATATGACCACTAGGAGTAAATTTCAGTGCATTGCCAAGCAAATTCGTTAGGATCTGTTTAATTCGTTGGGCATCACCCACTAGCTTTTGTGGCAATGGCGTTAATTCATAGATGAATTCCAGCTTTTTATTGTGTGCAGACCTTGCCATCACACTGACCATTTCTTCGAGCACATCATTGGGGCAAAATGGTTGATTGTGCAATTCCAATTTCCCTGCCTCTATCTTCGAAACATCCAGCACATCGTTGACGATATTTAGCAAGGTATCTGCTGCAGAGTTTATGATGCGCACATGTTCTTGCTTATCAACGGGCAAGGGCGTGTGGATAAGCTCTTTACTAAAACCTAAAATAGCATTCAGTGGGGTGCGGATCTCATGGCTCATATTGGCCAAAAACTGAGATTTTATGGTACTTGCGTTAATTGCATCTTTTCTGGCGATATCTAAACGGGCGTTTTGCTCTTCAATAAACTCCATATTATTGCGCAAATCGTTGGTGGCTTGTTGGATCTCACGTTCTAACTGATTATGGCTCTTATCCATCATCGCTATTGAAAACAAACCGGCTTGGACAAATAAACCTACGTGCAAACAATAGGTTGTGAAGATATTAGTTGGTAGTATTCCAGTGATACTCGTCATACTTACCAGCGCACTTATAAATAATATTAACCACGCGGCTATAAAATATCGTGCGGCAATAAATTTGTTTTTATAACTTTCAAACCCTGCGAATAAAAAACTAAAGATTGCAAATAAGGTAACTAAATAAACAATGGCATTTTGCCATGCCGCTGGAAATAAACTAATTAACGAGCAAAACCCCATTGTAATTAGTACCCCAATATTAATTTTAATAAAGGGAGCGGTTTTATAAGCTGTTCTCTTCGCTTCTAAAAAGGTGTATGTAAAAACGCCAGATGCGATACCCACAAACACGAAAATCAAATCTGTATGACTGGTTAACCACAAAGTTGCTTCAAAAGGCAATAATAAAACCGAATGACCTCCCCACACAAATTGCCAAGTAATGACAGCTGCAATATAGCCCACAAAGGCTAATAAACTGTGCTCTCTGTTAATCATATAAAGGACGAGGTTGTATAACGCTAAAATGATTAATCCACCATAGAACAACCCCCAAATTAGGTTATCCCAGAAAACCATTCGCATATATCTTTCGTAAGGTTGAATATCTAACGGAGCAATAACTTGCATACTTTGAGATTCAATTCGAACGTAAAGATCGACTTTTTTGGCTAAAGGCAGTTTCACTTTGAAAGCAGGAAAACGACTGAACTGCTCACTCGATAACTTACCTTGTTTATTCGAGGCAATTAGTGTGTCACCGTCATATAAATAGAAATCGGCGCGGTCCATGTGGGCGAACCCGATATCAATTACCCACTCATCTAAGTCGCTTATGCGGTTTAAACTCGTGCGCAACCATACACCGCTTGTATGCATGCCATAATTAGGGTTGTTAGAAGAATGCCAAGAAAACTCATCTTTTCGCTCACGAACTTCGTCGATGGTTAGTTGGATATCGCTTTCTGCTAAAACTTTGACTTTGTCAGACAGGTGAGTGGTTTCATCAGTATTAATTAGCTGCAAAGTTGACTGTGCAAAGGCGGGTAATGCCATAAAAATTAGGAATAGCCCTAACAGTAAGCTTTTTAGCGAGTGCATGATGAGTTATTTTTTCCAAGTATTTGAAAAGTACAGATATCATTAAACCCTTTGGCATCGGGTTTTTCAATTTTAAAATTGTGAGTTTGCCAATTTAACGGCTATTTTTAGATTGACTGAAGGAGAAAGTTTGAGCGCAAAAGAAGTAAAGTATCTAGGTTATCTCTGCGTTCATCGTATTAGTCTAAATAGTTCGACTAAAAACAAAGAAAAATGCGTATAGTTAAGGTGCTGATCAGATTACTCCACATAAGGATTTTTAGATGAAATATATACTAGGCGTGTTGACGCTGCTTTTTGCTGTTATGTATTCCAATTTGGGACACACGTTACCATTAGAGAAACTGACATTACCTGATGGGTTTAAAATTGAGGTGTACGCTGAAGGAGTAACCAATGCTCGGCAGATGGCATGGGGGAAAAACGGTATTATTTATGTGGGTAGTCGCGGAGAAGGTAAAGTGCATGCCGTGGTGGACACTGACAAAGATGGCAAGGCAGATAAAGTTGTCGTGGTTGCTGAAAATTTGACTATGCCTACGGGTATTGCATACAAAGACGGTGATCTTTATGTTGCAGCCGTGAGCGAAGTACTGAAATTCGAAAATATTGATGATGTGTATGCTAATTCACCAAAACCAGAGGTTGTGATTAGTGGTTTGCCCACAGAAACCCATCATGGTTGGAAGTATATCGATTTTGGCCCTGATGGTTGGTTGTATGTGCCGGTAGGCGCGCCATGTAATATTTGTCAAACCGTGGGCGATGGTAAATTTGACGATCCTAGATTTGCCAGCATTTTAAAGTTTGACCTAGCCACTGGCGAAATGAAGTGGGTCGCTAAAGGTGTCAGAAATACCGTGGGTTTCGATTGGCAGCCTGACAGCAAAGAGTTGTGGTTTAGCGACAACGGACGAGATTGGATGGGAGATGATATTCCACCTTGTGAGATTAACCGTGTTACTGCTGATGATCAGCATTTTGGTTATCCTTATATACACGGTGGAGATATTATTGATCCAGAATTTGGTAGTGGTAAAGACCCTGATGATTACACTAAACCTGAACTTAAACTGGGTGCGCATGTTGCGCCATTAGGCGTGCACTTTTATCAAGGTGAACATTTTCCTGCGGCTTATAAGAAGTCACTATTTGTCGCAGAACATGGTTCTTGGAATCGGTCGGAAAAATCCGGTTACCGAGTTATGCGAGCAAATTTTGATGGTACTGAAATTGGTTCTTACGAGACTTTTATTGAAGGATTTCTAAATCCGGATGATACAGTTTGGGGGCGTCCAGTTGCTTTTTTAACTTTACCTGATGGTAGTATGTTGATATCCGATGATTTCGCTAATGTGATTTATAAGGTAACCTATCAAAAATAGACAGTTTAATTGAGCTTTTGAACATCACATAAGCTACTCTGTTATTCAGTGATAAAGTTGCCCGAAAGGGCAGTGAAAAATAATAAAAATACCGACCATGAATAGCGTGTTTATTCTGGTCGCATTGAAAATGGCCCGCACAAATATACTATGAGTGAAGATACAATTATCAATAAAGATGGCTCAGAGCAACTCGCACTGAGTCGTTTTACCGAAGATGCATATTTAAACTATTCAATGTACGTCATCATGGATCGCGCTTTGCCTCACATTGGTGATGGCCTGAAGCCGGTGCAACGACGAATTGTTTATGCCATGTCTGAATTGGGCTTGAGTGCTTCTGCGAAGTATAAAAAGTCAGCAAGAACCGTTGGGGATGTGTTAGGTAAATTTCATCCTCATGGTGACTCTGCGTGTTATGAAGCTATGGTGTTAATGGCGCAGCCTTTTTCCTATCGTTATCCGTTAGTCGATGGGCAAGGAAATTGGGGGGCACCCGATGATCCGAAATCTTTTGCTGCTATGCGTTATACGGAATCACGCTTATCCAAATTCAGTGAAGTATTACTTAGTGAACTCGGTCAAGGGACGGTTGATTGGCAACCTAACTTTGATGGCACTATGGATGAACCTAAGGTATTGCCTGCTCGTCTTCCGCATATTTTACTCAATGGTGTTACCGGTATTGCCGTGGGTATGGCCACTGATATTCCTCCTCATAATGTGCGAGAAGTGGCAAATGCTTGTGCGCTCTTGCTGGATAATAGTAAAGCTGAATTGCAGGATGTTTTGGCCCATATTCAAGCCCCTGATTATCCTACAGAAGCTGAAATTATTACGCCTAGAGAAGATATTGCTAAGCTTTATGAGACTGGGCGTGGTTCCATAAAAATGCGTGCAGTTTACCATGATGAAAGTGGTGATATCGTTATTACCGCATTGCCTCATCAAGCCTCAGGTGGAAAAATTCTCGAACAAATTGCGAATCAAATGCAGGCCAAAAAGCTGCCTATGGTGAGTGACTTACGGGACGAGTCTGATCACGAAAACCCTACACGCTTAGTTATCACACCGCGCTCAAACCGTGTGGATGTTGAGCAGTTAATGCAACACTTATTTGCCACTACAGATCTGGAAAAGAATTACCGCGTTAACATCAATATGATTGGCTTGGATGGGCGTCCTCAGGTCAAAGATTTACGCACGATTTTAAGTGAATGGTTAGTTTTCCGAAAAGATACTGTGGTTAGACGTTTGCAATATCGTCTCGATAAAGTTCTGGCTAGATTACATATTTTAGAAGGTTTATTAATTGCCTTTTTAAATATTGATGAAGTCATTCGTATCATTCGTTATGAAGATGAGCCTAAACAACAGTTAATTAAAACCTTTAATTTATCTGATAAACAAGCCGAAGCCATTTTAGAACTTAAGTTACGTCATTTGGCGAAACTTGAAGAATTTAAAATTAAATCTGAACAAGAAGAGCTGGCTAAAGAGCGTGATCAATTACAATTATTGTTAGGCTCAGATCGTCGCCTGAAAACCTTAATTAAGAAAGAAATTCTCGCTGATGCTGAAAAGTACGGTGATGATAGGCGCTCACCATTGGTGCAGCGAGAAGAAGCAAAAGCGTTGTCGGATAAAGAGTTAGTTCCATCTGAAGCGGTAACCGTTGTGTTATCTGACAAAGGATGGGCACGCTGTGCTAAAGGTCATGATGTGGACGTTGAAGGCCTAAGTTATAAAGCTGGAGATGTTTACCTTGCCAGTGCCAAAGGGCGCAGCAATCAGCAAGCTGTGTTCTTAGATAGTTCAGGGCGTACCTTCGCCTGTGATGCTCACACCTTACCTTCAGCACGAAGCCAAGGAGAACCCCTTACCGGACGTTTCAGTGTAGTCGGTGGAGAAACCTTCCAGCATGTAATAATGGCCTCTGATGACCAGAGATACTTAATTTCATCCGACGCCGGATATGGTTTTGTCGGTAAATTTGCTGATATGGTTAGCAAGAATAAAGCGGGTAAGGCCTATATTTCGTTACCTGTAGGTGCAAAAGTGATTAAGCCGCAAACAGTGTCTAATATAGAAACTGATTGGTGTATGGCCATATCCAATGAAGGTCGAATGTTAATGTTTCCGTTGCGTGATCTACCTAGCCTAGGCAAAGGTAAAGGCAACAAAATTATTAATATTCCTTCTGCTAAAGCAAAAACCAGAGAAGAATATGTCACTGTTCTGACCGTAGTACCTGATGGCGCTAGCGTAAAAATTATTGCCGGTAAACGCAGTATGACGCTAACTTCCGCTGATCTGGTTCACTATCAAGGTGAAAGAGGTCGGAGAGGAAATAAACTTCCTCGTGGTTTACAAAGGGTCGATGATGTTGAAGTTGAATTTAATGCTTCAGCCGTTGAATCTGATTCAGAAAATTCCGGCGCTGAAGATAACAACTAACGTAAAAAAGGTAAGAAGGAGACAGATATGCAAAAATCGCAAATGAATCCCGCCCCGAAATGGTTTTGGATTGTTGCTAGCATATTGTTACTTTGGAATTTGTTAGGTGTAATGGCTTTTGTTCAGCAAGTAACGATGAGCCCCGAGCATATAAACTTGATGCCACCTGAAGAGCAGCGTTTGTATTTAGAGCAACCTTTCTGGGTGCTTTTGGCATTTGCCTTTGCTGTGTTTGGTGGAACCTTGGGGTGCCTTGCTTTATTGTTTAAGAAGTCCTTCGCACGAATTATTTTTTGGTTATCCTTTATTGGCGTATTGGTGCAAATGGCCCACTCCTTTTTTATATCAAACGCCTTAGACGTTTATGGGCCTGGCGCTGCAGTTATGCCCATTATGATACTGCTGGTTTCAGCCTTCTTAATTTGGTTATCCAGTAAAGCGATTGTCAAAGGTTGGATTGTATAACCCTTTCATTAGTGCGGTTGATTTTCTGTCAGAAGTACAGATTTTTGACCGCAAATTGCATTTCTTTGTCGCCACTCCTACTATCAAATTAAGTTCTCATTCGCCTATGAGACGTAACGCCATCAAAAGTTAAAAAACAACAGATAAACTACTAGGATGTCTCAATTGAAACAGCAATTAGCCTCGTCGCTCAAGCAACACTTTGGTTTTGATGATTTTAGGAATGGTCAACTTCCTGTGATTGAGACTATATTGCAACAACACTCTTGCTTGGCCATATTCCCAACTGGCTCAGGAAAGTCTTTGTGTTATCAATTTAGTGCATTGCATTTACCACACTTAACCTTGGTAGTGTCACCTTTACTGGCTTTGATGCAAGATCAGTTGGATTTTTTACTGGCGCGCAATATCCCTGCGGCAAAAGTCGACTCAACCTTAAGTTATGCACAAAACCAGCAGGTCATGGAAGATGCCCGTAGTGGCGTGTTAAAGATATTAATGGTGTCTGTGGAGCGCTTTAAAAATGAACGGTTTCGGCAGTTTATTGAATCAGTAGATGTGTCTTTATTGGTGATAGACGAAGCCCATTGTATCTCTGAATGGGGGCATAACTTTCGACCCGATTATTTAAAGTTACCCGCTTACCAAAAAGCATTGAATATACCACAGGCGCTTTTGCTCACTGCCACTGCCACGGCAAAGGTTAAGCAAGACATGGCGAAGAAGTTCGCCATTCAATCCCAGCATATTGTGCAAACCGGATTTTACCGGGAAAACTTAAACCTAAATGTTTTACATGCGCCAGAAGAGCAAAAAGCTGAAATATTAGTGGAGCAACTTAGCCACCTTGATGGTGCCGGAATTGTGTATGTTACTTTGCAAAAAGAAGCTGAAGAATTGGCATTATTATTACGACAGCAAGGACACAATGCCGTACCTTATCATGCTGGTTTAAAAGACCAACAACGACTATCTACCCAGCAGCAATTTATGGCTGATGAGGTTGATATAGTGGTGGCCACTATTGCCTTTGGTATGGGGGTAGACAAGTCCAATATACGCTTTGTTATTCATTACGAATTACCGAAATCAATAGAAGCATATAGTCAAGAGATTGGCCGGGCAGGGAGAGATGGTTTGCCCTCAGAATGCATTACCCTAGCAAATTTGAATAACTTAACTCGCCTAGAAAACTTTGTGTATGCCGATACACCAGAGCTGGCGAGTATTGCCAAAGTTATCCAAAATATTAAAGATCTTTGCAGTGATTCTTCCAACCCAGAAACTAGGTGGGAAACTCAGTTAATCCCCTTATCTAACGACACTAATGTTCGTCAATTACCCCTCAAAACCTTGTTGGTACAATTGGAATTGCGACAAGTCATTACCCCGTTGTTTGGGTATTTTTCAGAAATTCGCTTTCGTTTTAATCAAGATACTTCGGCAATATTAGCGCGTTTTAATGGTGAAAGACGACAATTCTTAGAGGCTGTATTTGCTGCTAGCCCCTTGAAAAAAGTGTGGGCAACACTGGATCAAGAAGGGCTACAAAGAGCTTACCCGCATCCCCGCAACCGTTTGGTAAGCGCGTTGGATTATTTGCATGGTCAAGAACTCATTGAATTACAAAGCCAACGTCATACCGATGTGTTTAGTGTGGATGAGGAAAGGTTAGCGGCTAGTGATTTAAGTGAGTCACTATATGCTTATTTTAAACAGCGGGAAGTCGCTGAAATTAAACGCATTGCTGATCTGGTGGACTTCTTTCAAAACAAACAGTGCCTAAGCCAAACATTAGCTAATTATTTTGACGATAGCAGCTTAAGCCAAGCTTGTGGGCATTGCAGTGTTTGTCTTGCTGGTGGCATTGCTCTGCCTGAGGTGGTGGATGCTGCGCTACCTGATGAGCAGCAACTTCGCAATCTATATGCTGAGCTGTCTTCTGTCTATACAGCCAAGTTCAATGAACCTGTTTCTAACGTATTGTTTACACGCTTTTTGGCGGGCCTGACGAATCCCTATTTGTCAAAAATAAAGGCCAGAAACCTTAATGGCTTTGGCCTTTGTCAGTCAATTCGCTATCAACAGTTATTGTCATTAGTTGATGCTATTTGTTAGCGCTCACTATCTTTATAGTGACTTAAAATACAACGCTTTTAAATACCTTTTTAGGGTTTTTTGGCGTTAGTACTCTCGAAGATCTTATCCGCCGATGCGGCCACAAAACCTTGATATAGTTCACCATTGGGCAATTCGTATCTTTGCGCAAATTCATAGAAGCAGCTCGGAATAACTTTACTGGTATCTGCAAACTTTACTTCAATATGATCCGCCATTGTCGAAGATTGCGCGAGGTAAACCTCGGGACCACCTTTAATTTCGCCACCAGAGGTGTTAAGTGTAAAACCTGCTTGTTTTAATAACTCGTTCACCTCACTTAGTGTAGCTAAGTCTTGTAGGTGATTCACAGAGACCGTGAAATGGTTAGCACGATAGCCCCACGCTGCCATCCAAGCAGCATATTCTGAAACTTCTAACAGTGTTTCATAGTCTGCGCTGGAAACTTGCCAATGGGGACCTGAATACAAAAAGTTGTCTTGAATTACAGCATCTTCGGCAACCTGACTCACCATGTTACGAATGATGGTTTGTACCGGTTTGTCGAATTCGTTGACCAGTAGTTCACTGATGAATACTTTCGGTTGAGTACTTTCTGGGTGTTCAAAATGTTTTGCTTTGAGCTTTTTTTGCACAAAGTCATATTGGCCTTTTTCCACATAACCCAGGGCTAAAAAATGCGCTGCCAGCTTATCTAAATTGACGCTGTCTATGTCAAAAGTACGAAATGCCACATGGTCATTTACTAACTCTGATTGTCCATTGTATTGGCCGAGTAATTCATGCACTTTTTGCGCTGAAGGTGTAATGTTTAAATAGTCTTGCCACAGATTTGCAAACAAAGTGTCAATGTCAGTATGCATAGTTGCCGCTTACCTCAATTAAGTAAAAGAGCCTGCAAAACAAAAGTTTTACAGGCGATGAATAATGTTAAAGGGTTAAGCCGGGGCTTAAGGTTGCTGGCAAGGTAACTTGCTCTAATTCCACAGATGCAACTGGGAATGCACAATAATCGGCAGCGTAATAAGCACTGGCTCGATGGTTACCACTTTCACCAATACCGCCGAAGGGAGCGGCACTGCTTGCTCCGGTTATAGGTCGATTCCAATTGACTATTCCAGCACGAATGCGCTTGAAAAAGTGTTGGTAATCTTCTTCACTATCACCAATAAATCCGGCACTTAATCCAAACTTAGTGTTATTCGCGGCTTCAATTGCGTTGTCGAAATCGTCATATCGAATGACCTTCAACAGCGGTCCAAAATGCTCTTCATCAGGCATATCGTTGTGAATTGCGGTTACATCGAGAATACCCGGTGTGACAAAACCTGTGGCAGTATCCGTGTGAGTTAGTTTAACCAACTCAGAGGCACCTAAATCAAGCAGTTGTTGCTGTGCATTCACCATAGCCGCTGCTGCATTAGCAGAAATCATCGCGCCCATAAAAGGTTGTACTTCAGCATCGTAATGATCGACTTTGATGTTTTTCGTTACCGCTGTGAGTTTTGCTAAAATAGCGTCACCTTGTTCACCTGTTTGAATAAACAAACGACGAGCACAAGTGCAACGCTGCCCAGAGGTAACAAATGCCGACTGCACAATATCGTGGACAACCGCATCAATATCTTGTGCATCCTTAACGATAAGAGGGTTGTTACCGCCCATTTCCAAGGCTAATATTTTGCCTGGATGACCTGCAAATTGTTCATGTAAAATTTTGCCAGTACGAGAACTACCGGTGAAAAACAGTCCATCAATTTCAGCGTGACTGGCAAGAGCTTTACCGGTTTCCACTTCACCTTGGACTAAATTCAAAACACCTGATGGTAACCCTGCTTGCTGCCAAAGTTGGACCATTTTCTGAGCCACTAATGGCGTCAAGTCACTGGGTTTGAATACGATGGTGTTACCGGCAATAAGTGCAGGAACAATATGACCATTGGGTAGGTGACCTGGGAAATTATAGGGCCCAAAAACAGCTACCACACCATGGGGTTTATGGCGAATAAAGGCTTTACCTACCGGCATTGGGTTTTCAACTGTACCGGTGCGGTCATGATAGGCTCGCTCCGATATTGCTATTTTGCCTACCATGGCGCCCACTTCTGTGGCCGTTTCCCATAAGGGTTTTCCGGTTTCTTGGGCGATGGTTAACGCTAAGTCTTGTTTGTTTTCAGTAAGAAGTTCTGCATAGCGTTTAACTATGTCTAAGCGCTTCTCAAGTGGCAAATCACTCCAACTTAAAAACGCCTTTCGAGCAGCTTTTATAGCTGTATCTATTTGTTTGGATGAAGCCGATTTGGCTTGCCAAATAACGGTGTTTTTAGCGGGATCAATTGATTGAATATCGTGACCTTCACCTAGGTGCCACTCACCTGCAATATAGTGGGCTTGTGTCGTCATACTTAATTCCTATGGCTGGGTTATTAAATTATTTTGGTTGGTGCAAAGCGAATTGGATCGTTCTCGCTGACCAAAAGTGCTGCCGCGCTTTGCGCAGAGATATACGCAACGTTCTGCTCTTTATCCACATAGACTTCGGTGGATACGGCTCTGAAGTTTTTTACTTGGGTATTAATCACATAACACAACACACCTTCAGCCGCTTTTTGCTGGTCAATCTTAATTGGCAGCTTACGACTGGCTTGGGCGGTTCGAATGTGTTGAAGATTCGCTTCTACAGTTGGGCCACCGTCAAAAATATCTACATATCCACGACTGATAAACCCTTCTTGTTGTAAAAGCTGTAACGCTGGACGCGTTTTTTCATGTACTTGACCAATAACAGCTTGGGCCGCTTTACTTAGTAAACTGACGTAAATGGGGTATTTAGGCATTAACTCTGCAATAAACACTTTATCGCCAATGCCGGTTAAATAGTCCGCTGTAGGAAAGTCCATTGAGAAGAAATGCTCTTCAAGCCACTGCCAAAAGGGAGAGGTACCGTTTTCGTCACTCACGCCACGCATTTCAGCAATCACTGTCTCCGAAAATCGTGTTTGATGTTCCAACATAAACAAAAATCGAAACTTAGAAAGTAAACGACCATTGCTACCTTGTCGCGCATTTTCTTTCAGGAACAACGTACATATTTCAGACACGCCCGTGTAATCGTTACATAAGGTCAAAATGTCCACAGTATTGTGAATTTTAAGCTCGCGAGAGGCATGTACCACTTTGCCACAATGATAGTGGTAGAAAGAGTCTTCTAACCCCACAGTTGCTGCAATACCACTAGTACCAACAACCTCATGGCTGTCGGTATCTTCCATAACAAATAAATAGCTTTGATTCGCAGGCTTATCAACCTGCTCCTTAAAGGCAATTTCAGATTGTTCTATTTTGCGTCGTAATAAAGCTTCGTTAACAGGCAATGATGTAAAACCAATGCCTGATTCAACCGCGATATTGTACAACTCATCATAATCACTTAACGCAATAGGACGGATCACTTTCATAATGGCGTGCTCACTTTACTGTTTGCGTTTAGTTTAGCTATTTACAACATGCTCAATGGCGCGTTCAAAACGAGCTAGACCCTCTGCAATATCTTCATCAGGTATCACCAAAGAAGGAGCAAAACGCACAACATTAGCACCGGCAACTAAACACATCATGTTGTTTGCAGCAGAAGCAACTAGGAAGTCTCTTGCTTTGCCCTGATATTGTTCAGTCAAAGCGCAACCTATCAATAAGCCCTCGCCACGTATTTCGCTAAACACGTTGAATTTTTGATTAATTTTTTCTAGACCATCACGGAATAATTGTTCTTTACGCTTAACGTCCTGCAAAACCGCTGGCGTATTGACAATATCCAACACTTTTTCGGCAACGGCACAAGCCAATGGATTACCACCATAAGTACTACCGTGGGTACCTACTTTTAAACTCGCAGCTATTTCGCTGGTTGTTAACATGGCTCCGATTGGGAAACCACCGCCTAAGGCTTTTGCTGTGGTAAGAATGTCAGGAATGACATTAAGACCCATATAAGCGTATAAATTGCCTGTACGTCCTACTCCTGACTGTACTTCATCAAAAATAAGTAATGCATTATGTTCAGAACATAGTGCACGTACACCTTCTACAAACTCTTGGCTTGAGCTGATTACGCCACCTTCACCTTGAAGAGGTTCCATAATTACCGCACAAGTTTTGTCTGAAATAATGTCTTTAAGGGCATCAAGGTTATTGAAGTCTACGTGCTGAACGGCGCCAGGTTTTGGACCAAAACCATCGGAATAGGCTGATTGGCCACCCACAGTTACGGTGAAAAATGTCCGTCCGTGAAAACCTTGGTTAAATGCAATGATTTGATTTTTGTCTTCGCCGAAATGCTCTAGTGCATACCGTCTAGCTAGTTTAAGTGCTGCTTCATTGGCTTCTGCGCCTGAGTTTGCAAAGTAAACTTTGTCTGCGAAGGTCGCATGAGTTAACTTTTTACCTAAGCGCAAAGCTGGCTCATTGGTAAATACGTTACTTAGGTGCCACAACTTCTCACCTTGTTCTTTCAACGTTGCAACTAAATCAGGATGGCAATGACCTAATACGTTCACAGCGATACCACCGGCAAAGTCTATGTACTCTTTTCCTTCCTGATCCCATACTCGTGATCCCTGGCCTTTAACAGGAACTATTGCAGCTGGGTTGTAATTAGGAACCATAACTTCGTCAAACGTTGCGCGTGTTACTTGCATTCTTTACCTCACTTAAAATTCTGGACGTATATTTTCACTTGTGATTTATACTGTATTGGCAATCAAATTATCTTGCCTAACGACCAATTTGGACTGCGCATTGTGTCAGATTTAAATCAATCTGTCTCTAGGTGAAACGCCGAAAACCCTTAAATTTAAAGGCGTGCGGCTAATTTTGCAGGAATAGTGAATAACTATTTATGCTAAGGAAACCTCTCTAGCTCGTTGAAAATGTGCTACGCCTTGCAGGGCTGTTAATGTGGCAAAAAGTCTATGGATGGCTGCTTTTGAGGCTGAGCAATTTAATTAAATTATGCTAACAGTGAAATTAGGTTTGCTTATCTTGACGGAGTTACTCTATTAAGGACGTTTATTCTAGAAATAAAGTCGTGTGCATGATTATGTAAAAAAAAGTTTAACAATTTTGAGTGAATTTCAATTACAAACGCAAAGTTGTTTATTTTTCATCCAGAATGATGTCAAAATCTCGTAAGTTGGTCAGCTTCAATTCAGCCAATGCTCCTTTAGGAAGATAAAATTGACGTAAATACACTTTTGCCTCCTCTAACGAAATCATTTTATTGGCTTTAAGTGTCCGGTATCGATTGTAAGCTTCACCCTGAACCAGAACTTTCCCCATAGGTGACATGTCGGCTATTTCTTTGTCACTCGCAAATTCTTGCATTGCTTCCACAAAAGCGAGTCGTTTGAAGGGCATTTGCGATAGCAGTTCAGTACTTAAAATGTACCCATACTTCTTTATCGCCTCTAACAAAAAGCTTTCAGAAAGTACCACTTCTCCTAACGCAAAATGTTCATCAGGTTTACCCTCATTCTGGGCTTCAACAAGGGCTTCTCTGTGCACTTGGTCAAAAAATTTGAAAAACAAACGCACTATTACAATCTTTCCAAAATCATGAAATAGCCCTAATAGAAAAGCATTATAACTATCTAGTTTATTGACTTGAGCTAACTTTTTACATGACATCGCAGTGCCTATGGAGGCATCCATGAGTTGTACTTTGATTTTAGGGAATGGGTCGGTAATTTGCGGCAAACAACGTCTAAATGCAATGGAGGGAATTAGCATTTTGATGTTTTCGACACCTAAATAACTTAATGCTGTTTTTAAACTTTCAACCACTACTACTTTGCCATTTGAGTCGACTCTACGATATTTTGGACTGTTGATGAGCCTTATCAATTCATCATAAAGCCATGGCATACCTGCAGCTATGGGTTCAATTTTACTAATGGAGGTCGCCCTAGTGGCCAGTGCATCAAGTAAAGCTGGGAGGTTTTGGTCGAAGCCTAAAGCTTCGTTAAAAAGCTTTTGTGTGTCTTCAAGTTGAGCCTCTATGCGCTTATTCACTTCATTGTGGATCTTGTTTTGGATATGTTGCACATAGTTTGAATGAGTGAGTCTATTTAGTTCTTTGTCATACCTAGCCTGTTTTTCAACTTCTAACAAAGTGCGTTTAGTCTCTTTTTTAGCGACCAGTTCAACGGCATTTGGTTCACTAAGTAACCCCATATGCTGTTGAGCTAACTTTAGACTTATTGTTAAGTAATCAAAGCGTAAATTGATTTCGTTTTTCAGTGCTAAAAGTTCGCTCATTGATTTTTCTTAGTGCCTTTGAATATTATTTATGGGGAGTATTATTATTAGCTAGTGGCTCTTATTTGAGCTAAAAAGCACCTTGATTTTTGTCTAACCACCACTTATCGGCAATACTAACAAAATTCCATAGTAATTTATGCCCTACAATAGTTAAAAGTGATTCAGGATGAAATTGCACCCCCATCAACGGCCAGCTTTCATGTTCAATTGCCATGGGTTCAAAATTGCTAAACTCTTCACACCAAGCGGTTATGCGCAATTCTTTAGGTACAGAATCTGAGTTAAGTATCAGCGAATGATAACGAGTTGCAATAAATGGGTCCTCGATATTCTCAAACAGTGGGCTTTGATTATGGCGGATGCTCGAGGTTTTACCATGCATAATGTGTTCAGCCACTTCCACTTTTGCACCAAATACTTGGCCTATCGCTTGATGACCTAAACACACACCTAAGATAGGGATCTTGCCTGCAAACCTTTGGATTGCTGTTAAGGTCACGCCCGCTTCATTAGGGGTACAAGGACCAGGAGAAAAAACCAAATATTTTGGCGCTAGCTGTGCAATCTGTTCGCAGCTTATTTGGTCATTTCTCACTACCTGTACTTCTACGTTCAATTCTCGAAAGTAACGTGCAAGATTGTGAGTAAATGAGTCATAATTATCGATCAACAATAGCATGACAATTTACTTTCCTAAAACGGTTATCCGCAACTACATTACTTTCAACAAGTGACTTTTTGAAAAGCTCTGTGCTTATGGTTTTGGAATAAACCCAACTGACTTATACACTTTTTCAATCATTACCGAGGCGCGAGCACTGGCTTTTTCAGCTCCCTCTTTCATGACGCTATTCAAATAAGCTTGGTCTGCACGAATTTCGTGAAACCTAGCTTGAATTGGGTCTAATAAAGCGACAACAGCATCAGCCACGTCGCCTTTCAAATGACCATACATTTTGTCTTCGTATTCAGGCACTAAGCTATCGACACTTTTACCAGTAGCACAAGATAACAAAGATAATAAATTCGAAACCCCTGGCTTTTCCTGTTTGTCGAAGTAAATACGAGCCTGCTCATCTGAATCAGTTACCGCACGCTTTATCTTTTTACTAATTTTTTTAGTGTCTTCTAGTAAACCAACGAAGTTGTTTGGATTCGAATCTGATTTTGACATCTTGCTAGTCGGATCCTGAAGGCTCATTATGCGTGCACCAAATTCCGGAATAAAGGGATCAGGAATAGTAAACACATCGCCATACAAATTATTGAAGCGAGTGGCAACATCACGAGTTAATTCGAGGTGTTGTTTTTGATCATCGCCTACAGGCACTTTATTTGGTTGGTACAGCAATATATCGGCAGCCATGAGAGCAGGGTACGTTAATAGACCAGCATTCACGTTAGCGACATTTTTTGCTGATTTATCTTTGAATTGAGTCATTCGATTCAATTCACCCATTTGTGTATAACAGTTAAGCACCCATGCTAACTGAGCATGCTCGGGAACATGAGACTGCATGAAAATAGTGCTTTGACTAGGATCAATACCACAAGCTAAATACAAGGATAAACCATCTAAGCAAGCGTTGTAGAGGGCGGTAGGATCTTGACGAACGGTAATGGCATGCATGTCTACGATCATGTAAAGACAATCGTTGTCCTGTTGCATGCCCACCCATTGGCGCAATGCGCCCATATAATTACCTATAGTCAGCTGCCCTGATGGCTGACAGCCACTTAATACAATTGGTTTACTCATAGTATAAATTAATCTTCTTAAAAAATTGGAAACAGGCTTATGCCATGTTTACTTTACTTAATTCTGCACGCATTTGGTCTATAACTTGTTTGTAATCTGGCTGGTTAAATATAGCTGACCCAGCTACAAAGGTATCAGCCCCTGCTTCAGCAATGCTGCGAATATTATCGACTTTTACGCCACCGTCAATTTGAATTCTAATTTGTTTGCCCGATGCCTGTACCCTCTGCTTAACAGCTCTGATTTTTTCTAAGGTTTGAGGAATAAATTTTTGTCCTCCAAATCCAGGGTTGACAGACATCATTAAGATAAAGTCGAGTTTATCGATAATATGGTCGAGACAATTAAGTGGTGTGGCAGGGTTGAGCACTAAACCAACTTCACAGCCACTTTCTATGACTAACTGCACACTTCTATCTAAATGTTTGGTTGCCTCAGGATGGAAGCTGATGCGATGTGCCCCTGCTTTAGCAAAGTCTTCAATCATTTGATCTACCGGCTCTACCATTAGATGCACATCAATGGGTTTGGTTACGCCGTGCTTTACCAATGACTCACAAACTAACGGGCCTACCGTTAGGTTTGGAACGTAATGGTTATCCATTACGTCGAAATGCACTAAATCTGCACCTGCTTCTATCACTTTGTCCACTTCATTTCCTAAACAAGCAAAATTAGCGGAAAGGATAGATGGAGCAATTAAAAAAGGGCTCATGAACTTCTCCAAAATAATTTGCCGATAGTGTAAAGAAAAACGGTTAATGAAAAAAGCGCTAGTCACTTTGAAACCAAGCACCAGATTGGTGCTTGAGAACCAATCTGGTGCTTCAATATCCCTAAATAGAGGAACTATACATAAGCTTTATTTATTCCTTATTAAATTTTATTAATAAGAAACAAAGAGTTACGTTCTTGTAGAGATAATGTAAATAAGCGGCATTAGAATTGCCTTATCTATGCCAGCAACAAAATAAAAAAATAATAATAATAATATAAATTAAAACATTGAAAATAATATAAATTTCGGAGAACACATATGAAAACGTTGAAATTGACCGCATTGGCAGTCGCTGTACTTTCTGCAAGCAGTTTTAGTTCCATAGCCCAAGCTGATATATCAGCTAATTTTGGCGCTACCAGTAACTATTTATGGCGTGGCGTAACACAAAGCGCTAATGACGTATCCGTTTCTGGTGGTATTGACTACTCAAACGATAGCGGTTTTTACGCAGGTACTTGGGTAGGGTCAATTGACTGGGGTGTAGATGGTACAGAAAACGATTTCTACCTAGGTTATGGCGGCGAGTCTGGTGATTTTGGTTACGATGTTGGTTACATTTATTATATGTATCCAGCAACTGGTTATGAAGACTCAGATTTCGGCGAAATCTATTTCAACGGTACATATAAAGCCTTTTCTTTTGGTGTGGCTTACACAATCAACAGCCAAGCTGATGATGATGCACCTTTTGGTACTGGTGATCTTTACTACAGCGTTGGTTACGGTGTTGACCTTCCTAATGAGTTTGGTCTTGGCCTAACTTACGGATATTATGACTTTGATAGTGATGATGCCGTTTATGGTGACGTTGACTACGGCCACTTCCAAATTGATCTGTCTAAGGGTGATTTCACCTTGAGCGTATCTAAAGCGGATGATGAATCAGGTGATGACGATACTAAATTCGTTGTTAGCTGGGGTACATCGTTCTAATAAAACGATAATTTGAAACGCCTAAAAAGCCAACTTTTCAGTTGGCTTTTTTGCTTTCTAGGGCAAATTAGGGCGGCTAAAATCTAATCTTGTATGGTTAGAACCTCCTTAATCTTCGACAAATGACAGAATATTAAGATAAAAGTTAGTTGTTCATTTTATCAACACACGTATAATGGTTTTATTGGATTTAATACTGAGGTGGTCAGATGAACAGAAAGCTGAAAGTCTTTTCGTCAGTTGGGGCAGTTATGTTCAGCATGGTTTTTGTGCTGCAAACACAACTTTCTGGTGTCGATGATTTCTGTCAAAACATTGATGTTATTGAATTTAATTCAAACCTACCAATTACACACCCGATTAACCGATGCGCTTCAAATCAGCAGAACAGTGTTAGCTGGACTAATTGGTTTTCTGGGCGTTCTGGCTATAAATTTCATTATTTAGATTTGCTAGAACTACTATCTAGAGCCGCTGATAACCGCTCTAACGTTCAACCGGACACTCAGTAATTGTCAGAATCAAAGCAAAGTAACAGTTTGTGGGGCGTCTTTAAAAGCGTTGCTGCTAGCGTGTTTGGTGTGCAATCTCACCAAAATTATGAGAATGACTTTCAGCAGAAGTCATTTGTGCCTTTTTTACTCGTTGGTATTGTCTTTGTTATTGCGTTGATACTTGGTTTGGTTGCTGTGGTCAATATTGCATTAAACTAGCAAAACTATCTCACTTCTCCCCCGTCTGATCTTAGGTATATAAGGCCAGAAGTTCGCCCACTTTTACTCGTTTATCACCTTTTTGACTGATCGTCCGTTTTACCATCAAGCTGGTAATATCTGCCTGTGAATAAATATCACGGGTGAAAGGGGTATCGTGATTACTGATTAAAACACTCACCGATTTTTTCGTTGCATTATGATTGGCTAATTTGGCGAGCATGAGTTGTTCGTCTAAAGAAAAGCCATTCTTAGAATATTGAGTGAAATTAGCGGTTAAACTGATAGGTGCGTAAGGCGGATCACTGTAGATAACGTTGCCTGATCTAGCCCGTGCAAAACTATGTTGGAATGGTTCACAGGTAAAAGTCGCTTTCTGTGATTTTTCTGCAAAATAAAGCAGCTCTTTTTTAGGAAAGTAAGGGGCCTTATATCGACCAAAAGGCACATTAAACCCACCCGACAGGTTATATCGGCAGAGGCCGTTGTAACCATGTCTATTCAAATACAAAAATAAAATAGATTTGAAGAAAAGGTCATCTGATTGATTAAATTCTTTGCGAAGCTCGTAGAATCTCTTTTCCTGATTATTCGAGGGACTAAAAAGCTTCTCTGATTCCTGAATGAAATAGTCTGCTTGGGTTTTAACAATAGAGTAAAGATTGATGAGATCTGGGTTGATATCATTCAATACATATTGAGGGTATTCGGTGTTCAAAAAAACAGAGCCGGCACCCACAAATGGTTCGATCAATTTGTTACCTTCAGGTAAGCGTTGGCAAATTTCTTCGATCAGTCCGTATTTACCGCCTGCCCATTTCAGAAATGCCCGATTTTTGTTTTTCTTCATGTCCGCTTTTTGGTGTAACTACAACGAGGTTATTGCTGAGGTACTGCCAATTCTACCTTAATTTGTTTAACTGATTTAGCAAATGGAACTGTCTTATCAATGCTATCGGGTAAGAAGGCCGTATACTGCCGCGCTTGTTGCACATTGGCAAAGGTTTTTTTGAAAATTACCACATGCCAATCTCCACCAAAACGTTGAGTAGTGTATACCCAACTTGTTTCTTGTAAACCATGTTCTTCTACGAATCTCGTTGCTACATCTAAGTTACTCATGGAAGCCAGTTGTAAAACGTAAAGATTGTCACTTAAATCAAGAATTGGGTGGGTAAGCTGTTGCACTTTGGGATCAATGTCTTGGTCTATTAATGGTGTGTCTTGATCAGGTGACGGTTCTGCGTCTGCCTCCTGACTCGTATCCTGAGTTTCTATGCTTTGCTTTTCGATTTCTTGTTTTTCAATTTCTTGTTGCCAGCTAGTTACTAATGCTTGTGAGTCGTCTGGGGGCAAAACATTGTTTTGTTCCTCTGCGGTTAGCGACTCTTTTGCTGGTAACGGTTTATCCATTTGTGTTTCGAGCTGGAGGTTTTCTTCTGACAACATATCTTGTTGTAATTCGCCTACTTCCTTTGATTCAAGGGGAGCGGTTAGTTGAGGTTCGTCAACTTGGTTGTCAGCATTGTCAACAACCGCTTGGTCAACAGCAGCCTGGTCCGTAACCGTGTAGTTAGGATTAACGAATTGTTTAATCTCATCAGGATACTGCCAAAATATCAACATAGAAAAAATACCTAGAAAGGCGATGCCAGCTAAAATTTTAAACAGAGGTTTATTTATCGTCGAGTCGGTGTCAGCATTAGCCTTGTTTGCAAACTGCTGGGCGATTGCGGCTCTTTTTTGCGTAATACTTTGGCTATAACTTTCAGTAAATTGATTTGTGGTGACAATCTCTGAGCTCAACAAAATGGGAAGGTGTTGATTATCTTTTGCTAAGTTTGATTTAGCGGATTCGGTCCATTCTGGGCTTCCAAATAATAATACATTGAGATGATGACCCTTTTCTAAATCCTTGTTTTTGAGAACTAAGCTCCAAAGTTCATTGAGCAAATTTGCTGAAATGTGTTGGGCTGCGCAAATACACAGTAAAATAGGACCTGTTTCTTTTGCAAGCTGTTGGATTAATTGTTTATCGAGAGGAACGTTAGGCGATAGGGGGTGGCTAACTAATTGGCGATATATTTCGTTTCTGTAATCTGAATCTCTAAGGGTGCTATCACCATTGATAAAAGCTACTTCGGTATTTTCATGCTGTTTGGCTATAAATTGCTGCAAAGAGGATTGTTGCTGAGACAAACTTTCGCAGCTAATAAATATGAGCTGAGACGAATATGAAACTAAATATTCCAGCCGACTATGCAACTCGTTAATGGCCACAATCCATTCTCTTAGCTATTCAATATATTTTGCAAAATATGATGTTCAACATCTTTGGTTACAACAGCTTCACCAATGGCAGTTGGTATAATGAACCTAATCGCGCCAGATAACACTTTTTTATCGTGTTGCATGTGTTGCATGAAAATGTCGTAATTCATGTGTTCAGGAGCGTCTACGGGCAAATCGAATAGCTTTATAAGGGCCATCATGCGGTCTAAGTCAGGTTTTGAAATCCACTGTTTTTTATAGGCCGCTTTTGCCGCTAATACCATGCCGCAGCCTACAGCCTCACCGTGTAACCAATTACCATAACCTTGCTCCGCTTCTATAGCGTGACCAAAAGTATGTCCAAGGTTAAGAAGGGCTCTAATTCCATGCTCTTTTTCATCTTTAGAGACAATTTCAGCTTTGATTTCGCAACAGCGTTGTACAACGTATTTAAGATGTTCAGGGGAGAGGTCTTTTAACTCTTGGGCGTTATCTTCTAGCCATGTAAAAAATTCAGCATCATAAATTATTCCGTATTTGATAACTTCAGCCATACCCGCTGCAAATTCCCGTGGGGGTAAAGTTTTCAAAGTATCAATATCGATGACAACGGATTGGGGCTGATAAAAAGCGCCAATCATATTTTTACCCAGTGGGTGATTAACGGCTGTTTTACCGCCAACTGATGAATCAACTTGGGAAAGTAAGGTTGTTGGCACCTGAATAAAGGGAATACCCCGTTGGAAACAGGCAGCGACAAATCCGGTTAGGTCACCAATAACACCACCACCTAAAGCTATTAGGGTTGTGTCTCGCGCTGCGTGTTGTTCAAGAAGTTGGGTCGTCACCGCATCGAACTGGGTGAGGTTTTTATGCTGCTCACCGTCTGGTAAACATACAACGTTAACCTCAACACCGTCTAAAGCGGCTAATAACGTATCCAAATAAAGGGGTTTAACCACCTCATTTGTTACTACAATAGCTTTGCCACTTTTAATTTGATCTTTGAAGGAATCTTGAGAAGAAAGTAAACCTGAATCTATATTGATTGGGTAACTACGCTCACCCAACTCTACTCTAATTGTTGACATGAGCGTATACCTCTTATGTAGAACGACCTAGTTAAAGTCCGATTTTGTTTATGATTTGACTCGCGACAGCTCTTGCACTCTGATCATCAGTATCTACGATGTAGTCAGCTACTTCCTCATATAGAGGATTGCGAGAGTCTGCAAGCTCGCGTAAAACCATTTCCGGATCATCTTTTTGCAATAAAGGACGGCGTTTGTCTCGTTGAGTACGCGCTACTTGCTTGTCTATGGTCGTTTGTAAATAAACCACAATGCCACGGGCGGACAAACGATTACGAACATTCTTGCTGACAATAGAACCGCCACCAGTCGCTAAAACAATACCTTGTTTATCAGTTAGGTCGTTAATTACGGTTTCTTCTCTAAGTCTAAAACCGTCTTCACCTTCTAAATCAAATATCCACGCGATATCCGCGCCAGTGCGACGTTCAATTTCCTGATCGGAATCAAAAAACTCAAGATGAAGTTCGTCGGCAAGATGCCTTCCTATCGTGCTTTTGCCAGCCCCCATAGGACCAACAAGAAAAATATTACGCTTTTCTGCCATTTTTGCTTTTATCACAACTTTAGTTAACTGGGGGTTTGCAGCCCAATTTGAATTATTCCAATCACCTAAAAGTCCCATTAAATCAATTAGATAATTAAATCTAGTTGACTCAATTCGTTTAAGTAATTGGTCTGAACATGACCTCGTCGAAATTTCGAGAGCGCGATTATCTCAGTTATATGCTGAAATTTGCAAGTTTTGTTGCTTTTAATTTGCACCATCGCCAAATGACGAGGTGTAAAGATCTTTTAATCAGCACCTATATAACGACTAGTTTAATTAAAATAGAGGCTGTATTTAACACAAAAAAAGAAGCTCAACGTCGACACTCATAAATGTAACATGAAAAAGCGTATATGACTTAATTCGTTATAGGTGCAAATTTAAAGGCTTAATCTGTGTGGGAACAACATAAGCCAATATAAGGGTAAACTAGGTTATTTAGACAATAAAAAAGGGCAATAAAATTGCCCTTTAGTGGATATCTGAAAATCTGTCTAAATCATTACAGTGAATCTACTAGAATTTTTGGGGTGACAAAAATTAATAGTTCACGTTTCTCATTTACTTTCTGAGTATTTCTAAAAAGTGTACCAACAACTGGTAAATCGCCTAAAAGAGGAATTTTGGATACATCATCAGTGGATGTTTGTTGGAATATTCCACCGAGTACTATGGTCTCGCCATTTTCCACCAATACTTGAGTACTGATTTCTTGAGTGTCGATAGCCACCGCGGGTCCAGTAGAGGTAGATACGGTTTCACCACGGGTGTCTTGGGTCACCACAAGATCCAAAATTACCCGATTGTCTGGCGTAATATGAGGAGTTACTTTTAAACTCAATACTGCTTTTTTAAACTCTACTGAAGTGGCACCACTTGAGGTCGCTTGCACGTATGGGATTTCCGTACCTTGCTCAATATAAGCTTCTTGTTGATTGGCTACAGTAATCCGCGGGCTAGCAATAATTTCACCTTTGTTTTCGGTCTCCAGAGCACTTAGCTCTAGATCTATGATAGTGCCATCTACTAATCTCGCTATCTGAATACCAATACTTCCGGCTGGGTTCGTTACGGGAAGGTTCACGTTCAGCCTGTCTGCCAAATCTGGAAATACTCCGGCTGCAATGTCGTTAGCGCCTTCTAATGAGCCTGAAATACCGCCATCGGAAGTACTATCACTTATGCCCCATCTTACGCCTAATTGCTCATCAACATTGTCGCGAACGGTAACCATTCTTGACTCAATTAATACCTGCTTAATGGGAATATCTAGCGCTTTTATTAATGCGCGCGCTTCTTCCACTGAGGCTTCAGTATCTCTCAACAGCACAGTATTAGTGCGCTCATCAATAGTGACTGAACCTCTTGGACTAAGAATACTGGCGTCAGTTGATTTTAGAATAGCAGCCATCTCTTGTGCTTTTGCATAGTTAATTTGAATATTGACTGCGCTTAGAGGAGCTAAATCGGCTACTTGTTGTTTAGATTGTAATTGCTGGGTTTCACGTGCCGTTAATTCTTCAGAGGGGGCTATCAACAGAATATTACCCTCTAATCGTTTGTCTAAGCCTTTAATTTTTAGGATCATCTCAAGAGCTTGATCCCAAGGAACACCAGACAAACTAATGGTTACGTTCCCACTTACCGTATCCGTGGTAACTAAATTGAAGCCGTTTACCTGGGCAATTATCTGTAATACTTGACGCACGGGGACATCTTGGAAGTCTAATGAAATAGGTTCACCGGTGAAAGCTGAGGCAGCTTTCGTTGCTTCAGGCGTATCGTCTTTTTCAATTTCTATAACTAATTGACCATCACTCTTGGTATGACTAAAGGTGGCTTTGCTCAGTAACGAGAATTCGACCTTGCTGCCTTTGGTTTGTTGAAAGGTTTCAATACTCGTTACTTCAGTGGCAAAGTCTGCAACGTCTAAGGTAAATAATTGATCTTCTGATAGTTTTACAGCGGGTAAGGTTAGAATTAATTTACTATTTCGCTGAGATAACTGCATTTGGAAGTCAGCATTATTGAAATCGATGGTGATACGAGCGCCGCCAGTTGAATTCCGTTTGAAGTTTAAATCCGTCAATTCAGAGCGAAAAACACTCGCCACTGTGTTTTCGGTATTTACTAAAACAGGCTGGGCTTGTTGGGCCATTGAATTAAAAGAAACAGATGATATTCCGGCAAAGACTAAGGCTAGCCACATCCCAACATGGTTGGCTTTGTTTAGTTTATGATTAAAGATAAAACGATCAGACATTATTATTTTCTCCTGCCTGTGAAGACATGCTTAGTGTTGCTTTATTTTTTTGCCAGCAGCCGGCACCATCGGGCAGCATTTCTTCAATTGAAATATCGCCATTGTTAATAGACGTAATTTTTCCAAAAAACAAACCTAGGTAGTCTCCTGTAGTGACCTTATGCAAGGAACCGTCATTCGCTGTAACTAGCGCCCATTTTCGTCCTTGACTGGTAAAAGTACCAGAAATGGTCAGAGCATCTAAACCAAACGCTTCCAGCGGACCTTTGACTCTGCTGAAGTCTGGTTGCAAACAGTTTTCTCTTTTTACCTCAACGGTTTGCACTGCAACGTTTCGAGGTCGTTTAAATGGGCTACGCAGTCCGCTTGCTTTATATTCAAAAGCGGGTTGCGTTTTGAACTCGGGGTAGGGTTCAATACTAATAGAGGTACTTTGTTTCACCTCAACAACATAAGTAACCAAATCGTCAGTTTGCGCTTCACAGCCGGCTAACGTGACAATGGCTAACATAAAAAATATTATTTTCATTGTCCTTGCTCCGATACTGCAGTGCGATAGGTTTTGGCTTGGAGTTGTAAGCGCAATTCAGAACCTTGTTGGGTGATATCAAAATTATGTAAGGTCACTATACGTGGCAAGGCCGCGATGTTAGACACAAATTGCCCAAACTCGTGATAGTTACCTGTAACTTCCATTTGAATAGGCAGCTCAGTATAAAACTCTTTAGGTATTTCTTGTTGCCAATTTATCAGTTTGAAATTTAAACCTGCAGTCGTACCCACGAAGGTAATATCGTCTATCAGTCCCGGCGTTTCGTTACTGGTAGGCAGTGATTTTAACATCGATGAAAAATCAGCTTCTATACGGTCGAGTTGTTCTTCATAAGCTTTTAAATTGACGGCAATGCGATATTTAGCCGCAAAGGTTTGTTTTAATTCAACTTCTTCGGCTTGAACGCGATCTAATACGGGTAGTTTAGAGGATATTAATCCGTAGTATCCACCGACAGCGACTAATATTGCGACAAATAATGCGACTACTGTTTTCACTTCGAAAGGCCAATTGGCGACCTGTTCGAAATCCAGTTCGTTCATTTCTTTAAGTTTGTTTACATCAAATTTCATTGTTGTTCCTCTGTTGGTGTTGCAGAGAAATCCGGTGCCACTGAAGAATTTATGGTAAAGGTTAACTTAAACTCACTGACTGCATCGGGCGCTGAGGTATCGGCCACAATGGATGATAATTCACCTTGACCAAATATTTTTGACTCTTCTATTTTGCGCATAAATGATGATAAACGGTTGTTGGATTCGCTTACACCAGACAACTCGATGGTATTGGCTTGACGCGAGAAGGAACGAAACGAAACACCTGGAGGTACTAAGCGTGCAAGTTCATCGAATATGATTGGTGCAACATTACGGCTGGTTTGCAATTGTTCAATCAGCGCCATGCGTTGCTCGATGGCCTTTTTACTGTCTTTAATATCTTTTATTTTTGCAATTTCGGCATCCAATACCGCTATTTGACCTTGTAGAAAGGCATTCCGTTGATTTTGCCCAGCAATTTTACTATCGATGAGCATACCCACCAAATATACAATAATCATCACAAATAGGGCGACAGCAAAGAGTAAAGTTAAGAAGTCTTTTTTCTGTCTCTGTCGCAGCTCTTCTCGCCATGGTAATAGGTTTACATGTGACATGGCTTGAAACTCCTAGATGCTAAACCGGCCGCAATCACCAGTTGTGGAGCAACGTCTTGAAAACCTTGTTGTTGGGCTTTATCAGAAATTTGCATTGCCTGAAATGGATTGAAAACGGTTACTTCTACGGCTAATTCTGCTTCTAAGTCGGCTGCAATTTCTTGTATATTTGCACCACCACCGCAGACCATCAAAGCTTCAGGTCGTTCGGAGCCTGTTGAGCTTATATACATTTGAACAGCTCGACTAATGTGTTGATTTAGATTGGCTAAAAATATCGGGAAGGTATCTTCACGCCAAGTAGCAGGTAATTCCCCATTGACCAACTGTTGTTCGGTTTCCGATTTGTCTAGGGTGTGAATAATACTGAGGTCTTGGATTAAACTGTTCATACCGAAACTGTGTTCTTTGCTATAAACCACTCTGTCATTTTCCACAACACAAAGTTGTAATTGAGAGGCGCCGATATTAAAACACAGTACCGGTTTATCCGCTGGGTACTCGGCAAACTCTATGATGGCGTTACCTAAAGCATAATTTTCAATATCAACAATTTTGGGTACAAATTCGAGCTCTCGTAGCAATGTGATACGACTATCAACGACATCTTTGTGAGCGGCACTTAACAATACATCTACTTTACCTACATGTGTTTTGCTTTCACCTAGCTCTTCAAAATCTAAATAAACTTCTTCTAATGGATAGGGGATAAGACTGTCAGATTCGATTTCTATTTGGGTTTCTAGCTCAAAATCCTGCTGATCTGGATCCATATAAACAATTTTACTTAACACTGAACTACCGGAAATCGCTACCACAACATTTTTGTTTTTGCTTTTCAGGGACAGTTTCACTTTTTTGAGTACATTGCTAATAGCATCAAAATCTTTTATTTCTCTGTCAGCAAAGGCATTGCCGTTTATCTGCTCACATGCGAAACTCTGCACCTTAGTTTGCTTGCCATCTTGTTCAAACAAAACGGCTTTAACGTACCTAGTACCGATATCGAGACCTATCATTTGTGAGGCTTTTTTCTTGAAAAGTTCTTTCAACACAGTTAGTTCCGAACCATATAAATTGCTTTAGTTTTACCATTATTACTCATTTTTTTGCTTTTAATGGTTCTAATAACGGTACATAGGTATAAAATATAAGTCATTTAGTTAATTTTGCTCTGGTAGTTTTATTTTTGTGAAGTACATCAAACTGTTATTAATAATGAGTATAGCCGCATTTCTGCTTGGTACGATAGCGATTGTAGGTATGTACTTTTATATCAAACCCGATCTTCCCAGTGTTGACGTATTAAAAGACGTTCGCTTACAAACACCCATGAAGATTTATACACAGGACGGTAAACTGATCTCTCAGTTTGGCGTCAAGCGTCGCATACCATTAGAGTTAGATGAGGTTCCTCAATCTCTCATAAATGCCGTACTTGCAATAGAGGATAGTCGATTCTACGAACACCCTGGTATAGATCCTATCGGCCTGGCGCGGGCTTTTGTGAATTTAGTCTTAACGGGTGAGCGTGGGCAAGGTGGTAGTACCCTTACAATGCAGCTTGCCAGAGGCTTTTTCTTAACCCGTGATAAAACTTACATACGTAAAATAAAAGAGATCTTTATTGCCTGGCATATGGAAGGCTTGCTCACTAAAGATGAAATTTTGGCGCTGTATTTAAACAAAATTGAATTGGGACATCGTGCTTTCGGATTTGGTGCTGCGGCACAAGTTTATTACGGGAAGGCTGTCAATGAGCTAAGTTTAGCTGAGGTTGCCACTATTGCCGGTTTACCAAAAGCACCTTCGACATTGAACCCCATTGCCAGCCCAGAAAGATCTAAAGCTCGTCGCCGAGTCGTGTTGTTGCGAATGCTCGATGAAGAATATATCACCCGGGCTGAGTTTGATCAGGCCAACAATGAACCGGTAATTTCAAAACGTCATGGTGCTGAGATTCAGCTAGATGCCCCTTATTTAGCCGACCTAATTTACAATGAAATGGTTGAACTTTATGGAAAAGAAGAAGCAGAGACGGGGGGGTATCAAGTCTTCGCTACAGCACCTTCAGATCTACAATTTGCCGCACAAACAGCGGTGATACGTAATTTACACGATTATGACGAGAGACATGGTTATCGTGGACCCATACGAGTGTTATGGGGCGAGCAAGAAGATGAACAAGAGCAGAATAATAGCCAAGATATCAATACAGAATTGGTGCTTTTAGATTCAGAACCTTGGGATGAAACTCAAATGTTGGAGGTGCTAGCCGCTTACCCAAAAATTGGAGTACTTAATCCTGTTGTTGTGACCAAAGTAGATGAAACCAGTTTTGATGTTTTTAATGCTCAAGGGGAATATCAAACCATCGAATGGCAAGGTATGCATTGGGCAAGATCTTATATTGATGATAATCGCCAAGGTAAAGATCCTAAAACGGCTGGCGATATTGTTGCACAAGGGCAACTAATATGGATTAGACAGAACGAAGAAGGGATTTGGAAGCTGTCGCAACTGCCAACCGTAAGTGGCGCATTTGTGGCCCTTGATCCTAACAATGGTGCTGTTCAGGCAGTTGTTGGTGGATATAGTTTTTATCAGAGTCAATTTAATCGTGCGACTCAAGCAAAAAGACAAGTGGGCTCAAATATCAAGCCTTTTATATACTCAGCAGCAATTGAACAAGGCTATACCTTAGCCAGTATTATTAATGATGCTCCTATTAATCAATGGGACGCAAGCACAGGTACTGCATGGCGGCCGCAAAACTCTCCCGCGGTATATGATGGTCCAATTCGTATGCGTGTTGCTTTAGGTAAATCGAAAAACGTTGTATCAGTAAGATTGTTGCGTGCTATTGGTATTAATGCCGCAGTAGATCACCTTAGCAAGTTTGGTTTTGACCGCAGTGAAATACCTAAGGACGAAACCTTATCTTTGGGTTCGGGTTCACAAACGCCTTTAGAAGTAGCGACTGCCATGTCAGTGATAGCCAATGGTGGTTATTATGTGCGTCCTCACTTTATTCAGCGAATAGAGGATGAACATGGTGAAATATTATGGCAAGCCAATCCACCAAGGGTTTGTGAAGAATGTGAGGCGCTGAATGCTGAGCAATCATCTACAGAAAATGGAGAAGAGCTTAATCCAGAAGAGCTTACAGAGCAGCAGATAGAAGCTTTGTTGGCAGCAGAGTTGAATGGCTTTTCTGATGAAGATGTTGAGTCTGAGCCTGAGTCAGAGATAAACCTCGCTGAACGAGTGGTGTCTGCACAAAATACATTTTTAGTGCGTGAAATGATGCGCACGGCTGTGCGTGGAAATGGACGATGGAGTAATGATCCTAAGCGCAATACTTACTGGCTAGGAACAGGTTGGCGAGCTAGAAATATTCTTGGGCGTACTGATTTAGCCGGTAAAACGGGTACAACAAACGATTCTCGTGATACTTGGTTCAGTGGTTTTGCGCCTGGATTAGTTGCCACTTCCTGGGTTGGTTTTGATGATATGAGCCGTATGTTAGGTCGCACATCGCGAAATCAGAATCTAATTAACGAAAATCCAGAGAAGTTTAATTGGATTGGTAACGCTATGATTGGCGCGGAAGATGGTGCTAAAGCTGCACAACCCGCGTGGATCCGCTTTATGGAAAAAGCCTTAGACGGTGTACCACAGCAAACTAAACCTATGCCGGAAGATATCATTACCGTGAGAATTGATAGGGCGACAGGTAAGCTGACAACACGAACTGACAACACATCTATGTTTGAGTTTTTTATAAAGGGCACCGAACCTAAGTCGTCAGTTCAGTCAGACAATGTAGTCGATCCTTTTGAAACGAGCTCTGATGAAACTGCCGAACCTGAGGATATATTTTAATCCCACAAGAGCACGTTTAACCCGTTAAAAGCATACTTTAGTAAAGTTGGTCGTCATTCAAATTTAGCCTGTTTATAACTGTGCTAAATTTGGATGTAAATGCCAACTTTTGAACAAAGCACAACGTTTAACAACAGATAAAATGTTCTTTGCTCATCTGACCAGCAAAATTGATACTGTGTTTATGTCATTATTGGTTAGACTTGCGGGCATAGAAACCTTACGCATTAAAATCCCTCTTAAAAACTAAGAGAAAATTGGAATAAGATTACCTCTAATGAGCAATACATCTAAATATTTGTACATTCCCCATTCCGGTCCTTCACTATTAGAAACTCCATTGTTAAATAAGGGGAGTGCGTTTACTGCCAAGGAACGTGAAAACTTTAATTTGACCGGTTTGTTACCGCCTCGCTATGAGAGTATTGAAGAGCAAGTTGAACGGGCTTACATGCAGTACTCAAGTTTTTCTTCGCCGATTAACAAACATATCTATTTGCGTGCGATACAAGATAATAATGAAACCTTGTTTTATCGTTTAGTGCAGTCTCATATTGATGAAATGATGCCAATTATCTATACACCTACAGTGGGTGATGCGTGTGAGCAATTTTCTGATATTTATCGTAGCTCGCGGGGGTTATTCATATCCTATTCCGAACGAACCCAAATTGACGATATTCTGCGTAATGCCACCAAGCGTAAGGTAAAGGTTATAGTGGTTACCGACGGTGAACGTATTTTGGGTCTTGGTGACCAAGGTATTGGTGGTATGGGGATCCCCATTGGTAAGCTTTCCTTGTATACCGCATGTGGTGGAATTAGCCCTGCTTATACCTTACCTGTGATGTTAGATGTGGGTACTAATAATGAAAAACTACTTGATGATCCTATGTATATGGGAGCGCGCCATAAGCGTATAACCGGTGATGAATATAATGATTTTGTAGATATGTTTATTCAAGCAGCCCATAAACGTTGGCCGGATGTGTTAATTCAGTTTGAAGATTTTGCACAACCTAATGCTATGCCATTGCTAGAGCGATATCGTGAACAGGTTTGCTGCTTTAACGATGACATTCAAGGTACAGCCGCTGTAACCCTCGGTTCTATTTTGGCTGCGTGCTTAAGCAAAGGGGTGAAATTAAAGGACCAAAAAGTAGTTTTTGTTGGCTCAGGTTCAGCCGGATGTGGTATTGCCGAGATGATTATCAGCCGTATGTGTCATGAAGGTATCAGTGATGCTCAGGCTAGAAAGCAAGTGTTCATGATTGATCGTTTTGGTTTATTAACGGATGGCATGCAAGGTCTGCGTGATTTCCAGCAAAAGCTAGTACAAAATCCTGATGTGATTAAAGACTGGAATACTGAAAATGAATGGGCCAGCTTATTGGATGTAGTAACACATGCCAAACCAGATATCCTGATTGGAGTTTCCGGGCAAGCCGGTTTATTTACTGAAGACGTCATTCGTGGCATGAAAGCCAATTGTGATTTACCCATTATTTTCCCTTTGAGTAATCCATCCCGTCAGGTTGAAGCAAGGCCAGAACAAGTGATTGAGTGGACTAATGGTCAAGTGATTATTGCAACGGGAAGTCCTTTTGACCCGGTTGAATATAACGGCAGTACTTTCCCTATTGCCCAATGTAATAACAGTTATATTTTCCCTGGCATTGGTTTAGGTGTACTGGCTACTAAAGCGCGTTTGGTTAGCGAAGAAATGCTAATGGCAACCAGTGAAGCCTTGGCGTTGGCTTCACCTTTAGCAAGTGAAGGCGAGGGTTCTTTACTGCCGCCTCTGACTGATATTGCTAGCTTGAGTAAAAAGATTGCTTTTGCCGTGGGTAAAGTGGCTCAACAGCAAGGTTTAGCATTGGAAACCAGTGATGAAGTACTGCGGGCTAACATTGAAGCTAATTTCTGGAAACCTAAATATCGTCAATACAAACGTACTAGTATTTAAGCGAGCTAGCATCAAAGGTCGTTTAAAATAACTATTGGCGATTGCAGAACCTGATGCCCCATAATGAAAAACGGCCAGCTAGAGGTAAACTAGCTGGCCGTTTTTTTATTCTATAATAATCTTAATCGCTGGCTTGATAGCCTATGGAATATCAAGACTACTGGTCAATCGCCATGACAAAGACTTTCGAGTTTCGTTGAAAGTTATATAACAACTTTTTCGATTCGGGTAGGGCATCAATGTTTGCCATCACAAAGCCTTGCTCTTGGAACCAATGGGCAGTGACTGTCGTTAACACAAAAATGCTCTCTAAACCTTGCTCTCTAGCATCTTGCCTTATTGCCTCTAGTAACCGCTCGGCTCGGCTTTTTCCACGATAGTCACCGTGGGTTGCCACACAAGCCAGCTCTCCAGTACCATCTTGAGGGTAAGGGTAAAAAGCCGCACAGGCGATAACCATACCGTCACGTTCGATGACGGTAAACTGTTCAATTTCTGCTTCAAGCAACTCGCGAGAACGTTTAACTAAGATACCTTTTTCTTCAAGCGGGTTGATCAACTGAAGGATCCCACCCACATCTTCAATTTTTGCTTGTCTTAGTTGTTCGTAATGACGTTTTGAAACAAGGGAGCCAGAACCGTCACGGGTGAATAACTCCTGTAACAACGCCCCATCTTTTTTATAACTCACGCAGTGGCAACGGGGAATATCAGCGGCAATGGTTTGGTTTATTGCATCCAAAATACCGCGCTGATCTTCTCTAGCGCCTTCTTCAAGTAAATCAGCTAGTTTTGATGAGTCGATGTTACGTCGCAGCTTTCCAGTCTCATCTAAAATACCCTGGTGTTCGGAAAACACGATGAGTTTGTCAGCGTTTAAACTAATAGCTGCTTGGGTGGCAACATCTTCATGAGATAAATTGAATACCTCACCAGTAGATGAATATCCCATTGGCGAGAGCAATACGATTGAGCCATCTTGTAGATGATCGTTAATCCCCACCACATCAATGCGTCTCACCACTCCGGTATGCTCGAAATCAACGCCATCTCTGACGCCCATGGGCATAGCCACTACCAAATTACCAGAACACACACGAATATGCGCTCCGTGCATTGGCGAGTTAGCAAGCCCCATGGTTAACAACGCTTCAATTTGTGAACGTACTGAACCTGCAGCATCTTTAACTGATTCCAAGGTATCTTTATCAGTAAGACGAATATTATTATTGAAGCGTTTCTCAACGCCCCGCAGAGCAATACGTTGATCAATTTGAGGTCGCGCACCGTGCACTAAAACAAGTTTCACGCCCAAACTGTTAAGCAAGGCTATGTCATTGATAATATTAGGGAAGTTAATATCTTCAACAGCCTCGCCACCAAACATTAAAACAAACGTTTTGCCCCTATGAGAATTAATATAGGGTGCAGAGTTGCGAAACAACCTAACGCTATCAATGTCTGACATCACCATGTTTTGTTCCTCAGCTCTTTACACTTTTTAATTCAGCATCAAGGGCTGCAAATACTGGATGGGCACCTGTTCCACCCAAAATATTGCGTTTGTCCACCAAATACTCAAGCTCTAACACGGCATATACATCATCTTCAATTTCAGAACTGAAGGCTTGTAATTCCGCCAAGGTTAAACTTTCAATGGCTTTGTTTTGCTCGATAGCGGCAAGTACAATTTGGCCTGAAATATCGTGTGCTGTTCTAAATGGAATACCTTTAGCAACAAGGTAATCAGCCATTTCCGTAGCATTAGCATAACCTTGTTTAGCTGCTTCGGCTGTGCGCTGGGCATCTAATTCAATGGTGTCTACTACTTCTGCGGCAATGCACAAACAAATATGCCACTGATTAACTGCATCAAAGGCACCTTCTTTGTCCTCTTGCATATCTTTGTTATAAGCAAGTGGAAGACCTTTCATCGTAACCAGTAACGCCTGCAAACTACCAAAGACTCTGCCGCATTTTCCGCGCATTAATTCTAATGCATCAGGGTTTTTCTTTTGCGGCATCAATGACGAGCCTGAAGTGACAGCATCACCAAGGGTGATAAACCCAGCTTCACCTGAATTAAAGAAGATAAGATCTTCTGCCATGCGTGATAAATGCATCATCGAAGTACTGGCACAGAACAATAGTTCTAGCACGTAGTCTCGGTCAGAAACGGCATCTAAACTATTCACACAAGGAGAAGCAAAGCTAAGTTGCTCTGCAATTTCCTGACGATCAATGGCATAAACTGTTCCTGCCAGTGCGCCACTGCCCAGTGGGCATTGGTTCATTCGTACTAGCAAATCTTCTAAACGGCTAATATCACGTTTGATCATCTCTACATAAGCTAAACACCAATGTGGATAACGCACAGGTTGTGCTCGTTGCAAGTGTGTATAGCCTGGCAAAATGACACTTCTATTGCGATCAGCAGATAGTACAAGGGCATTTTTAATTGCCACTAAATCATCCTTCAGACTTTCTAAGTGCTCTTTACACCAAAGTCTAAAATCCGTTGCCACTTGGTCATTACGGCTGCGTCCTGTATGCAGCTTTCTACCTAAATCACCTAGCTTTTCAATTAACGCAGACTCGATGAAGCTATGAATATCTTCTTCACCGCTAGCATCAAAATCTAATTCATCGGCATCAGCTTGCTTAAGCAATTCATTTAATGCGCCTTCAAGTTGTTGCTGTTCTTCGGTAGTCAACACGCCAGCTTTGGCAATGGCGCGAGACCAAACAATAGAACCACGAATATCTTGGCTAGCTAAAATGCGGTCAAAGGGCAACGAATCGTTGACCTGTTTGAACATATTACTGCTGCCCTCTTGAAAGCGGCCTCCCCATAAACCCATGACTAGTTTCCTTTATTAGCGTCTTGCGCTTTTTTATTTAACGTAGCAATGCGGCTAGATAAGCTGAACAAACGAATGAATCCTTCAGCATGTTTTTGGTCATAAACATCATCTTCACCGAAAGTCGCAAAATCTTCAGAGTACAAGCTATTTGGCGAACGACGTTGAGTCACTGTTGCACGACCTTTATATAACTTAATTACGATGTCGCCAGTAACTTGTTGGGCAAATACCTCAGCACCAGCTAACAATGAGTCGGATAGCGCGGTAAACCAACGACCGTCATACATCACATGGGAAAATTCTAGGCCTAGGTATTCACGGTGTTTTAACGCCGCTTTATCTAATACCATGCACTCTAGTGCTTTGTATGCAGCCATCATTACTGTGCCCCCAGGCGTTTCGTAACAACCACGAGACTTCATACCAACTAAGCGGTTTTCAACAATATCAATACGGCCAACACCATGTTTAGCAGCGATATTATTCAATTCAACTAGTGCTTGGTAAGGAGAAAGGGCCACACCGTTTACTGTAGTTAGTTGTCCTTTATCAAAACTTAAAGAAACACTTTCAGGTTTGTCTGGCGCATCTTCTGGATCCACTGTCATGGTCCAAATGCCTTTAGTTGGTTCACACCAAGGATCTTCTAATTCGCCACCTTCGTGGGAAATGTGCCATGCGTTCGCATCACGGCTGTAAATTTTAGTGGCTGATGCACTAGTTTTGATATCACGTTTGGCTAAATAATCTAGCAAGTCTTCACGTGAAACCATATCCCACTCACGCCATGGAGCAATAACTTGTAGATCAGGTGCTAGGGCAGAAAAGGTACTTTCGAAACGCACTTGGTCGTTTCCTTTACCAGTACAACCGTGACATAAGGCATCTGCACCTACTTTACGGGCAATCTCAACCTGAGCTTTTGCAATAACCGGACGGGCCATCGACGTACCCAATAAGTATTCACCTTCGTAAACCGCACCGGTTTTAATCGTAGGGTAAATATAATCAGATACAAACTCTTCTTTTAAGTCAACGATATAACATTCGCTGGCACCGGTTTTAATGGCTTTTTCGTGAAGGCCTTCTAACTCTTCATCACCTTGTCCGACATCTGCAGCAAACGCCACTACTTCGCAATCATAGTTTTCTTTCAACCATGGAATAATCGCTGAGGTATCTAAGCCACCTGAATAGGCAAGTACAACTTTTTTAACGTCGGGTTTTGACATAACTGTTTCCTAAATAAACTTGAGCTGATTGCTAGTTTTAGCAAGGCAGCTTAACTGGGTTAATTTCTTAAATAAATTTCTAACTATTCTTTCTAAGCACTGGGACTTGAGCTTTATCTCGTTTAGGTCAGCAAGGTAACCAGAATAGCATTTTGTCCATGCATTCTATTTTCAGCTTGCTGCATTAATAATGATTTATCGCTATCAATCAAGTCGCCGCTAATTTCCAAATCACGATGAGCCGGTTGGCAATGCATAACATACTCTGCACCGGTCAAGGCCATCATGGCTTCGTCTACTTTGTATGGGTCAAAAATACGTTTGATATCTTCTAGTGGCGTTTCGTCACCCATTGATAACCATGTATCAGCATAAAGCACATTTGCACCTTTTGCGGCATTAACATCACTACTTTGGGTGATTTTTGCCCCGGTTTTTTGTGCAATTTTTTGACTTAATTCAAATATGCTTTGATCAACTTCGTAACCTTCAGGGGTTACACTAACCACATTCACACCGAGGATTGCGCCAACAATCAATAACGAGTGAGTGACATTATTGCCATCGCCCACATAGGCTAGGGTTAATTTATCTAAAGAGCCATAAGTTTCTTGTAAGGTTAGGTAGTCAGCAACTGCTTGGCAAGGGTGATACAAATCACATAAAGCGTTGATCACCGGCACCTTGGCTGCTTGGCTAAACTGCACTAAAGTGTCGTGACTATATACTCTAGCTACAATGGCATCTGCCCAACATGCTAGGTTGGCTGCGGTGTCTTTTGCATCTTCTCGTCCAGCTAATTTGCCCGCCTGAGAGTCAAGATACACCATGTGACCACCAAGTTTATTGATACCAATATCAAAACTCACACGGGTCCTTAGGGATGGTTTCTCGAATAAAGCAGCAATGGATTTTCCAGCCAATACTTGATTATGTTGCTCAGGGGCTGCTTTGATTTTAGCTGCAAGGGCTAACAAATCAGTTAATGCCTCAGAGCTCCAATCTTTAAACGTTAGTAGATCCTGTTTCATTTGTTTTCCTTAGACGATGGGAAAATGGTTGTTCCTGCAGAAGCATTATCTTCATTTGGCGTATCTTGGGTTAAAACCTCAAGGTTTTTCCAACTTGCTATTGTTACAGACTGACCTATTTGGTTCGCTGCATCTAAAGCCGCTTCTACTTTTACTGTCATACCATCGCGAATAACACCATCTGATATTAAAGTTTCAATATCGTTAGACGTGAGTTTATTAATAAGTGACTTATTCTGATCCAGCACACCAGCTACATCTGATAATAAAACCAGTTGTGCGTTAAGCAGTTTAGCAATGGCTGTCGCTGCTTGATCGGCGTTGATATTTAGCAATTCACCCTGGTCATTTGCTCCAATAGAACTCACGATAGGTAAAAAGCCAGCTGCCAGCAGGGTCGTCAATAATGTTTGGTCAACGGGCTCGGCTGAACCAACATTGCCTAATTCTTCGCTAATCTGGTGGCAATTAGTAATGTTACCATCCAATAAACTTAATCCTACAGGGTTAAGTCCACTTTTTTTCGCTAAAGCGCATAAGTTTTTATTTGCAGTACCTGCTAACGCACCTACTACATAATCAATTTGTGATTTAGGTGTGACTCTGAGGCCATTAACTTTATGGCTAGTAAGGGACAAACCTTTAAGCAACTTTTCAACACTACTGCCTCCACCATGAACCAATACAACGGGTTGTTGTTCTTGGGCGGCAAAAAGTGCGCTAAAAAAGTCTTTGGAGATACTTGGGTCATCTAAAAATGCCCCGCCAACTTTGACAACTTTTACTTTCATTGACTTACCTCTGCAATTAAGCCTGTTGAAGATGCAAAACCAAAGCTTAAATTAGCACATTGAATTGCTTGGGAGGCGGCTCCTTTCAACAAGTTGTCGATGGCACTACCAATTACTAAATAGCCTGACTTTTCATCCAGTTTCCAATGTAAATCACAATGTGCAGTGTTTACCACATCATCTAATTTGGGAAAATGATCTAACAATCGAATGATAGGTTTATCTTTGTAGGCTTGATGGAATGCTGCAGAAACCTGCTCTGCACTAGTACCCGCAACGGTTTTTACCGTAATGGTCGCTAAAATGCCTCGTTTAAAGTTACCCAAATGCGGAGTGAAAATCACTTCGGTACCTAAGGATTGGCTAATTTCAGGCTGGTGACGATGCCCAAGCACGCCATATGCCTGCAAGCTCACTTCGCAGAAGCTATTGCCTAGTGCCGCTTTTCTGCCTGCACCACTAACACCAGATACCGCATTTATGATAGGGCGGTGATCCTTATCTAATAGGTTCTGATTGAACAAGGGTTTTAGTGCTGATAATGATGCCGTAGGATAACAACCAGGTACAGCAACTAAAGATGCCTCAGCAATCGCGTCCGCATTCCATTCTGCCAACCCATAAACCGCTTTTTCAAGTAGCGGACTATGTTGATGTGCAAACCCATAATAGTCGGCAAATACGTCAACGTCTTTGATTCGAAAGGCCCCAGATAAATCAAATATCTTCGCTTTTCCTGCTACTAGGGTAGGCATCCAGTCATGACTGGCTTCGTGAGGAGTTGCTAAGAATATTGCATCCAAGGTTTCGGCTAATTCAACTAATAGCTCATCACTGATAGGTACTACCTTTTGATCGACCAGTCCTGTTAGTGTGGGATGTAGCTGACTTAAGGGTTTATTTGCATCTTGACTGTTCTGGGAAACAAACAATCCAGCTAATTCAAATTTGGGGTGCAAGGTTAATATTCTAGCTACTTCTGCGCCAGTATATCCACTTGCTCCGATTACACATGCTTTCAACATAATGATGTTTACCGATAATTTTTAAAAATGTTAACTTAGAATAATAAAAAAAGCGCCCCAATCCTTCAAAAACAACATTAATATCAAAGGAGAGGAGCGTGCTACGCAACCAAAATTAGATTCGTCGAATAGACGTATAAGCGCAGCCAGGCAGGGAGTTATTTGTTGTCATGTTGCTCATTTATTCTCTATTTATCAATTTTCAGGCACTATGCACTGAAATTGATCGTTAAGGTTTAATAATCAGTTTAAAACTGGTTCTTCATTGCATAGACGTAGCATGCCATCAATGTTATAAATATGCAATAAAAGTGAATAATTATATTTTAAGGTTCTTATGCCAAATTTAACTTTCTTAGAAGTTTATGAAAAAATCATTTCCATACCTACTATCAGTGCGATAGACGAAAATCTAGATATGAGCAATCGTCAGTTAATTGATTACTTAGGGAATCTTTTTTCTGGTTTAGGCTTCAGCATTTCTATTCAGAAAGTGCCAGAAGCGCGCAATAAATTTAATTTACTGGCTAAATTAGGGACAGGAGAGGGCGGTTTACTGTTGGCCGGCCATTCAGATACGGTGCCATTTGATGAAGGAAAATGGAATAGTGACCCCTTCACGTTAAAACAAAAAGACAATGTTTTGTATGGTCTAGGGACTTGCGATATGAAAGGCTTTTTTGCATTTATTTTAGAAGCGCTTAAAGATATCCCCCTGAATAAACTGCAAAAACCATTGTATATTTTGGCTACCGCTGATGAGGAAACCTCTATGGCGGGTGCTAGATTTTTTGCCCAGCAACAGTTAATTAAACCTGATATGGCTATTATCGGTGAACCTACGGAACTGAAACCCATAGGTAAACATAAGGGGCATATGGCGCAAAGTCTTAATATTACCGGTAAAGCCGGCCACTCAAGTGACCCTGACAAGGGGGTTAATGCCATCGAAATAATGCAAATGGCCATTCAACAACTACTGACGTTACGTGATCAACTTGCCAAAAACTATCGGGATGAAAGTTTTACGGTGCCTCAGGCAACGATGAACCTAGGACACATTCATGGCGGAGATGGTGAAAATAGAATTTGTGGCCATTGCAAACTGAATTTTGATGTTCGTTGCGTACCAGGCTTAAGTGATGAAGAGGCTATTGCCCTAATCGATGAGGCATTACTACCTGTTAAGCAAGCTTATCCTGACCGGGTAGACATGCAGTTGATGTATCCAACGGCGCCAGCGTTTTCCTGCAAAAATGAACACGATATTATCGCCTTGGCAGAAAAGTTAACGGACTTTAAGGTGACCAATGCAAATTATGCAACCGAAGCGCCATTTATAAACCAATTAGGTTGCGATACCTTAGTATTAGGCCCTGGAAGTATCAATCAAGCCCATCAGCCCGATGAATTTATTTCCTTAGAATATGTAAATCCCACAGTAACCTTGTTAAAAAATATGATAAAACATGTGTGCTTTAACGCTCAGGCGAAATAAAACTAGGAAATAAATACTATGACTAAGCTAGATAAAAAGACCATTGCTTTAGTTGCACATGATCATATGAAAGCTGAATTGGTAGATTGGAGCCGCGCCCATATTGAGCAACTAAAAAAGTTCAATTTAGTAGCAACTGGCACAACAGGTGGCTTGATATCGGAGAGTTTAAATTTAACGGTTCATCGGTTTAAAAGCGGCCCACTAGGCGGTGATCAACAAATTGGAGCGTTAATCGCTGAGCGCAAACTAGACTGTTTGATATTTTTCTGGGATCCATTGAACCCAGCCCCTCATGATCCAGATGTGAAAGCCTTACTAAGATTATGTTCGGTTTGGAATTTACCAGTAGCTTGTAATCGATGTACTGCGGATTTAATTATTACTTCGCCGCTGTTTGACAGCGACGAATATTTGCGAAATGTACCTGATTATTGAGCGGGGTTTAATCCACTCAATAATCCAGTTTTAGGTAAACTTGATAATTAGAGTTCGTCGTCTTGGTGACGTCTCTTCTTATCATGTTTGTCACCACCTTTTCGGTGTCCTCTTCTGTCATCCATTTTTGCCATTTTAGCCTGTTGCTCCTCATCCAGAATGTTCCAGATTTGATGGCGTACATTGGATATATCAGTCGACATTTGCAATTGTGAAGCTTGTAGCTTTTGACTAACAGCCGACCATGCAGCTTGATCAAATGACTCGCTTCTCACAATTTGCTGTGCCTGATCACGGTAACCTTTAACGGTTTCACGCTGAGACTCCATGCTTGCTTTTTGAGTTTCAAACAAGGCTTTAATCTTGGCACTTTGTTCTTCCGTTAAATCCAGTCTCTTGAACATTTTCATTGGAGAATGGCGCTTGTCTCTTTTTCCTTCCTTGCCCTTCTTACCTTTGCCTTTGCGATCTTTGCCCTTTTCACTCATAGCACTCAACTTTTGTTGTTGCTCAGAGGTAAGCGTATTCCAGATAGCATTGCGTTTAGTGGCTGAACCTAGTGCAAGTTGTGCTTTAATTTCTTGCTCTCTTTCTAATAAACTGACTACAGACTCCTGATCCCAATCAGTTGATCTAATTAAGCTTTTTAGCTGATCTTTGATATCTTTCAGATCTTGATGATAGATTTTTCCATCTTCTCTGGTTTGCTTCATGATGGTACGAACATCAACTTTCTGTTGGTCAGTTAAATCTAACTTTTTAAGTACTGCACGCATGGGAGGCTCTTGACGCTCATGTGCTTGAGTCGCAAATGCAGTGATAGCTGTGGTAGCTGCTATGGTAATGAGCGCTTGAGTTAAAAATAATTTCCTTTTCATGTGTATCACCTTTTGGTTATTAGTTTAACAAAATAACGACTTAGACCTTGTCGTTAACTTGATAAACATTATAGTAGCGTCAATGCAAAGATGTGTCTGGCCATTGTAAAGCTTGTGTAAATAGTGTTCTATTCGGCTGTCACTTGAATAGCCGGAGGCTTACAATCCTTATCATTATGTACCAATGGCTTAAAAGAATAAATGAGGTTACATGCAAACTAAATCGCTACTTGTTATTGATGATGACAAAGAACTATGCAACTTGTTGATAGAGTATTTGTCACCCCAAGGATATGAAATAGATCAAGCCAATGACGGAGAGTCTGGATTACAGAAAGCAATTAGTGCTAAGCATTACGATTTGATTTTGCTCGACGTTATGTTGCCTAAAATGGACGGTTTTGAAGTACTAAAGCGGTTAAGAACAAGTCATTTAACCCCTGTGCTCATGTTGACAGCTAAGGGTGATGACTTTGATAAAATTTTTGGTTTAGAGCTAGGTGCAGATGATTACCTGCCAAAACCCTTTAATCACCGAGAACTCTCTGCTCGGATCAAAGCAATTGTTAGACGCATGGACTATTTACCCGCTTCGAGTTCTCAACAGCGACTACAAATAGATAATGTGGCCCTCAACCCAAACACACAGAGTGTTGAGTGTGCCGGTAATGTATTAGAGTTTACCGCCACTGAGTTTTTAATTTTGCATTTATTAATGATCAACGCCGGGCAAATTGTAAGTAAAAATGATATCAGTGAAAAAGTCTTAGGGAGAAAACTAATGGCTTTTGATCGCAGTATAGATATGCATGTGAGTAATATCAGACGTAAATTGATGCAACACAGTGACGCAGAAAAAATTAAAACGGTACGAGGAACGGGCTACTTGTACGTGGTTGAACAATGAGAATGTTAAGAAAACTAAATCCGGTAAACAGCTTATTTGGTAAGACTTTCTTATGGTTTTGGTTAGCAGCTATTTTGTTAGGGGTTGTTGGCGCATGGTTAGCTAATCAAACTCATTCTGATTATTCAATTAAGCCGCTAAATGATAATAATATAAACCGTCTAGAGCAATTAGCCAGCCGCATTGAGCTAAGTGCTGAGCGATTCCCCAATGCAGAATTAAATCGTTTATTAGGCCGAACAGGTCAAAGAAACAAAGATGCTTTATTATTGGTTGAACAACAAAGCAAACGTTTCATTTATGGCTTTCCCAGAGAGGTGATGCCTTTAGAAGAGCCCTTCTTGGAGCTGATGAATGAGTCGCAGCCATTTATGATCCGAACCACTTCTGGAATCTTTTTTGGTCCTTTTAAAGTGACTCTAAATGAGCAAAATTATTTCTTGTTTGCAGGTAAACCCCGTCCTCCTAATCTCGTTAGGCAATTGGTTAATACTAATCCTGTGGCACTGGCGGTTAGTGTACTGTTAGTCAGCGGTAGCCTCTGTGCTTTATTTGTCTGGTCGTTACTGAGTCCCATCCGTCAATTGCAAAAAAGTGCGAGAAAAGTAGCAAGTGGAGACTTAACTCAGCATCTGGAATTTGCATCGAAAAGAGGTGACGAAATCGGTGAGTTGGGAAGAGACTTTAACTCCATGACCCAACGACTTTCTGATTTAATCGGGGGGCAAAAAAGGTTAGTCGCAGATATTTCCCATGAACTGCGCTCACCATTAGCAAGATTACAACTTGCTATTGGTATTGCACAAAACCAAAAAGAGCAGCTTCCTGACTCCATTGAAAAACAGCTGTTGAGAATTGAAAAAGAAGCACATCAAATTGATTCAATGATTGGCCAAGTGCTGCGCCTCTCCAGACTAGAAGCAGATGTTGCCGTGGAAGATAGACAGTTAGTTAGTTTGAAAAACTGTTTTACTGAACTGTTTAATGATGCCGCTTTTGAAGCTCAAAATAGTGGAAAAGAACTCATTTTAGGCGACATTCCTGAGCTTACGCTAAATTGCTATCCAAACCTTTTGAAGAGTGCAGTAGGTAACGTAATTAGCAATGGCATAAAATATTGTTCTACTAAAGTTGAAGTGTCTGTTTCTAATCTCACTACTACACTCCAAGTGACAGTGAAAGATGATGGGCAGGGAGTACCAAATTCAGATTTGGAAGATATGTTTAAACCCTTTTACCGACTGTCTGCTTCTCGAAATCGAGATACAGGTGGAATAGGGTTAGGTTTAGCCATCGTCAAACAGGCTGTAAAAGTACACGGTGGCGAAGTGACGGCTGTTAATTCTGAAGATGGAGGGTTAACGGTTAATATCACGATACCTATTAACCAACAATAAAAAACATTTAAGGCAAGATTAATAATTAATTATATTCTTAGGCCGATACCAAAGGATATTGCAGTATAAATCATCTTGGTGAGTGAGTGAATTGTTAGCACAAAACATAAGAGAAGATGTTCAAGTCTTCGAATCTGAAAATTTGATCGAAAAGCGAAATCAACAATATATTGAACCGTTTTGGCAGAACCAAGTTACCAGCGGTTATTTTATGGGTAAAGATAAGGTGCGAATTGCCTACGCTTATGTGATTAACCCTGAACCGCTAGGCAGCATAGCCATTTCATCGGGACGAATCGAAACCTTATTAAAATATAAAGAACTGGTCTTCAACTTATACCATGCGGGCTTTAGCGTCTTTATTCACGACCATCGTGGGCAAGGGTTATCCGGTAGAATGTTAGATGATCCGGAAAAAGGTTACGTGGATGACTTTGCTGATTATGTGTCCGACTTTAAGCTTTTTTATGATCAAGTTATTCGTCCTAAAAGTGTACAAAAACCAATTTTACTCAGCCACTCAATGGGCGCTGCCATTTCCAGTTTGTACCTATTAGCTCATCCTGGAGACTTTGCAAAATGCATTATGTCGGCTCCGATGTTTGGTATTCGTCCTGCTCTACCTAAATGGTTGAGTTGCTTGTTAATTGAGAGCTACTTAGCCATTAATGCCGTTTTTGGAAAATCCCCTTGGTATTTTATAGGGCAATCTAAATATAACCCCAAGGCGTTTGAATTGAATGAATTAACCCATTGCCGACAAAGATATAAAATTTTTCGCGATATCTACCAAGCAACGCCTCAGGTTAAGCTTGGCGGGGTAACAACTAATTGGCTTAAACAAGCTGACAAAGCAATGAGCTATATCCACAAACACGCGGCAGCAATTACTATTCCTGTATTATTGATTCAGGCTGGGCATGATCGTGTGGTTAATAATGCTAAACAGACCCAAGTGGCATTAAAAATGTTGAACTGCAAAATTGTGCAAATTGAAAATGCCAAACATGAGATCTTTTTGGAAAGCGAAGATATTCGCGACCAGTCTCTTCGGGCAATATTGAGATTTGTTGGCTAGGTTAGTGTGCAGGTCTATCTTCTAAAATAATTAAGTTGCTGGTTCTTGAGCACGTATTATTTGATACACTTAGGGCACTATTTTTTCGACCTTAGATTACCTATGCTTAGTATTGTTTTATATCAACCTGAAATCCCTCCCAACACCGGAAATATCATTCGTTTGTGTGCCAATACCGGTTATGAACTGCATCTGATAGAGCCATTGGGTTTTGATTGGGATGATAAGAAAGTACGTCGAGCTGGATTAGATTATCATGAGTTTGCCCAGGTGAAACGCCATGCAGATTTGGAAACCTACATGCAGTCAGAAAATCCTCAAAGAGTATTTGCCTGTACGACTAAGGGTACTAAAAACTTTGCTGAAGCTGATTTTAAAAAAGGTGATGCTTTGTTATTTGGCCCCGAAACGCGAGGTTTACCGGATGAGGTTATTCAAGGGTTGCCAGCGGAACAACGCTTAAGAATTCCGATGTTAGCTAAAAGTAGAAGTATGAACTTATCCAATGCGGTTTCGGTATTTGTGTATGAGTCTTGGCGTCAACTGGGTTTTGAAGGGGCGGTTTAAACGAAGGTTAGGTTGACTAACCTTCTACTGTTGGCTCTCGACCTAATAAAGTGAGGGCCGCATGTTTAGCCGGTTTACCTTGATATAGCACTTGATAAATCTGCTCGGTAATGGGCATTTCAACCGCTAGTTTATCGGCTAAAATTTTAACTTCCTCGGCATTTCGATAACCTTCTACAACTTGACCAATACTATCAATTGCATCTTGTACCGATTTCCCAGTACCTAAAGCTAGGCCAAAACGTCTGTTTCGTGATTGGTTATCGGTGCAGGTAAGTACAAGATCTCCCAATCCTGCCATGCCCATGAACGTTTCAGGCTTGGCACCCATTTTTAGACCTAGACGAGTGAGTTCGGCAAGACCTCGGGTAATAAGTGCAGTTCGTGCGTTAGCGCCAAACCCAAGACCATCAGACAAGCCTGCACCAATGGCAATGACATTTTTAACTGCGCCACCCAATTGCACACCAATAAAGTCGGGGTTTTTATAAACCCTAAAACTTTTGGAACAATGCAGTTTTGCACTAAATTCTTCAGCGAGTTGTTCATCTGTAGACGACAATGAAATTGCCGTAGGTAAGCCCGCCACCATTTCTTTGGCGAATGTGGGCCCAGAAAGCACTGCTAATGGTATGTCATGTCCTAAAATTTCCTCTGCCACTTCTTGAAGTAATCGCCCCGTTTTTGGTTCTAAGCCTTTGGTAGCCCAGATCAAACGATGGTCATTGCTTATAAAAGGTTTTATTGCAGTTAGAGTTTGCGCAAAAGCGTGACTAGGCACAACGACTAGAATATCTTGGCTTTTGCCAATAGCCGAAGCAAGCTCCAAAGTAATTTCCAACGCATCGGGAAATGTCGCATCAGGGAGGTATCGTTGGTTGCATCGAGAGGATTGCATTTGTTGCATTTGAGCGGTGTCTCTACCCCACAAATACGTCTTTATGGCATTACGTGCGAGACAAAATGCGAGAGCGGTGCCATACGACCCCGCCCCCAATACTGTCACACTTTGCTTATTTAGCATTGTCATTACAATGATTAAGCGTCAAGTTTTTGTGCTTGACCTTGTTGTTCTTGAGCACGCTTTTGCATATATGCAGCAAAAATCGCGTCAAAATTAACCGGAGCAAGGTTCAATGGAGGGAAAGTACCTCGGTTAACCAAATTAGAAATGGTTTCTCTTGCATAAGGGAACAATGTATTCGGGCAGAATGAACCTAAAGTATGTGCTTTGTTCGCTTCAGGCATATCACCAATCATGAAGATACCTGCTTGCTGTACTTCACAAAGGAAAGCAGTTTCTTCGCCTAAGCTAGCCGTAACGGTAACCGATAAAACAACTTCATAAAGATTGGTTTCTAGTTCAACTGTTTTAGTATCTAAATCCAGTTTGATTTCAGGTTTCCACTCTTTTTTGAAAATCGCTGGAGAATTCGGAGTTTCAAAAGAAATGTCTTTTGTAAAAACACGTTGAATTGCAAATTGTGCATTTTGTTGAGGAGCTTGCTCAGCAGCCGGGTTAGCTTGATTATCATCTGCCATGTTAAATTTTCCTTAGTTTACTGCGTTATACGCTAAGTAGATTGTCTAGTTTATTTTGTGACTCAAGTGCAAACATATCGTCACAACCACCTATATGATGGTCATCAATAAAAATTTGTGGAACGGTATAACCGCCATTCGCTCGGGTAATCATGGTGTCACGAAGATCTGGGTTTTGATCAATTCGATATTCATCGAATGCAACGCCTTTTTCTTCTAGTAATGCCTTTGCTCTATGGCAATAAGGGCAATAACCTTTGGTATAAAGTTCAACTTTACTCATTGTTAGCCTTAAATCAGTTTATTTTGAAACCGGCAGATTTGCGCTCTGCCACGAGTTCATTCCACCTTTTAGCACTGTGGCATGACTAAAACCGGCTTTCAACAATGCTGATGCTGTCTTTTTAGCTGTCATACCCATGGCACATACTACAATAATGGGTTTGTCTTTATATTTTTCAAGGGCTCCGAAATCAGCGTTATTAAGTTGTTCTGATTTAATTTGTTTGGCCCCTAAAATATGGCCTTTATTGAACTCGGCAGCTGGGCGAGTATCTAACACTACAGCATCTTGTCGATTCATCAGAATTGTTGCTTCGTGGGTGCTAAGTTCTTTGACTGGAGATAAGGCTCCTGCCACATAGCTATATAAAATTAACACTACTAGTGCTACCCAACCAGCAGACAAAAAAGGATGGTTTCCAACAAACTCAATAATTTGATCCATTACTACTTCGGCCCCTTGGCGTAGAAAAAAGAGTGCAAAGTATATAGAAAATCTTTGCAGAAACCAGTCCTTGCTAGGTGGAATCTGCAATTCAGCTATAACTTAACTCATAAATACACTTTAAGTGATGATGTTCACAGGATAAACTGTTGCTAATCTATCCCTAAGAATGTGTTCAGAACCCATTAAAATTCGATAGATAACGTTATTCTTTCTATTTATTTTGTCAAAAATTATACAGGAGCAACCTATGCCCAACGCGAAAAAGACGCTAGCACTGCTTATATTGGATGGATGGGGACATCGCGAAGATACTGATAAGAACGCCATTGCTAACGCCAATACGCCGGTATTAGATAAGTTGGTGCAGGAGTATCCCAATACATTTATCTCTGGATCTGGCCTAGACGTTGGTTTACCTCCTGGACAGATGGGTAATTCAGAAGTTGGCCATGTTAATTTAGGTGCAGGTCGCGTGGTGTATCAGGAATTTACGCGAATTAGTAAAGCCATTGAAGACAACGAATTTGAGAGTAATCAGGTTTTGGCTTCTTGTGTTGAGAATGCGGTAAATAATGACAAAGCTGTGCATATTATGGGGCTCTTATCACCAGGTGGCGTACATAGTCATGAAGACCATTTATTTGCCATGGTGAAAATGGCAGTTCATAAAGGTGCTAAAAAAGTATATTTACACTGTTTTCTAGATGGTAGAGATACAGCGCCAAAGAGTGCAAAAGAGTCACTAGAAAAAGCAGATGAGCTATTTAAAACCCTAGGCGTGGGTAAAACGGCAAGCCTAGTTGGTCGTTATTATGCCATGGATAGAGATGAGCGCTGGGATCGCGTTCAAGCTGCTTATGACCTTATTTCCCAGGGCAAAAGTGAGTATCAGTATGATTCAGCAGTAGAAGCACTTGAAGCATCTTATGAGCGTGATGAAAAAGACGAGTTTGTTAAGCCTACAAGTATTGGTGAGGCCGTTAAAGTTGAAGACGGCGATTCACTCGTTTTCATGAATTTTAGAGCGGATAGAGCAAGAGAGATTACCCGAGCATTTGTTGAGTCAGAGTTTACTGGTTTTGAGCGTGAATATTGCCCTAAAGATTTAAACTTTGTGATGTTAACTCAGTATGCTGACTCCATTGATGCACCTTCAGCTTACCCACCAGAGCCTTTAGTAAATGTAATGGGTGATTGGTTAGCGCAACATCATAAAACTCAGTTGCGTATTTCTGAAACAGAAAAATATGCACATGTTACGTTTTTCTATAGCGGTGGCCGTGAAGATGAATATGAAGGCGAAGAGCGCATTTTAATCCCTTCTCCTAAAGTGGCAACCTACGATTTGCAGCCAGAAATGAATTCAAAGTTGCTAACCGACAAGCTGGTTGAAGCTATTGAGTCCGGTAAATACGATGCCATCATTTGTAACTATCCAAATGGTGATATGGTTGGACACACAGGTGTCTATGAAGCTGCGGTAAAAGCTGTTGAAGCTGTTGATGCTTGTATTGGTCGAGTTACTGAAGCTCTCAAGAAGGTCGGTGGCGAGTGTCTAATTACCGCTGACCATGGCAACGCTGAACAAATGGTCAATGTAAAAACAGGCCAAGCCCATACGGCTCACACTAGCGAGTTGGTGCCCTTTATTTACGTAGGCCGAGACGCGGATGTTCGTTCTGGCGGTACCTTGAGTGATGTAGCGCCTACCATGTTACATTTAATGGGTATGGAGCAGCCAAAAGAAATGACAGGTAAACCCATAGTGACTCTGAAAAATTGATATTTCAATTAACTCTGTGCTCAATTTAAGATGATTGCTTTTCGAAATATACACCAATCCCTGCGCTTAGCAGTGATTGGTATTTCGTTGACTGTGGGTATTTGCGCCCTTGCAAGTGCTCAGCAATCTGAAGAGTTAAAAGATATACAGGCGCAAATAAAGCAAAAGCAGCAGCAAATCGAAAAGCAACTTGCCGAGGCAAAGCAACTACAACAGCAACTAAAAGCAGCCGAACTGAATATCGCTCAAACAGTTAAAAATATAGAAAGTACCCGCCAGGAATTAACTAGCAATCAGCGTCAACGCAAAGAACTAGTTGGTCAGCAAACATCGTTAAAAACCCAAGTAAAGCAACAGCAACAAGCCTTAGCAAATCAACTGAAAAGTATGTATATGGTTGGCGAGAATGATTTCGCAAAGATGTTATTTAATCTCGAAGATGCGTCTAAAATGGAGCGATCTTTGAGTTACTATCGTTATTTAACCGAAGCGAGAAAAAAGCAAATTGATGCGTTTCGGAATTTAGTAATTGAGCTGCGAGAAGTATCAGAACAGCTTTTAAACAAGCAGCACCAATTAGAAGTGTTAGAAAAAGAACAAACTCAGCAGCACATCCAGCTAGAACAGCAGCAAGACTTGCGGCAAATTACGTTAAGTAAAATTGAAAAACAAATTGATTCTGAAGCAGCGAAAATAGAACAACTGCAAATTAACGAACAAGCTTTATTAAAAGCAATTGAAGAAGCTGAACGAAATGCCAAACAAGGTCCAGTCAAATTAACTGGATTAGCCAGCCTTAAAGGTAAGTTAAATTTACCCACTCAAGGCAAGATGCGGAATATGTTTGGTCGCATCAGACAAGGGCAAATACGTTGGAAAGGGGTTTTGTTCAATGGTAATACGGGCGCGCCAGTAAGAGCGGTGCATGCAGGAAGAGTGTTATATGCTGATTGGCTTCGCGGTTTTGGCCTTGTGACAGTATTAAACCATGGTGATGGTTATATGAGTTTATATGGTCATAACCAAGCGTTACTTAAAAAAGTTGGAGACACTGTACAAAGCGGTGAAACAATTGCCTTAGTCGGTCAAAGTGGTGGCCAAAGTAGTCCTAACTTATATTTTGAAATTCGTCACAAGGGCACGCCAATTAACCCTAGTCAGTGGCTCAAAAAATAACATCCTTTAAAAAGCAGTAAATAAAGAATTATAAAAAGTGAATTATATTACCAAGCCCTTAGGTCAATTTATTTTATTCGTGTTGCTGAATATTGCCGCTGCGCCAGCGCTTGCAGGGGAAATAGCACTGATAATAGATGACATGGGGAATACTGAGCGTGATGCAGCAGCTTTCCTCTTACCTAAAGAAGTGGCATTTTCAATACTGCCACTAACCCATTTATCTGAAAAGTACTCTCATAAAGCCGCCATTCAAAACAGAGATGTTATGTTGCACATCCCTATGGAATCTTTAGCAGGAAAGCGCCTTGGGCCTGGAGCCCTTACTGCCGAAATGTCGGCGGAGTCTATTCGTCAAACTCTTCAACAGGCACTAGCAACAGTGCCCGATGCAATTGGTGTAAATAACCATATGGGAAGCAAATTGACACAATTAACCGTGCCTATGAATGCCACTATGGAATTTCTAGCTAAGCATCAATTATTTTTTGTCGACAGTAGAACGACGCGATACAGTAAAGCTTTTAAAATAGCGCAACAAAATGGTGTGCTAAGTGCGCGTCGAAATGTTTTTTTAGATAACGATGATCAGCCGAAAGAAATTGATGTTCAGTTTCAACGATTAATTCAATTATCAAAAAAGTACGGTTATGCCGTTGGTATTGCTCACCCTTATCCACAAACCATCGCTTATTTAGAAAAAAAATTGCCATCTCTTGGTGAACAAGACGTACAACTTGTCACCATTAGTGAGTTTTTGCACACTCAACAATTAGCTGTTAATCAACAGGTAAATGTTGCGCCACAACAAGTTTCAGTTGAACTTGAATAACCACAAAGCAGATAACAAGGAATAACTATGGCTGCTTCTAATTTACTCGCTTTAATCGACGACATTGCCACTATTCTTGATGACGTTGCTGTTCTTTCGAAAGTTGCAGCGAAAAAAACTGCAGGGGTGCTAGGAGATGATCTTGCCCTAAATGCTGAGCAAGTGTCCGGTGTCAAAGCTGAACGTGAACTGCCGGTTGTGTGGGCTGTCGCGAAAGGCTCGTTCCTCAACAAACTTATTTTAGTGCCGGCGGCTTTGGCAATTAGTGCTTTTTTCCCCGTGCTGATTACTGTTTTGATGGTTATCGGAGGCTTATATTTAAGTTTTGAGGGGTTTGAAAAGGTATTTCATAAATTTTTCCATTCAAAACAAGAATTAGACGCTGAGCATGCGCAAAAACTAAAAGCGCTAGCTGACCCCAATGTGGATCTTGTTGCGCTGGAAAAAGATAAAATTAAAGGCGCTATTCGAACTGACTTTATTCTTTCTGCAGAAATTATTGTGATTGTATTGGGCACCGTAAAAGATGAAATTTTCATGACTCAGTTTGCCGTAGTCTCTGGATTAGCGTTGCTTATTACAGTTGGTGTTTATGGATTAGTGGCTGGCATTGTAAAACTAGATGACTTAGGTTTGTATTTACTTAGAAAATCGTTAAGTGGAAGTTTCGACACTGTTCAGCGTACATTAGGTAGATGGTTATTAATGTTTGCCCCAATGCTGATGAAAACCCTTGCCATTGTAGGTACCGCTGCCATGTTTTTAGTTGGTGGTGGGATATTAGTGCATAGTATCCCCGCTATACATCATGTTGTTCATGACATTGTAGCTTGGCTTGAAACTCTATTAGGCAGTATGAGTCAAAGCTTCACACCTATTTTACTTGAGGGATTAACTGGTGTATTGGCTGGTGGAGTAGTGATGCTACTCGTTACATTTGCAACTAAGCTAAAAAAGTCAGTATAGAAGTACCTAATAGTCGATTCACTTGTTTACCTTGTAAATATTCGCGTGTTTTTTGTTTTACGTATATGGATAGTGTAAACGGGGCGACTATACTGAATTTTAGATTAAAGCTTATGACAGCACTGTTGTAAGCATAAATCCCTTAGTTACCAATGAGGTGCTTTATTATGGAATTAGGACAGTTTTCAGTTAGCCTAACAGTAAAAGACATAGCCAAGTCACAGACATTTTATCACATGCTTGGTTTCGAAACCCATGAAGGATGCGGAAGCATTAAAGACAAATGGCTGATATTACAAAAAGACACTACGGTCATCGGCTTATTTGAAGGTATGTTCGAAGAGAACATTCTTACTTTCAACCCCACAGATGTGCGCGCAATTGAAGCCCATATTCGCAGAAGTGGTTACCCCATCGCAACCGAAAGCCAAGGGGAATCTGGTCCAACTCATTGCATCGTAAAAGACCCTGATGGCAATGTCATTATGTTCGATCAACACCAATGAGTACTAGCCAATTAACGTGTTGGAAATGTGGCCACAACCTAACTGACGTTATCTTCCCCATGTCTCGCCGAGAAGAGTGTGCTAACTGCAGTGCTGATCAGCATGTGTGCAAAATGTGTAAAGATTATGATGGTCGTGGGGGATGCAATGAACCTAGAGCCGAACAAGTCAGTGATCCCGAAAAGGCCAACTTTTGTGACTACTTTTCAGCTTCTGGTGAAACCTTTAAAGTGAATCATGAAGATAAAGCACAAAGGGCGAAAGCGCAATTGGCAGCTTTATTTGGTGATGAACCAGAGGACGATGCCAATACAAAATCAACCACAGAAAGTGCAGAACAACCGTTAACGCCAGCCCAAATCGCAGAACAAAAATTACGTGATTTATTAGGCGATTAACCCATCCTCGGAAATAAATTCCATGGCCTAAAGGCCATGCTACAGCCCCGTGGTTAGTTCAAACATTTCATGGTCTAAAGGCCATGCTACAGCCCCGTGGTTGGTGCAGATATTCCATGGCCCAAAGGTCATGCTACAAGCCCCGCGGTTAATGCAGACATTTTACGGCCTAAAGGCCATGCTACAAATAAAACCCATAAAAAAAATTAATAACGGTTGCATTTCTGGAGAAATGTTATACTATAACGTCCCGATTTTACTAGGGTAGAGATAAATATGGGATCTTTATACCTTAATTGAAGTTCAACACCGAACTGAATTTCCATATGAACAGAGGATTAATTAGCGTCATGGCAACATCTGAAAATAAATCAGTAATGGATAGAGTAGGGATCTGGACGTCCAGTATCTGTGCTTTGCATTGTTTGCTGTTGCCTATTCTAATCCCTCTAATACCTTTTATTGGCGCGAGCTTTTTTGCGCAGGATTGGTTTGAAAAAACGATTCTTACCTTATCGATGATTATCGGTTTTTGGGCTCTTCTTTTTGGTTTTTATCGTTATCACAGACAATTGTATCCAATTTATAGCCTGCTTTTAGGTGGATTGATTTATTGGAATAAAGATATGTTCGGTGAAGCTTATGAACCTTTCACTATTGGTTTAGGAGCATTGCTCATTGTTGCAGCTCATGTTGCCAATATTCGTCTATGTAAAAGTTGTCACACCTGTCACGATTGTGAGTCTAGTCACTAGCTACATCCGTTAGGGCTAGCCGTGCATTGAGTGGATTATTGCAAAACACAGCGTCCACTCCCCATGATTTTAATCGAAGTAAATCTTCTGGCTGGTCTACGGTATAAACACCCATTTTAAGCCCTCTTTGTTTTGCATCGTAAACAAAATTCTTATCCACAAAGGTCACATCTGCATTTATAAACTCAGCTTGCAAATCTTCAGCGAAGCGAGCGTAATCAAGGGGTTTATTGGCTGTTAAAGCACCTATTCTAGCATTTGCAGAAATAGTTTTGATGGCCTTCAATAAGTGATGATCAAATGAAGAATACAAAATATGGGTACTTGGAATAGACAAGGTTTTGCAAGCATCCTGTACGTACCTCAGCAGTAGTGGAACATCTCTCACGCCTTTCAATTCAATGTTTATTTGGCAGGATGGACCAACACATTGCAGGGCTTCAAACAGAGTGGGCACGGTTTCACCGGCTCCTGCATCGAGCTTTCTAATTTGTTCGAGGAGTAATGAGTCTATGTTACCAATGCCATTGGTAGTTCGGTGCAGCCAACGGTCATGGATTAATATGAATTCATTTTGATGCTGAAATACATCAAATTCAATGCCATCAGCTTGCTGGGATATTGCCGTTCTGAGGGCTAATAGAGTGTTTTCCGGTGCTAGTGCGCTGGCACCTCGATGGGCATATATAAACACGTTAAATCCATTAATCGCCAGCCCTATAAAAAAGACTATTTGCGATGCAGTTTTTGGGCGTTTACAGTTTCGTAGATCGCTGCCGAAATTACCAGAGCACCACCAAGAAAAGTTTGCCAATTAGGTTTTTCATCGAGCACGATAATAGCTAGAATTACGCCATAAAATGGCTGCATACAAGCCACTAGTGCAAAGGTTTTGACACGTAAATGTTTCAAGCTGGTGGCAATTAAAGCATGGGGAAGGGCAGTCAAAAAGATACCTAGCACCACTAACCACATGTAAGTTTCATTGCTGGCTGTGAAAAAATCGTCTGATACAAAAAACAATAAACTTACTAGAATCACTAACGTCTGATAAGCCATAGCATGGGAGCCAGAGTAGTGAGAAAAATATTTTCGATGGCATAGGTTTCTAAGTGCATAAAGTACAGCAGAGAGCATGCCAATTAAAATTCCTAAAGTTACGTCATTCTGCAGTGAAATTTCAGGAACAATCAGGAAAATCCCTATAAATACCACGATTGCACTGACTACATCCTGCCAAACTAAGCGAATTCCTTCAAAGAAGGGTTCTAATAACACCGCTATAACGGGGAAGGTAAAAAGGGCAATCATGCCGACGGATACCGAGGAATATTGCATTGCTGCAAAATAGGTAACCCAGTGGGCTGACATTAACAAACCTAAAGCCAAAGCAACCCAGTAGTCTTTAAGATTATTCAGTCGTAAGCTGCTACCAGAGAGCTTAACTATTAAGCCTAGTACGATACAAGCAACCACCGAGCGGCCAAATGTAATATCTGTGGCCGAAAGGGGAATTATTTTAGACATGAGTGCCGTAGCACCTAACAAGATTACGGTTATGTGCAAAGACCATAGACTTCGTTTAACTGGGTGCATATATCTTAGTCTTTCAGGGTGGCGAAAATTTCACCTAGTCGTGTTGTGTCACCGCTAGATTGACCATTGAATTCGACCATCTCAGGTTCAAAACAAGCAACGATAGTAGAGCCCAGTTTAAATAGGCCCATTTCTTCGCCTTTGGCTAAGGTAATGGTGTTTTCACTATCTTTGGGGTAACGCCAATGTTGCACGTTTTGACCAGGAGGTGGAGTGACAGTGCCAGCCCAAACGGTTTCAATGCTAGCAACGATAGTGGCACCCACTAGGACAATTGCAAACTTACCGTGATTAGACTCAAATATACAAACTACACGTTCGTTACGAGCAAACAATCCAGGGACGTTTTGCGTGGTAAGGGGGTTAACCGAAAACAACTCTCCAGGTACGTAAATCATATCTGTTAAAACGCCATCCATAGGCATATGGATACGATGGTAGTCTTTGGGAGATAAATAAATAGTAGCGAACTTGCCGCCTTGAAAAGGTGCTGCAATATCAGGGTTTCCACCTAATAGTGTGGTTAAGCTGTAATTGTGGCCTTTGGCTTGAAATATAGTATCAAAATCAATGTCACCTAATTGACTAACTGTGCCGTCGACGGACATGGCTAACTGGTTAGGATCTTCACAAATTGGTCGTAAACCCTCTTTTAATTCGCGGGTAAAGAATTCGTTGAATGTGCGGTAATGATCAGGCTCAGGAAATTTCGCCTCGGACATATCAACGTTAAATTGTTTAATAAATAATTTTATCAATGCTGTGGTTAGCCCACCTGCCTCAGCGGATGCCAACTTACCTACAAGTCTGGAAACCAAATGTTTAGGCAATATGTATTGTAACTTTATTTTGAACCAATTGATCAAGACCGGAGCCTCCGTAATTTCGACCAACTAATTGTATCGTATATTATTATTATAGTCTGATAATGAGTCGGTCTAACTCATGCCATTTTGATGTGGAGAAGAAAAAAGCCCCATTTTTAGGGGCTTTGCAGGCAATTGTGGAAACAAATGATTACATTTAATTTGGAATTGCGCGGTTTGGCCGATTGTCTTCCATAGATGATAAAATTTTATGGTAGCTTTCATAGCGCTGCATTGCTATTTCACCATCTAAAGCTGCTTGTTTAATGATGCAGCCCGGATCATCCAGATGTTTACAGTCTCGAAATTTGCATCCGCCAATGTAATCTCTGAATTCAATAAAGCCAGAAGTGACCTTTTCTACGGGAAGATGCCAAAGAGCGAACTCGCGCACACCAGGTGAATCGATAAGGTCACCACCGCCAGGAAAGTGTAACATTTTAGCTGCAGTGGTCGTATGTTGGCCTAAACCCGAGTTATCTGAAATGTCACCAATCGCTTCATCTGCATCCGGCAGTAATTGATTGACAATACTCGACTTGCCTACCCCTGATTGACCCACAAACACACTAATTTTATCTGTCAGAATCCCTTTAAGTTGGTCAATACCTTCGCCAGTTTTGCAACTGGTCAGTAGCACTTGATAACCAATGACTCTGTATATTTGCAGTTCTTTTTCCACTCTAGAGCGCTCGTCTGCATCTAACATTTCAATTTTATTTAACAACAAAATGGGTTGAATCTGAACATCTTCCGAGGCGACTAAATACCGATCAATAATATTTAACGATAGGGCAGGCAAAACCGAACTGACAATGATAATTTGATCTATGTTGGCAGCAATAGGTTTCACCCCATCATAAAAATCGGGTCGAGTGAGAACCGACATCCGGTCGTGGACCAATTCGATTATGCCATTCACGCCCTCATTGGCATCTTTGCCAGGGCGAAACTCAACCTTGTCTCCGCATACTACGCTGCCCGCAGTGCGGCGCATGTGACATTTGGTAACTTCCCCTGACGCATCTTGCACGTCAGCATGTTTCCCAAAACGTCCAATAACCCGTCCTTGACGGCTATCGGCTAATTGTTCATCGTTTTGATAAGACTCTTTGGTAGAGAGCCTTTTTTGGCGATTTGTAGAGACTTGACGCTTTTGCTTTTTAGTTAACTTTGGTTTTTTTGCCACGTTTACTTTACTTAATTTGGCTCGTTAGACTCATACATGTTAACGTCAGCGGATAAATTTTGATAATATTTTATTTGGCTTATGTGTTCCATAAACCAATTTCCACCATCTAAGGTGGGTGAACTTGATAGTATGCAGGCGCCCTGCAGTCGAAACAGAAAATGAGTAAACCCCTACATAAGGTTTGTATTATGCCCTCAAATAACGAAAATTTGGTTTGGATAGATTTAGAAATGACCGGTCTTGAACCTGATACCGATGTCATTTTAGAAATAGCCACTATTGTGACCGATAAAAACCTTAATGTGTTGGCAGAAGGGCCGGTTTTGGCGATTCATCAATCCGATGAAATACTCGATAATATGAGTGAGTGGTGTATTGATGTGCATGGCAAATCAGGGTTAACGGATCGCTGTAGAGCCAGTTCAATCGATGAAAATGAGGCCGTAAAACAGACAATTGCCTTCTTACAACAATATGTACCCAGTGGCGTGTCACCATTATGCGGTAATACTATCGGCCAAGATCGCCGCTTCTTGGTGAAATATATGCCTGCCTTGGAAAATTACTTTCACTATCGCAGTATCGATGTAAGTACTTTAAAAGAACTGATTAAACGCTGGAAACCTGAAGTTTTAGATGGATTGCAAAAAAAGGGAACTCATCAAGCCCTAGATGATATTAGGGAGTCTATTGAAGAATTAGTTTATTACCGCAAACATGTGCTCAAAATATAAGCGTTATGTTTGTTTTTCAGCTGAAAAACACAAATTAACTAAATTTATTTAAAATAACACTTGATTCGTTAAATTATTTTTGTACAATGCGCTCCCGGTTTAGGATGAACCGGAAACAAAACGGCAATAACGGAAATGCCAACCACCACCAAAATGCGGGAATAGCTCAGTTGGTAGAGCACGACCTTGCCAAGGTCGGGGTCGCGAGTTCGAGTCTCGTTTCCCGCTCCAATCTCTAAATAAATCATTAAATCAAAACAACGCGTCAACGACTAGCATGTCGAACTTCTCTATGTAATTTGATTGCAGTACTGGCTCATCTCGATTTGACATAAATCCAAGCAAAAAGCGCACAAAAATAGCGGTAATGGGTTTTAACCTTGATACTCGTTTAGAAATGCCTCACACTTCGTGGTCATACCAGTAAAGAGGGGCTAGATATGGCCGTTAAAAATCCATTACGTCAGTTTGTTGATAAAGTAAATCAATATCCTGAGTGGTTGAGTCGATTCCTAATGACTTCAGTGTTTCGTCATAAAGTGAAGTTGGCCGGCACTGCCAAAGTCGAAATCTTGCGTACTGACGGTAAGTCAGTGACATTTCTGCAAAAGAATAGACGTAAAGTTCAAAATCACATTGGCACTGTACATGCTGCAGCCATGGCTTTGTTAGCTGAGTCTGCTAGCGGGTTTATCGTTGGCATAAACTTACCTGGTGACAAACTTCCGCTAATTAAAACCATGAACCTGAATTACGTTAAACGTTGCCAAGGTGACATAACCGTTGAAGCATCGTTAAGCGAAGAGCAGATTGCATTGATGCAACAAGAACCTAAAGGTGAAGTGAATGTGAAGGTGACTATCACTGACGGTGTGGGCATTGTTCCTTTGGAGGCTGAAATGATTTGGGCATGGGTGCCGAAACACTAATTTTGAGGTTTTGCCGAGGATGGTAACAGCTTGCTGAACCTCTCTTGTCGGTGTCGTCATTATGTTTACTTAATAGCGCTCAAACTGGAGCGCTCTTTCTACAGATCAAAAATCTGTTTAGAGCCGTAATTTGGCCTAAATTATGCTAGATATTTTCTTATTTTACCCTTCCTGAAGCCATGCGTGTCGTGGATTGGCGACAATTTTCCCAGATCACCAAATTGTCATAAAATATTTGTTGACACTACTCCGTTTTGGTTTTATTTATCCACTTGTACTGACGTACTCAATTGGGTTTTTACTTCAACACATTCACTCAATTGGAATCCACTTCTTTAAGTTAATTATTTTTGTTTTTTGGGATGTCCATTATGGCAATTATTACAAGAGATTCTTTAGTAAAGCGCGTATTCAGTGACGTGAAAAATTATCCTTATGGTTTTTCACGTTCTGGAGACTTTTCGATTAATGAGAGCAAAGCGTTGAGTCAATATGGTGCATTATACGCGGCGCTTGTCGATGGTGTTATTTCTCCCGAAACACAAGAAGATCAACACTTCGTTGAATCTGCTTTTGGGAAGGTAGAACCTGAAACTGTTTCTGAACGAGCTTGGTTAAAATATCAAAAACGGATTAATCGACCTAAATTGGGCAGTATCTACGGTAATAAGCCTTCTCACCTTAATGATGACGAAGAAGATGCCACAATTAATGATGATGAAGCCTTAGAAGTAGATATAGATTCCTAGAAGAGTGTAAATTAAATGTAAATCCATCCTATTTTTGGGTAATAAACACTCATTAATAGGATGATTATCCTAAAATAATGGTATATTGGGATATATATCTCACTTTATGCCGTTATGCTGTTTTATCTTCCTAATCTGTCACGTATAGTCCGTATAAATCTAACAGTCACTTATTAATTACACAGGAGGATGTCTGGTGGAAATGATGTCAGGTGCAGCTATGGTAGTTCGCGCCCTTAAAGATTCTGGAGTTACTCATGTTTTCGGTTACCCTGGTGGTGCCGTTCTCGACATTTATGATGCTTTATATGCACAAGATGATGTCAAGCATGTACTCGTCCGCCACGAACAGGCTGCTGCCCATATGGCTGACGGTTATGCTCGGTCTACAGGCAAAACAGGTACAGTCCTCGTAACTTCAGGTCCTGGAGCAACCAATACTATTACAGGTATTGCTACTGCTTACATGGATTCAATTCCTATGGTGGTATTGTCCGGTCAGGTACCGTCAATGCACATCGGTGAAGACGCATTCCAAGAAACAGACATGGTGGGTTGTTCTCGACCTATCGTTAAGCATAGTTTTTTAGTTAAACGTGCTGAGGATATTCCCAAGGCTATTGCTAAAGCGTATTACATTGCTAATACGGGTCGTCCTGGACCTGTGGTAGTTGATTTACCAAAAGATTTGGTGAACGTGCTTGAGTCTCATCCATACGAATATCCATCCGATGTGACTATGCGCTCATACAACCCTACGTTAAAAGGCCACAGTAAGCAGATTAGAAAAACTGTTGATACCTTAGTAAATGCTAAAAGACCAGTGCTTTACGTGGGCGGCGGTGCAATTACTTCTGAAGCGTCAGAATTAATTACTGAGTTAGCTGAGAAACTAAATGCTCCTGTTACCACCACATTAATGGGCTTAGGCGCCTTCTCAAGCGTTCATGAGCAGTTTGTTGGTATGTTAGGTATGCATGGCACACTTGAAGCCAATAAAACCATGCACAATGCCGATTGTATTTTTGCCTTAGGGGCGAGATTCGATGATCGGGTAACTAACAATGTAGAAAAATTCTGCCCCCATGCAACCATTATTCATGTTGATATCGATCCTGCATCAATTTCAAAAACCGTTGCTGTCCACATTCCGGTTGTGGGTTCTGTAGATAAAGTGGTTGAGCAAGTGTTAAGTCAAATAAATAAAAAGGACTTAGCCGAGCAAAAACAAAAGCTTGCAGATTGGTGGAGCCAAATTAATTCATGGCGTGACCGTAAGTGTTTAAGTTATCAAAAAAATGATGATGTGATTAAACCTCAGCAGGTTATTGAAGCTTTGTATAAACATACAAACGGTGATGCTTATGTAAGTTCAGATGTTGGCCAACACCAAATGTTTGCCGCTTTGTATTACCCCTTCGCTAAACCTAGAAGATGGATCAACTCTGGTGGTCTTGGCACTATGGGCTTCGGATTACCTGCTGCCATGGGCGTTCAGATGGCGAATCCAGAAGCGGTATCCGTAGTGGTTACCGGTGATGGTAGTATTCAAATGAATATCCAAGAGTTATCTACTTGCTTGCAATATAACTTGCCAGTGAAAATTATCTCTCTAAATAACCGTGCGTTAGGAATGGTTAGACAATGGCAGGATATGATTTATAAAGGCCGACACTCTCATTCTTATATGGATTCAATGCCAGACTTCGTGAAATTGGCTGAAGCCTATGGCCATGTTGGCATTAAAGTTAATCACCCATCAGAGTTGGATGAGGCAATGGCTAAGTGTTTTGCCTTAAAAGACCGATTAGTGTTTATGGATATCGCCATAGACCAAAATGAACATGTATACCCCATGCAAATAAAATACGGTGCAATGGACGAAATGAGATTAAGTAAAACGGAGCGTACCTGATGAGAAGAATTATCTCTGTATTGATGGAAAACGAACCAGGTTCATTATCACGCATTGTCGGTGTGTTTTCTCAACGTGGTTATAATGTTGACTCACTATGTGTAGCACCTACTACCGACTCAAGCTTATCGCGCTTAACCATAGTTACTCATGGTGATGATAAAGTGATTGAGCAAATAACCAAACAGGTGAATAAGTTAATTGATGTACTCAAAGTGACTGACTTAACTGACGGCACCCACGTTGAACGTGAGCTAATGTTAATTAAAGTGGCTGCGAAAACCGATTTGGTGCGTTCTGAAGTGAATAGAACCGTTGATATTTTTAGAGCGCAAATAGTCGATATTGATGCTAAAAATTATACGATTCAAGTGACAGGAACAAGCGATAAATTGGATGCATTTGCACAAGCCATGTGGGCTCAGACTGAAGTTATTGAGTCTTCAAGAACTGGTGTTTGTGGTTTGGCTCGTGGTGAAAAATCACTTAGAGTTTAGTTAATAAATACATTGCAGTTGGGGTGCTCGCCCCACTGCAGTTTTAAGTCATTCCTAGGCTCTTTAGCCAATTTAATCCTTTTATGTAATAAGCCAACTCCTTGGGTTAGATAAAATCCATGGCCTAAAGGCCATGCTACAACTTCGCGACATAACCTGTAGGCGGGTGTTTTAACCCCGTAGGTATTCACATGCATCCCATGGCCTGAAGGCCATGCTACAAGCTTGCTGATTCCTTAAATAATACATAACCTGTAGACGGGTGTTTTAACCCCGCAGGTATTTTCGTATATTCCACGGCTTAGGAATTAAATGGCATCTTTTCCGGTTAATATCACCGGTGCACCGCCACTTGAAATACGAACTGCATCATTGGCAACTTCTTGCATCTCGGCACTTGCTAAGGTTTGTTGCAACATTTGTTCTGAGGAGAAAGGCATTGAAAACATTTGATAAAATGCCGATGGTGTGTCGGGGTGAGAATCGAATTTTGTAATTGTATAAGGTTTTACATCTGTGGGAATATTCATTTTTTCGTGGAGTAGGGCAATGTGTTCCGAGTAATCGTTTTCGAATTGAGCCACATTCTTAGGTTGAGGATAAAGAACCACTAGTTTAACTTCTGACATTATGCATTTCCTTTACAAGAATTGATCTGCAACGACAGTGTATACAGATTTTATATAGCTAAGGGCCTTTGCAACTATGACATCAAGTGGATTACAACTAAGTTGCTTTTGTCCTCAGCACGATTTACCCGCATAAAAGGCACTAAAATTTTGATTTTAGTGCCTTTTAATTTTATTAGACAGAGCTATTCAAAAAGTGGGTCGACTACTCGATAAAGTAAGTGCCCCAGCCGTCATAATGAATATTGTGCTTGTCGGCTATTTTTAATAGTGCATCTGTATCTTTGTTGATTAATTCAACATCTAACATTCTTTCCACAACGGCATCAAAGCAAAATACAGTGCCACCATCATCGAGCATTAGTTCTTCAGCGTCACCTACTTCAAAGCCTGCTTTGAAAGCATCAACGGCGGCCTTTTCTAGAACATCAAAATCTGAATGAGCAAAATGATACTCGATTGTGTGAGGTGCCTCTGCATTACTACCGTCTTCAATCAAGGCTTCTACTGTTTCTTGATTGAATTCGTACCACTCTTCTTTTTGCTCTGCATTGCTCATTGGCTATCCTTGGATTTCTTTACTATTGAAATAATCTATTTAAGTTCGTCGATTTGTGCAACTTGATTGTCAAGTTTAGCAATCTTGATTTTCATTGCGTCATGGATTTCTTTAGCCCATGCTTTTGCATCTAACTCTTTGTCAACTTTAACAGGTTCACTTAGATCTATCAGCAAGGTGCCGTTATTCCATCGGTTTAACTTTATTTTTTGATGTAAATTACTGGTACTTACCATGACGATAGGTTCGTTGACGGCTTGGGCAATTCTGAATGCTCCGGTTTTAAAGCTTAACAGCCCACGACCTCTGCTGCGTGTTCCTTCGGGAAAGAAGAATACGGATAGTTTTCGCTGATTAATTTTATCTATAGTCTGTTGCAAGGTATCTTTTGCTCTTCCGCTATTTTTGCGGTCGATTAAGATATTTCCCGATAACCAAAATAACCAACCGAAAATAGGAATAAAAACGAGGCTTTTTTTACCAACGCATACCACGCCTTTCTGCGCAGAAAGACAAACCGTTATGAGGTCGTAGCTATTTTGATGGTTTGCGACAAATACGAATGGACCACCATTTTTAACACTTTCAGGCACATTTACTTGTACCTTCAAGCCTATCATTACCGCAATCGCGCCATACACCTTGCCAATAACATGCACATTATTGCGGTGGAATGGACGGACTAAGCACATCAGTATCATTGCTAAGCTTGCAATAATAAAATAGCACAAAATAAATATTACTCGTCCTATAGCTAACACGTGTACTCTCAAATTAAAAATGGGCGGTGAGTATACAATGTTTCTGATTAATACCAAATTTTAACCTAATCTAAAGAGCCATCATTTGTAAAATTAACCGTGTTCATAGCAGTGCTTAATCTAGAAAGTAGTGATATCTTGTGTAGATACTATCTAGATGGTCGATAACTAAACGTTATTAATGAAATTGCGACTTTACTCGAGGTAAATTAAATTAATGCAGACCTTTACTCCTGATGAGCTTGATAATGATATCTTGAATGACTTGCTCGATGAAATTAATGAGCTTTATGAAGCCAGCGAGCAAACATTAATTGAGTTGGAACTTCGACCCGAAGACAACGAACTTCAGCGTTCATTATTTCGTTCGGTACACACGATTAAAGGGGATTTAGGTTTAGTTAGCTTTAAACCTATGTTGCCATTGCTGCAACATGTTGAAGACTTGCTCGATTATTTACGCAAAAACCAGATCCGATATACCAGTACCATGAGTGACCTAGTTTTACTGACTATGGATAGAGTGAAGATTTTTGTGGAAAGCTGTTTTGTAAATGGTTTTGCAGAGTACGATCCTGAGCTCTATCGTCTTTTGGTTAATCATGTAGCGAAAATCACGCCTGACAATACTGATTCCCATGAGCAACTACTTTCTGAAGCTGTTCTGTTGCTCAACCCTGAGTTAGATCACCGGGTTGCAGAAGTAATCGAAGAAGCAGCAGGTGAAACTACGCCAACGCGCTCAGTTACCCTTGCTAACACAGGAATTCCCAAAGGTTTAAGCAATGAAAAGCAAATGGATATTTTGTTTTTTAGAGAGCTAATGAAACCAATTGAAAGACGTTCAATGTATTGGCAAGGACGTGGAGATAGAATAGCCAAACTTGCTTTTTATATTAACAATATCGCCGGTAATCCCATTGAAGAAGATCAACTCGCGGTGGCTTGTTATGTACACGACTTTGGCATGGCTTTTATGCCACTCAGTATTTTGCACAAAGACGGTAAACTAACGGCCAATGAGTTTAATTTGGTGCGTTCTCATGTGTACAAAAGCTCTAGGTTATTAGAACACCTCGATCAGTGGAATAGTGCTCGAAAAATTGTTATGCAGCATCATGAGCGCATTGATGGGAGTGGCTATCCACTTGGTATAAAAGATAAAGATATTTGCGATGGTGCTAGGTTATTAGCGATTTTAGATAGTTTTGATGCAATAACTCATAGTCGCGCCTACACAGGCCATAATCAGCAGCCTAAAAAAAGAGCTGTAGTAGAAATTAATAGAGCCGCAGAAGGTCAATATTGTAAAACTTGGCTGGGGCATTTTAATCGTGGTATGTCAGCGTTGCTGACGAAAGGGTAAAAGAGTTTAAAGAAGATTTAGCAAGCTGGATTATTGTTTTCCAGCTTGCCTACTTACCCTCACTATTCAGCCTGTGCAGTGATGAATGAACCTACTTGCGTAGCGTTACGCTTTGCAGAGAATTCAACCAAAGATTGACCAGAACATGTAACATTGTTGTCTGCTAAGATACGCTTAAGTACACGCTTTCTAGAAGAACCCAACTCACCAACAAAACGGTTTAAAGATACTTTAAACAATTCAACGTCGTTATTTACTACGGCTTTACAAAATGATGCGTATTCTAAGTCACCAATAAATTTAACGCTTTCTGTAGAATCTGAAGCAGAAGCTGTGAATGGAACAGATAACGCAACTAATGTTGCTAATACTAACTTTTTCATAATGGACACCTATTTAATAATTAAACAATAAATTTTACGTCACTGATTACCTAACCAGTGATACTAATTGTAATTAAGTTTCAGTTTAATGTTGTTTTTTTACTGTATAGGTTTATTTAAAATTGTGTTACACGCTTCCCAATATAGTCACATTTAAGTGTAAGCTATTGTTTATTAGTTAGTTTATGTTTTTTGTATATATTAAAATGATATAGCTTTTAAGTTTTTTATATGAAAGTTGTATTGTAATTAAATTACAGAACTCCTTGTGGCCCTTGTTTAATGGGCACTTGTTAAAAGAATGCGCACTTTTTTACATAAAACGCTAGCTTTTGGGGAGGGAAGTAGCACTGCCACTGGTGGTAAATCAGTGTCTACTTTCAATTATTAGTAGTGAATCAGCATCAAAATATGCTTTAAGCTTCTTTTCGTAAGTGATTTAACTCCTTAGGTGCTGTTAATTCTATGCAGTGATGAGCTAATGAGGGTTAATTATTTCCAGTTAAGCATTCCTTCAGCTTTTATTCATCTTAACGACGTCACAATGTTTCTTAAATTAACAGGAACGTTTTTTGGAGTGGCTATGAGCCGATTTGTAATTACGAGTATTTATTCATTAATGTTTTCACTGGCTTCGTTTTCAGCGTTGAGTACGCAAAGTGATGAAATGGAAGCCATCAGTGTCACTTCTACCGAATCTCAGTATGGTTCAGTAATAGCTGAAGTGACCAAAAAGGGCGTGCCGGGCAGTGTAGAGAAACAATCTATGGAGTCAGTCTCTTTAGATAAATCAGAAACACATAAGTTACGCCAAGCAGCGTCGCCTTTAATCAAGCCACTGGATAGAGATCTACGTTTTGTTGAAGATGATCCAGATTTTTGGATATATGATGCTACCGTTTGGTTCGATATAGATCGCGACTCTGATGGTTATTACTCAGGCTTCACACTCGAATTTGATGCCGATACTATTTATACCGAAGCTCAAGTATACGCCCGCTTATATTTGGCAAGAGGTGATGTGTTTGAAGAGTACCATACCACTTCATTATTTTTTATAAACGGTGATTCAAGCTCTGATAGCTATGTTATCGAGAGTGACTTGCAAACAGGTTTCCCCCCTGGAGACTATGAATTGTTGATTGAACTGTATGACACCTATGACAATCGTCTAGTCGCGTTTTCAGACGGCTACAGTGATGCCGATTTAAGTTTACTGCCATTAGAGAGTCGCAGTTACGAAGAGCCACAAGTCATCATCGTGAATGAGCATGGCGGAAGTTTTGGATTTCTTACCTTGTTGTTAATACCTATACTAATGGGAAGAGTGTTTTTCGCAAAACGTTAGGTTCGGTGAGATTTCCAGGGAGGCTATGCCTCCCTTTTTTAGTTTGGAGTGTAGGGAAAAGACGACAACTTTGTTTGCTGTTTAATGGGCTAAGTTACTTTTTAATACCCATTGTTGCACTTGCGGATTATCAGGCATTAACCACCTTAGTTCCGCCAGCGCGGTTTTCATGGCGTTTTGGTTATTGCTCTTATCCGAGTATAAGGCCAATGAGTAAAGTAAGTTTGTTTGCTTAGGCCAGCGTTTATTGGCTTGCAAGAGCAAGTTTACGGCGTCATTAGTACGCTGAATTGAATCTAATGCCGTGGCGGCCACATAGGCGTAATAAGGTTGAGCATCACCTAACTCACTGGCTTTTACCAACCAATTCGTTGCTTTGTTATAATCTTTATTCCGTACCCAATACAAACCGTACTGGTGCAGTACATCAGCAAAATCACTGTGAATCTCGACGGCTCTTTGTAATAAGGCCAATTCTTTTTGTGGTTCACCCATTATTCGCCAATAATCAGCAAAAGCTAAGGTCACCGACGGCATATTTGGGGCGATGGTTTGTGCTTGTTCGAAGTGTTTTTGAGCAACTACAGTATCGCCTTGGGCTAATGACAATTGAGCAAGGGTTAACTGTGATGTGGGAAAGTCAGCTGTCAGCATTAATACAGATTTGTACTCATCCAAGGCTTCCGCCAGTTCCGGTAACATAGACTTGGGTAGTTGAGATAACCAAGGCGTAAGAATTGAGGTGGCATGGAAGCGTACTGATTTGACCGGATCTTGCAACAGCGGAGATAGGTATTGATAAGCTTGGTTCGGAGGCAGAAGTCGCAATACGTCTAAGGCTGCACGCCGCAACAAGGGGTCATCTGAATTAAGCTGTTGTAAGGCTACATTGACTGATTCTTGACTGGGTTGTTGATTAATTATTTGCAATAACTTACCACCAACCAGACCTGAGGTGTTAGGCAGTTGTTGCTGGGCAAATTTGATTTGTTGTTGACCTGAGAGCAGGTGAATCTGCGTCCAATGGGGCGCAGTTGGGGAAGTCTTGCTATTTTTGACCGCACCCAGTTCACTATCATTTCCAAGCCAGCTTTTAAGTTGCTTATCCACCCAAGTTAAGTCTTGTTGTTGATGACAGCTTAAACAAGCATTGGGAGAGTTAATCCGCGCCGATACTTCGGCATTTGGCAAGACAAAACTGTGATCTCGACGATCATCCACCTGCATATAGGTGCGTTCCGGCATATGGCAATTGACACATTGAGCACCTTGTTCATCGCTTTTATGATGGTGGTGTTCAGGTGTGTCGTAGGTATTTACACTGTGGCACTGGGTACAAGTTTGATTACCACTAAATTTTAATTTACCCGTATGAGGGTTGTGGCAATTAGAGCAAGTTACGCCTGCTTCGGCCATTTTACTTTGTAAAAAGGAACCCACCACAAAAACCTCATCTAATATTTGACCATCGTCAAAATACAAGTCAGGTGAGATTAAACTCAATGAATTAAGGTTGTGGTAGTCACTGGTGTTTTTGTCTACTTGGGTTTTATCTTCTATGGGAAGACGTCGAGAGTGACAATCTGCACACTGCTGCATAAATTGTTGGTTGCCACCGCTTATCAAGTTGGCAATAGGATCATTTTTGGCAAAACCAAAGACTGGTGGGTGCGCTAAAGCACTACTAAAGCCTTTATTACTGTCGAATTTTCCATTCTCTGCTTGGGACTGATGTTTTGCTGCGGGGCCATGACAACTTTCGCATCCTACTGTTGCCTCAGCAAACTGTGTGGCAAAACTATTGGTTTCGATTTGGTAGTTTTTCTCAAAGCCTGTGGTGTGACACTCAGCACAGCGACTATTCCAATTTTGAAAATGCCGCTGCCAAAAGAATGGGTGCTCATTATTAATTGATTCATCTGGTTGCAAGTGGTACCAATGCTGGCCACCCGATTCTTTAGGTCTCGCATCCCAAGCAATATTGAATGCTTGCATATGACCATTGCCGGTATCCAATATATATTGTTGCAGTGGGTCAAAACCGAAAGTGTAAATGACTGGAAAAGTTTGACGCTCTCCCTGTTTATTGGTTGTTTCAACAAAGTAGCTGTCATCTTTTGTGAAAAAACGCGTTTTTATATTATGAAACTCTACGGTTTTATTGGAAAAGTCACCTAAAACGGAAGTTGAGTTTGGTGTCTGCATGGCGTTGTGGTGATCTGAGCTTTGCCATTGTTGATGCTCTTCCTGGTGACAACTTTCACATGCATTTGAACCTATATATTCTTGAGCTATTGATTCTGCCGTGCAGTTTGCTGTGAATATACAGGAGATGACGAGAACAAAAAAAACGTTTTTAATTAAATACATATGCTCTTTACTGATAACTTAAAAGGTATGGAAAGGTATTTCCAGAAGGTTTTAACGACTCATGCCAGAATTGTTATAGTTTATAGCAAAAGCGTGCAAAGTTGTTAACAATTTGCAAGTGGTAAGGTGTGTAATGATGGGTATTGCTAGGCTAAATAAAAAGCGCCCGAATTAACGGGCGCTGTTGTTTTAAAGGTATCGCTTACAAAGCTTGAATGGTTTCTTTTTGCTCATTCAATTTGTTGATTTGCATTTGGAAATCTTCCAATTTCGCTTTTTCTTTATTGATAACCGCTTCAGGGGCATTGCTCACAAACTTTTCGTTACTAAGTTTGCCTTGAGTGCGAGCGAAGTCTTTTTCGATTTTATCCAAAGCTTTGGCTATTCGTGATAGCTCAGCATCTTTATCGATTAAACCTGCCATGGGGATCAAAATTTCCATCTCACCCACAAGGGCGGTCGCTGAGGCTGGGGCTTTATCGTCAGCTTCTAACTGAGTAATGCTTTCAAGTTTTGCCATTTTGGCTAAGAAGCTTTGACTCAGATCTAAGCGAGATTGGTCTTTATCACTGACATTTTTTAACAACACATTCAGTGGCTTATTGGGAGAGATATCCATTTCACCACGAATGTTGCGGATGCCTACAATAAAGCTTTTTACCCATTCAATATCGGCTAGAACAGCATCATTTTGACGGCTAGTATCGACTTCTGGGAATGGCCTTTCCATAATGCTATCACCTTCAAGTCCACACAAAGGTGCCACTCTCAACCATATTTCGTCGGTAATAAATGGCATGATGGGATGCATTAAACGTAATAAGCTTTCCAGCACATTAATCAATGTATGACGGGTACCGCGTTTCTGGGCATCAGAACTGGTTTCAGCATTAAGAACAGGTTTAGATAATTCCAAGTACCAATCACAGAATTGATTCCAAGTGAACTCATACACGGCTTGGGCAGCAATATCAAAACGGTAATCTTTAATCGCCGACTCAAATTCACTCAAGGTTTGTTGGAAACGTGCCCAAATCCACTTATCGGCAAGGCTCAACTCCATCTCACCACCATTGATACCGGTATCTTGCTCTTCGGTGTTCATCAATACAAAACGTGATGCATTCCACAATTTGTTGCAGAAGTTACGGTAGCCTTCCACTCTGCCCATATCAAAGTTGATATCTCTGCTGGTGGAAGCCATGGCGGCAAAGGTGAAACGCAATGCATCGGTTCCATAAGCATTAATGCCATCAGGGAATTGTTTGCTGGTGCGTTTGGTTATGGCCTTGGCCTTTTGAGGCTGCATCATGCCGGCAGTGCGTTTTTCTAGCAATGCATCCAAAGTAATACCGTCAATCAAATCGATAGGGTCAAGTACGTTCCCTTTCGATTTAGACATTTTATCCCCTTGCTCATCGCGAATAAGCCCGGTGATATAGATTTCTTTGAAAGGAATTTTGCCAGTGAATTTTTTGGTCATCATAATCATTCTGGCTACCCAGAAAAATATAATGTCAAAACCAGTTACCAGCACTGAACTTGGTACGAAGGTTTCTAATTCTGGCGTTTCTTTTGGCCAACCCATAGTGGCAAATGGCCAAAGAGCAGATGAGAACCAGGTATCCAATACGTCTTCATCTTGACGTAAGTTAACCTCAGCGCCCAAGTTATGTTTTTCGCGGACTTCTGCTTCGTTGCGACCAACGTAAATTCCACCTTTGTCGTCGTACCATGCAGGAATTCTATGTCCCCACCACAGTTGACGTGAAATACACCAATCTTGGATGTTATACATCCACTGGTAATAGGTTTTGTTCCAGTTTTCAGGAACAAATTTAATTTCACCACTTTCTACCGCTTCAATGGCTGGCTTGGCTAAAGATTCAACAGCCACGTACCATTGGTCGGTTAGGTAAGGTTCAATTACCGCACCTGTGCGGTCGCCTCTGGGTACTTTAAGTTTGTGATTTTCTACTTTTACCAATACTTCAGACGCTTCTAAGTCAGCAACAATTTGTTTGCGTGCATCGAAACGATCAAGTCCTTGGTACTGCTCTGGCGCGACATCATTAACTTTCGCATCGGCAGTAAAAATATTAATCATTTCCAGGTTATGACGTTTACCCATGTCATAATCGTTAAAATCATGGGCTGGCGTAATTTTTACACAACCAGTACCAAATTCCGGATCCACATAGTCATCGCTGATGATTGGGATCTCGCGACCTGTTAACGGTAGCGTGATGGTTTTACCGATAAAGCTTTGATAACGCTCATCATCAGGGTGCACGGCTACGGCGGTATCGCCAAGCATTGTTTCTGGTCTGGTTGTAGCGACAATAAGTTCACCACTGCCATCTGTAAGCGGATAACGCATGTGCCACATGAAGCCATCTTCTTCTTCATTTAACACTTCTAAGTCAGATACCGCAGTGTGTAATACTGGATCCCAGTTAACCAAGCGCTTGCCTCGATAGATAAGGCCTTCTTCGTGTAATTTAACGAACACTTCCTGCACTGCTTCAGACAGATCAGGGTTCATGGTAAAGGCTTCTCTCTCCCAGTCTGGAGAGGTTCCTAAACGACGCATTTGCTGGGTAATATTGCCACCGGACTCTTCTTTCCAATCCCAGATTTTTTCCACAAAAGCTTCGCGGCCTAAATCATGACGAGTTTTTCCTTGAGCGTTCAATTGACGCTCAACAACCATTTGTGTTGCTATTCCAGCGTGGTCTGTTCCACATTGCCAAAGTGTGTTGTCGCCTTTCATACGGTGATAACGGATTAATGAATCCATAATCGTATGTTGAAACGCATGGCCCATATGGAGGTTACCCGTGACGTTTGGGGGCGGTAACAAAATACAGTAAGGGTCACCTTTTCCGCTGGCCTTAAAATAGCCTTTTTCTTCCCATAGTTGGTAACGGGCTTGTTCGATATTCTGTGGACTAAAAGTCTTATCCATGTTGATTCTCATTAATGCTACTAGCGGGCAGGTTATGCATAGTTAAGCCTGCAGCGCGGTATTGTTTATATCTTTCTCGAGCCTGTTGTTTAGCGGTTTCTTCGGTAGGCACAAAGTCAAAAATTTGTTTGCAGCGTTGAGTATCGCTGGGCACTTTGCTTCCTAGATTGATAACCACAGGCCTATTGGCAGAATTATTGACTTGCCAGCAGATTTCCACTGGCGCACCACCATTAGGGCCTTCTCCACTTAAATTATGGGGAACAAACGCATCTAGAGGTTGTTGCCAAAGAAGCTCGTCAAACGCTTCCGCTGCTTTTTTATCATCACAGATAATTAAGCAGCGGCGTTTATTACGATAGCTTTTTGCAGCTAATTCACAGGCGGTTAACCAGTGTGCTGGATGCTCTTCATCAGCTTTTTCTAGCATGTAAAAAGTAACATCAGTCATTACTCTTCAGTTTCCAATCCTGCGCGGTTCATTAAAAACTGAGTCATCATAGGTACAGGTCTGCCTGTGGCACCTTTATTTTTACCACTGCGCCAAGCCGTACCGGCAATATCCATATGCGCCCAATTATATTTTTTGGTGAAGCGAGATAAGAAGCAAGCAGCAGTAATAGTTCCAGCCGCACGTCCACCTAGGTTGGTCATATCGGCAAAGGGGCTATCTAATTGTGATTGATATTCATCCCACAGTGGTAAACGCCACGCTTTGTCACCACTTTGCTCTGAGGCATTAATTAGCTCGTGAGCAAGAGGGTTGTGATTACTTAGTACCGCAGATGCATGGGCACCTAAAGCGACGATACAGGCACCGGTTAACGTTGCCATATCAACCACTAATTCAGGATCAAACCTTTCAACATAGGTCAATGCATCACATAACACTAAACGACCTTCTGCATCGGTGTTAAGCACTTCTACAGTTTGACCTGACATGGTAGTTAAAATATCACCGGGTCGATAAGCATTGGCATCTGGCATGTTTTCACAACCAGCTAAAACACCAATCACATTCAGTGGAATATTCAGATCAGCAATGGCATGCATAGTTCCTAACACGCCAGCAGCTCCGCCCATGTCATATTTCATTTCGTCCATGCCTTCGCCAGGCTTAATTGAAATACCACCTGAATCGAAGGTCAGTCCTTTACCTACTAACACAACAGGTGCTTGATCTTTAGGGCCGCCGTTATGATGTATAATTGTCATAATGGATTCGTTTACTGAACCACGACCTACGGCAAGATAAGAGTTCATTTCCAACTCTGCCATTTGCGCTTCGTTAACGGATTCTATTTTGACACTGTCGTATTGGTTCTCTAATATTTTTGCTTGTTCCAAAAGATAAGCTGGATTACAAATATTAGGAGGCATATTCGCCACATCTCTGGTGGTTTTCATACCCGCTGAAATAGCCAAACCGTGTTCAACTGCGCGTTCGCCCACGGGTAATTCACGTCGAGTTGGCACATTAAAAACCATTTTACGCAATGGACGACGAGGTTCGCCTTTTTTGGTTTTAAGCTGCAAGAAAGTGTAAAGAGAGTCTTGAGTCGTTTCTACGGCTTGTCGAACTTTCCAGTAAACATCGCGCCCTTTTACATGGAGCTCACTTAAGAAACATACGGCTTCCATTGAGCCTGTTTCGTTCAGTGTTTTGATGGTTTTATCAATGATTTGTTTATATTGACGTTCGTCTAGCTCACGTTCTTTTCCGCAACCAACTAATAAAACTCTTTCACTTAAAATATTGGGTACATGATGGAGAAGTAGCATTTGTCCTGCTTTACCTTCCAAATCACCCCGTCTTAACAGGTTACTAATATAACCTTCGCTAATTTCGTCTAATTGTTCTGCTACTGAGGTTAAACGTCGAGGTTCAAATACACCGACGACTATACAAGCGCTGCGTTGCTTTTCAGGGCTACCGCTTTTTACGCTAAATTCCATGCTAATTCCTCATCGTAATCGAAGTAACTGATAGGCGGTTATCAAAATAACTAACGGCTATCAGTTAGCATTATATTTTCAGGATTTACTGCCTTTTCACTATTGCCTGGCAGAGTCGAAGAAATTCAAGTCCAAGAGTGGCTTTATTTAAAGTCATTCATACATTAAACTTGTCAAAACACTAAGTTTACTTAAAAATTCGCATCATGCCACTAAAAAAGCGACTTTTACCTTGGACAAAAAGTGCTGATATTCCGTTATTTACTTAAAGAAACCGTAAAGTCACAGCTGGCTGTGTTTCTTGTCATTATGGCTATTTTTCTCACACGTAATTTCGTGCGGGTGTTGGCAGACGCCTCTGACGGCGAAATTCCTGCTAGTTTAGTATTGGGCTTTCTCGCCTTAAGTACCCCTTATTTAGCCTCGTTGATACTTCCTTTAAGTTTGTTTTTAGGGGTGATGTTAGCCCATGGACGAATGTACGTAGACAGCGAAATGTCGGTGATGCGGGCCTGCGGTATCAGTGAGTGGTACATTACCCGAGTGATGTTAGTGTTGTCGGTGTTTATGTTAGTCGTCACCGCAACCTTAACCTTATGGTTGGCTCCGTTATCAGTTGAAAGTGAATATCAGTTACAAGAAAAGGCTGGAGCTGAAAGTGGTTTAACAGCCCTAATCGCTGGGCGTTTTCAAGAAACCGCTAATCGAAAAGCGGTGATGTTTGTGCATAATATTGATTCTGATAATGCTTCACTAAATAAAGTGTTTTTAGCCCAGCATGATAAAACTGACGAGCAGGGTGTGCATATTGTGTATTCACAAAAAGGGCTGGTGAGTCTGGATGCCGAGGGTTCTCAGCAACTAATTTTGCAACAAGGGGTTCAATACGAAGGCAAAAGAGGCCAGTTGGATTACCGTGTGGTTGAATTCGATCAGTATCAAATTGAGATTTCAGAGCGCGAAGCGGAACAAAAACGTCGTAAAATGACGGCTATTCCAACGTTAGATTTGTTGGATGATGACAGTATTGAGGCGATAGCCGAATTACAGTGGCGGATTGCTATCCCGTTGTCACTGCCTTTTCTTATTCTAATTGCTGTGCCCTTAAGCTCGGTCGATCCGCGACAAGGACGTTTTGGTAAAATGTTCCCGGCATTATTGCTCTACCTTGGGTACTTTATGTTGTTGATGGCCGGTCGAAAAGTGTTAGAAGATGGTAAAATCCCGCCGGCCTTCGGATTGTGGTGGGTACATGGCGTCGTGCTGGTAATTGGTGTAGCCCTAGTGGTTAAAGGACGTCCCATTGGAGTGCGGCTAAGAGCCGCAATGGGAAGAGGCTAAACATGCTACGTATTCTTGATATTTATATTGCCAGAACGTTACTCGGTACAACGGCTATAAGCTTGTCGGTACTTGTAGGTTTGAGTGCCTTAATTAAATTCGTAGAACAAATGAAAAGTGTCGGTCGTGGTAGTTACGACATGACCGCTGCTGGGATATATGTATTACTCAGTCTACCTAGAGAGTTAGAACAATTTTTCCCTATGGCGACCTTATTAGGTGGACTGATTGGGTTAGGTATTCTGGCGAGTAATTCGGAACTCGTCATTATGCAATCTGCCGGTTTATCACGCTGGAATATCACAGTTTCCGCCATGAAGACGGCGGTAGTTATGGTTGTGTTCGTTATGGCAATAGGTGAGTGGGTGGCTCCGGTGACTGAGGCTAAGGCTAAAGAAATACGAACTGAAGCTATATATGGCGGCAGTTTATACTCATCCGACAGTTTAGTGTGGGCCAAAGACGGTGATAACTTTGTCAGCATTGGCGAGGTGGTCGATAGTAATAACCTCATCGATATTAACGTTTATGAATTTGATGCTGATTTAAATCTTCGTCAAATTACCAGTGCAGAAAAAGCGGAGTTTGTGGATGATGTTTGGCGTTTAACTAACGTCGACTATACCTTTATTGGTGATAAAAAAATCCGTGGCCAAAATGTAAAAGTTGGCAGCTGGCAATCTACGCTTACGCCAGATAAGTTGAGTGTAGTAAGTGTTAAACCCGAGGCTTTGTCGATTCAAGGTCTTAATGGTTATGTTCAGTATTTACAAAATAATAGCCAAGACTCAGGTCGTTACAGCTTGGCATTTTGGCGTAAAATATTACAACCTGTTTCTATTGGTGTGATGTTGTTGTTAGCGTTGTCATTTGTATTTGGTCCGTTGCGCAGTGTGACAATGGGAGCAAGGGTAATCATGGGGGTCTTAGCTGGCTTTGCGTTTTTTATTAGCAATGAAACCTTTGGAACATTTAGCTTAGTTTTTCAACTGCCGCCTTTCCTTGGAGCTATCACGCCGAGTCTGGTATTTGCTGCGATTGCAGGCTTTTTACTTCGACGTTAGGCCCCAAAAATAGGCTGACAGTTGAGAGTCTGTTATTTATTTTATGTTAAATATATAACGTAATAAAAAGATAGCCGCCATAATGTATGTAAGCATAGATATTTGTTTATATTTCCCCATGCCCAGGTTCACCCCAACATAAGTAATAAAGCCTAAAGCGATACCTTCACTAATACTAAAAGTTAGGGGCATCGCCAGCAGTGCCACTGTCGCCGTTGCTAATGAAGGTAGGTCGTCAAAATCTACTTGTCGAATTGACTCCATCATAAATATGCCCACCATCACTAGTGCTGGAGTTGTAGCCATTACCGGTATGACGACCATTAGTGGGGTGAAAAATAGAGCTAAAACGAAACACACACCCACTACAACTGCAGTAAGGCCAGTTCGCCCGCCTGCTGACACTCCTGAGGCTGACTCAACGTATGAGGTGACTGGTGATGTTCCCAACGTTGCCCCAACTACACTAGCAGCCGCATCGGCTGTCATAGCACTTCCCATTTTGGGTAACTCACCTTTGCTATCGAGTAAGTTGGCTTTACGTGACACGCCAATCAAAGTGCCTATGGTATCGAACATATTCACAAACAGCAGGGCGAATATTAAATCCCAGGTGTGTGCGAAATTTTCTATGGGATACATAATATCCATAGCAAAAAACGTCGAGGATATACTCTCCGGTAAGCCTATAATTCCCGTGGGCGTTGGGGTTAACATACCTTCGCCATAGGGAATGAAAGCACCAATAATCGCTAGACCAATCACAGAGATTAAAATAGCCCCTGTGACATTCTTTGCCACTAATATTATGGTTCCAACTATGCCCACTAATGCGAGTAGGGTGACGGGTTGAGAAAGATCCCCAAGTGATACTAAAGTGGCTGGGTTATCGATAATTAGACCGGCATTTTTCAACCCAATAAATGCGATAAACAAGCCTATGCCGCATTGCACGCCTATTTTCAGGGCTGCGGGGATGGAGTCAGCGATTTTTTTGCGTATTCCTAATAACGACAGCAAAACAAATAAAATACCGTTCCAGAAGACAATGCCAAGGGCCGCTTCCCATGGGACTTCGCGAGTAATGCATATGGTAAACGCGAAGAAAGCGTTTAACCCCATACCCGGTGCCATAGCAATGGGGTAATTGGTCATGAAAGCCATTAACAAAGTGCCAATACAGGCCGCTAATGCGGTGACTGTAATTAGGCCAGCAACGGGCATACCAGATGCAGATAAAATGCTCGGATTAACCACCAATACATATGACATAGCAGCGAATGTCGTTAGCCCAGCTATGCATTCTGTCTTAAAGTTAGTGCTATGTTCCGATAGACTAAAAAAGCGCTCTAGAAGTGTATTCATTAAGTGATGTCTCTTTTTATTATATTTATTCTGATTTTTGTTAGCATATTTTTAGTATATTAAAATCAAGGGCTTGGTGGAGTTTGGCTATATATGTGCCAATCGTCAAGCAAGGCTTCTACAACGGTGCTGCCAACGGTATACGCCGACTCCAATGCCGAGCGCATACCAGCAAAACCTGCTTCACCACTTTCCATTGCTAAATTTTCCGCAGCGCTTAAACCTTCAGGTTGCATAGAATAGTTGCTACCAGTGCGTAGCACCATCACTCTGTCTCTATCGGCTTTGCCAATTCGGTGCAAATATTCTATCGCTTGCATTGTACCAGTGTCTTCCATACCAGAGCTGACGAAGTTACCCTCACCGTTAGTCCAATATTTAGTCCAGTCATTTGCCCATTTATTCAGGCGCTTTCCATGCCAAAAAGTAGATGCGGCAAGCTGGTCGCCTTTGAGCACGAAAGGTTTTCGTTGAGCATTGGCAAAACTGCTATATTTTTCACGTAACTCGGCCATTGCCGGGTAATCAGTTAATTGGATATCTTTAGTTAGGGAAAAGGCCCATTCAGTTAAACCAGGATTCAACTGATAAACTTCACCATTGGGATTATGTGGTGTATCTGAAGCGTGTTTGCTGTCTGGGTAAGGAGCTGTTGCGAATAACGGGAAATAGCCAGTAGACCATTCTTCGGGTATTTCTCTAGCGTCAATTTGGTGAGCGAGATCACCATCTACTAACCAAGTGGCCCATGCAGCAGAACCTATGGACGCGTCTGCGGGGTCAAAACCGGCTATACCAGCCACTAACCAGTAGGCTTTACTAAAATCAAAGCGAGGATCCAAGCCTAATGCCATAATAGCAGCAGTGGCTTTAGCTGTGCCCATGCCCGTGACAATTCCCATAACACCCGTGTCAGTGTTCATATAAATATCGTGATGGGAATGGGGAAAATCGAATTTTGTAGATAACTTCTGACCCGCTTTCCAGAGTTGGAATTCACCGGGTTTATCACCCTCATCCTCACCAATTTCAAACATAGTGACAACCACTACTTTAACTGCAATCGGCGCTGTTGAATTAGGTTCACTGTTATCGACAGTGCAAGCCGCCAATCCTAATATAGCGAAACTGAATATTGCGCTGCTAACTAATTTTTGGAGATTAATGCTAAACATTTGTCGATTCCTGTGAAAAGGGTAAATATGTCACAAAAACATATTTACCCCTATACCAATAAAGCGTTAATTAACTTATTTTTATGTTATTGCTAACATTAAAATTTATAGCTAAATTTCGCTTGGTAGTGTCTTGGTAACTCAGGCAATACAATTTGAGCACCAAACAGATCTGGGAAGTTTGCGCGATAGTATTTTTCATCCGTAAGGTTCTTAATGGATAAACTCGCTGTCCAGGTATCTGCATCGTAAACTACGCCCGCATTCACCAAGGTATACGCAGGTAACTCAACTGATTTAGAGAAACTTGAATAAGTTTCGTCAGCTCTAATTACACTTCCGTTTATAGCAAAACCGTTTTGGAAGTCATAGGTCGCGGTTGCGGTGTAGATGTTTTCTGGAATCCCTTGCTTACGGGCATCTTCTTTACTAGCACCGGCATCTATTAACGTTAAGCCGATTGGATTACCACCAAATACAAGTGATGGATCAGATAGGCTGGTAAGATCTTCAGCACCTAAGAAACCGAATAATGAACCACCATTTCCATTATTGTACGCAGTTAAGTTGTACACTTTCATGTTGGTATAACCAGCAGTTACAACTAACTGTTCATTTACAACCCAGCGTAATTCAAACTCAGTTCCTTTGTTTTCGGTCGTGGCATTTGTAACGATGGCTTGGGCATTGAAATCAGATCGTTCTTGTACATATGAAGATAACGCAAAATACAAGGTATCATCTAAGAACGAGCCTTTAATACCAATCTCTTTTAATTCAGATGTATCAAATGCACCGTTATATGAATTGCCCTCATCATCAATTAACTGACCATAGCCAATCTCAGCACCTTGACCGGCAATCACTGTAGCTTGTTCAGCAACAGTAATGTAAGGAATCAAACCAAAGCTTGTTTTATATGAAATACTAGTGTTCCAAGAGGTTCCACTGAAAGTATCTTCAGCAGTAACCACTGGGCCTTTTACTAGTAGTTTGTCACCGTGGCTAGTGGTTTCTACATCGATAGTGTCATAGCGAAGACCTAAAACGATATTAAGACCGAAATCCCAAGTTAAATCGGTCATCGCCGCAATGCCATAATCGATGTAATGACCTTCGTCATAGTTATCGTAATTATCGTCAATACGGGTGGCCAACTCACGTCTATCTAATGCAGTTGATTCCATGGTTAGATCGCGACGGTTGAAGTACTCATAGGTAAAGTCATCACCATGCAAGAATTGAGTGCGTCGAACAGACGGTGAAACTTGAAACTGTGCAAGTAGAGAGTCACTTTCGTATTCAGTGGAGAAAATCAATTTGTTTTCGAAAACAGAACTTTCATGGAATTGTGAGAAACCATAGGCATTTTCGTTGAGGTTTTCATATGCCTCATAAAACATTTGGTTTTTAATTTCCCAATCATTATCTGTGTAATAAATAATATCGAAATATAGAGTATCTACTGTGTTGGTTAGTACATCGTCGGCGGCGACTAATACTTGGTTACCGCTTAATGTTGTTGTGCCAGGGTTATCAAGCTGCATTAACTCAGTGGCGTCAGCATCGGTGAATGCTGGTGCAAATGCGTAGAAAAAGTTTTCTCCGGCTAGGTTTACAGCGCCATACTCTTCGTGGGAAATAGCACCTGAACCATCGGTATCAATGTTTTTAGCGGTACCGGTTATATAGGTTCCAGTGTCAATTAAATCCTGAGTTAAGCGGTTCCAACCAGCAACTTGGTTCCCGTCATAATCATGATGCATTCCACCAAACTCAAAGCGCAAGTTATCGGTTACGTCTATATTAAAGGACGCTTGTAATACGGTCTGATCGGTTGCTGAATTGTCATAATAGCTCCCCGAGTTTTCTACTTCACCATAAAGGTAGAAGCCCATTTTTTTATCGCCGATAGAAGCTGGTCCGCCTAATTCAGCAGTTAACACACTTTTATCCCAACTTCCCAATGTATATGAGAATGCACCTTTGTTTTCATCTAAATATTGGCCGCCGCTAGCGCGGGCAGATTTAGGGTTAAAGTTAAGGTATCCGCCAATTTTTGCTGGTCCGTAAATAGGAGAAGCTGGCCCTCTTACAATATCAATACTGCTTGAAGCTCCAATTGGAGTGGGGTAGTTTCCAGGGTTATCTAGGCGTTTAACACCCCGAAAATAGGCTTCACCTGGAGTTCCACGGACATCCAAAGAACCGGCAACACCAAAGAATGATTGGGTATAAGTTCCTGGTGCGAATGCAACTAATTCATCTATGTCTGATACAGCAAAACGCTCGAGTTGTTCATCACTAATTGTGGAGGCTGAACGAGGCGTTTCTAATATCGATTTACCAAAACCGAATACTGATTCCACATCTTGACCAGGTAGGCTGCCTAAAGAACCTGTAACCGAAATTCGCTCCACGCTTTCCGTTGCATCTTCTTCAGCTTCTTGAGCATATAAGTTTATTGGTTGCAAAGCCGCAAGACCAATAGCAATTCCCAATGCTAGAGGGTTTAACTTTTGTTTTTTATTATTTTTCATTGTGTGTTTCCTGGCTGTGTGTAATTCTTTTTCAATTAATTGATAATTATTTTTGTATCAATTAGTTAAGAGAGTTAGCACAAAAGATGCCAGTAAGTTGACCGGATGGTCAGTTTTTTGCGGTGATTTTAACTTTATGAAATATATAGATAATTTTTATTTATGGGGCTTTCGGGTTTTTATAAGAAGTAGAATGAGATTAAGTTGTGCACCACAAAAAGCATAAAAAATAATCATTGCACCATACTGAACATTTTACGCAGCTGAGGTGAAGGTGGATTTCTTTACCGGCGGGGCTGCGTAAGGGCTAGCGGCGGTAAATAAACTTCCATTTGTAGTGACTATTAGTGGTTCCACTTAGCTGGTTTAAAGTGATTTCCAAGCACGGTGGTGATTAGCATCTTTAGTTAGAACCAACATTTCAGTGCCTGCTAGTCTATCTTGCAAAGATTGTTTGTTTTTGACATCAAATAACACCAATAGCGTACCTAATCCACCCAGAGAAAATATAATCCGCATAAGTGCTCGGCCATAACCTAAGGGTTCATCAGTGGTGCTAAACAAACGCAAGCGCCAAGCTCGCATGCCAATGGTTTGCCCGCCGTTGCGCCAAAACCACAGAAAAAATACTAAAATCCAAAAACCAACCCAAATTTGCTCACTAATTTTGAACCATAGGGCATGATCGGTAAAATCCATGAAATGTTCAAAACCTTGATTAGCAATAACACCGTTTTCAAATAAGACTAAACCAATAACGGAATAAATCAGCCCTGCACACATACCAATAGCCACGGCAACTAGAATGTCATATATCATGGCTGCTAAGCGTTTAAAAAAGCCAGCGCGGGGAAAGTGTTGGGTAGTATCGGACATTTCAACCTAAATTGTTGTATTTCAAAGCGTGCATAAATTTTTCAGCATCAATTAGCCAGCAGTCATTTTGCTAACGCTTTAAATTAAAAATATATTCTACACGCGAGTAATGGAGCAGCGGTTAGCCTACCAAGTGAGTGAGTGAATACCTATCACGGGTTTCATTCGACTTTTTACGGACTTCTTCTAACGCTTCTGCTTCAGATATTTCAAATAATGAATTAATCAAACGATGGAAATGACCGTGCATAGCTGCTCTTGCTTCTTGCGAGTCATGATCTTTCAACGCTAGATAAATTCGTCTGTGTTCTTCGAGACGATCTTGAACACTGCTACTGCAAACACTCTTATAAGCGGTGACAATTTGAGGTTGAGATTCACGTAAAGTCCAATAATGCTGAATTGAATACAGTAAAGCGGTATTGCGTGTTGCTGTGGCAATAATTGAATGAAACTCACGGTCAGCAACTTCTGGTTCATCACCATTTTCCATTGCTTCCAATGTCTTCTCGAGTGCTTCTAGCTCCTTATCCGTAATTGATACGGCTGCTAGGGCAGCAGCTTCACCTTCAACCAAAGCTCTTGCTTGAGTAAGTTCAAAGGCACTTATTTTTGGTGTTGCCTGACCTTTCGATGCACTATCGATGACATACACACCTGAACTTACTTTAACTTCAACTCTACCTCTAACTTCTAATGCAATGATTGCTTCGCGTATAGTTGGGCGACTGACTTCAAAGTTCTCTGCTAATTCCCGTTCCGGAGGAAGGCGACTGCCCACAGGGTAGCGGCCAGCATCAATTTGAGATTCGATCTTACTTACAATCTGCCAAAACATACGACGATTTTTCATTTTCTAAATTTTTCCTGAAACAAAATTTTACAGCAAAGAACAAGTTCGTTAAGTCTGCACTAAATAATCCGTGAATTATACTCGCACTTAACTCCAAAACCAATTTGTATACTTAGCTCTAGTAAAGAGCCTAACTTTTTACTCTGGTTAGCGATTAAATATTGGTTGGTCGAACAAGGTTTGTTTTTGATTTAAATAGGCAGAGCAACCGCTCTTATCTAATCTCGTTGAGTAAAGGTTTTTTATTCCCTCTAGTCTACACCTTAATCTGTTTACGGATCTTGTTAAGTGCTTAATTTTAATTACATATGTTAATTTTCACCGCGCATAAATTCAACAAAGAGCCAAACCTAAATTGGCTAGTGAGAGGTTTGCACTAGTAAGCTAATAGAGTTGTTTTTTGGTTATACCTTTTTTATATTTTGGTTGACAATTTGGTTTGTTCGGGTAACTTAGGTTTCGCCCGCGTACCCTGCGGTGGCCACCTCGGTGGCCTATTCCTCTCCTACCTAATTTTAAAATAGTCATTTTTTGTGAAAAATCTATCATCTCTACAATTTGCTATTGTGGTAAGACCAATATTTATAATTGGTAATGTTATGATTCTGTTTTGGTTAGTTTGTTGTTGGCGATTTTTCCTTAATCTAAGAATCGTCAGAAGCTAGACATAAATAGCAGATCATCCTGATCTAGGTGTGGTTTTACAAACAAGAGAGCTAAATAAAGATGCAAAAAAGTACTGATTCGAACATACATTCAGCAAAACCTATTGTCATGATTGGAGAGTGTATGATGGAACTAAGTCAATATGACCACGACAAGTTTTATAAAAGCTTTGCTGGAGATACATACAACAGTAGTGTTTATATGAAACGTGCTTTTGAGCATTTAGATGTCAACTTCATGAGTTGTATCGGTAGTGATGCTGTCAGCGCTCAACTACTCGACACCTTACATCATGAAGGTTTAGATAATCGTTTTATCGAAGTTGATGCAAAACGAATCATGGGTACCTACATGGTACAAACAGATGAGCAAGGTGAGCGTTCTTTTTTGTATTGGCGCAGTGACTCTGCAGCCAAACAGCTAATGAAAAATTTGTCAGCGGATGCAGAACAAGCATTAGAAAAGTCTCAACTTATCTTTTTTTCAGGAATTACCCTAGCGATTTTAGACGACATTGACCGTGCAAAGTTACTTCATATGCTTTGTCGTTTGCGCAACAAAGGAGTGAATATCGCCTTTGATCCAAACTATCGCCCGAGTTTATGGGAAAACCCTAAAGTCGCTAAAAATGCCATTGGTCAAGGCTTCCAAGTCGCCAATATATTGCTACCGGGAATTGAAGATTTTGAATTGTTTGAGTTGCGTCAACCAGAGCAAATAGTCAAATTTTTACGTACCTGTGGTTTTGATGAGTTGATCATTAAAGATGGCTCAAAAAGTATTTTAGGTTATTCCAAAGATGCTTTGTATGAAGTGCAAGTGAACCCAAACCCCAATGTAGTCGATACCACTTCTGCTGGAGATGCGTTTGCGGGTGTGTACCTTGGTGCTAGAATTGCGGGATTAGATATTAAAAGCGCAATTGAACAGGCCGCCGCGGTAGCCAAAGAAGTGACTAATCACCGAGGTGCAATCATGTCTCATGAAAAGTTTAAATGCTTTTGGAATGAATACAAAGCTGCGTAATACTGGTTATCAGACGTAGGTTTACCTTGCATTTAACCAAATTGGAGTAGAGTATTCATTTATATGGATTTGGTTAAATGCACTAGGAAAAATGCCTCCAACGTCTAACATCAAAAATGGTCAAGATTTAGTTTTACGTGACATTAATCGTCTTAAACAAAAAATCACCTTTAATAATGTCCCTCCGTTTTACCACGCAGTGTCCACTTCTCTGGGTCTTGCAGAGGGCATGTTTCGGTATGGCTTTGAAAACTCCCTTGACGGTTTATTAGATCAGTCAAATTGGAATGCCACAACTCTTGAAGCTAAGAAAGGGCCACTTGATTCCATTGAGTTTACTCATGGGCCCAGATTATCTATCTATAAGGTATTTACCCATAGAGGTTTCGAAGTTCATTGTATCCCTTGGATGAAAAACCAGGAAATAGACAGAGAAGTAATAAATCATCCTGATATGGAATTTAAGCGCTGGGTCCCCAGCTCCATGAAAGTGCTGTTTCGCATAGCGCAACTACATACTTTTATACAAAGCTATTTTGATATCGGTGATGAAGCAGACTTAGAGTTAATCAAATATGCCCATAATATTAGCGAGGATTTTATTGACGATCTTCATAAAAAGTTAAATGTGGTTAAGGTACACGGCATCTCAATCCGCTCTCTTTTTGATGTGATGGAGAAAAAGCATAAAGCGGGGGAAGACTTTTATCTGCCTAAAGTGTATGACTTCAGTGACCAATAAAAGCCTTTTAGAGTAACTTGATTAACTTGTAATAGCAGTAGGGGACGAAGTCAGCCCTCAAGTAACCCCTTATGTTTAGTGTCTTAATGATCTTCATGGTGCTCATGTTGCTTTGACAGCCAAGCAGAAATTGCTACCTCTCCTTCAGAGCGTAATTTAGCTAATTCCTTATCAGTCACCGTTTCAAGGGGTTGGTTGCGAACACAAATGAAATGCTGATTGAATTGTTGGCAACTTCCTTTGTGTAGTTTTAAGTTAGATGCAACATAAGCACATGGGTCCGATTTCTGCTTTTCCGTGCAGGCTAATAACGCCGTATCATCTACATGCCCCTGGTGGGCAAAACTATTAAATGTGATTAATGTAACCAGCACGCTTAAGTATTTTTTCATCGTTCTCTCCTTAGCTGTTTATTCTGCGACAATTGAACCTTGTTCACCTTTGAAACAACCGATGAACATGTTTTCGCCCGCACTGGCTGAATGATAATGATAGCCTCTGGTATCGTCGCTATGACCACGGCATTCGTCTAGATCGTAATCTTCTTCTCCGGCCATGTTTAACATACCGTATATTCCATAACCGTCCAGAGCGTAACCTAATAAACTGGCATGGTTATCACTTTGGAAAACGGATTCGGTACAGCCTGTTGAAGCGTGATAATGATAGCCTTCGAAGGGGTTGATATGACCGCCACAATCATCAAAAGCTGCAATCGTATTGGCCGACAGAATGGCGTCCACTGGTGCTGGTGGCGCAAGTACCACACCATTTACGGTCAGTCCTAAATTGTTGTTATTGATACTGTCAGGATTATTCATTGGTACAGGTTCAACGGGGATTAAAAAGGTTTCTGCTACAGCACCACCAAAGTAGCTTAACGAACATTCTACACAATGATTTTGATATTCTTCTGCCACATCTGGACGGGCGGCTCCTTCGCAGGAAGCTTGAGTATCGGTTATATTAACCTTGCCCGTTTCGGGATCATAAAGCTGCCAATCGCCACCGTAGAGGTTTTCAAGGTTGAGGATAAACTCGCCGTCAATATCATAAACCTCACCAGAACCATCAAACCATATACCGCCTTCACTGGCATCTGAGTCAATGCTCGGTGGACAGAAAGGGCCAATCTCGGTTGTGGCAGGTTCACCAGCAATAGTCACTCTGTAACAGGTGGTTGTGGTGCCACCGGATAAGGTACAGTTTTCAATCGTTGGGGTGTCTAGCAAAGCACCATCGTGAAAAACATCAGGATCGAAAACGGCTTGAACAGTAACGGAACTGCCATCACCACTAGTGTCTTCATCGCTGGCCGTTTCATCGGTTTGGCTGCCATTGCAACCGTATAAAAATGCCGTTGTTAAAACCAGTAATAAGCCTAAAAGTGGAGTTTTTTGCATTTTCACGCCTCTGTTTTCTACTCAATCGTATATTGAGGAGTAGCATAAGGGTTAAATGTGCAGAAACGGTGTAATTAACGTGGTTTTTTGATTTAGTTTTTAGAACTCAAATAGCGGATTTATCTATTTTTATTCAATTTTATAACCCACGCCATAAATGGAGTGCAATAGAGAACTTGCAGCCGGATCAGTTTGCAATTTGGCTCGTAGATTTTTCATATGACTATCAATAGTTCGTGAACTTACAATGCGTTCATCTTCGTAACAGGTATTCATTAACTGTTCACGGGAAAACACGACACCTGGACGTTTAACCAAGGCTAGCAGTAAGCGAAACTCTACCGGTGTTAATTCAACATGTACGTCGTCTACTGAAGTCTGATGACGGGCTAAGTCCAACTGAATATTTTTATAGGATACAAGGTTGTCTACAGCAATCGTTTGTTGCTCAAATCGTCGCAGTATAGCTTGCACTCTTGCCACTACTTCTCTGGCTGAAAAAGGTTTACAAACATAGTCGTCTGCTCCTATTCCTAAGCCCATAATTTTGTCTATTTCATCGACTCGCGCGGTTAGCATTAGAATCGGAATCGTTGAAAATTGGCGGATTTCTTTGCATAAAGTGTATCCATCCTTAAATGGCAGCATCACATCTAAGATAACAAAGTCTGGGGAGTGCTTTTTGACGAACTCAATGACGTTTTTGCCATCGTGTAAAACCGTTGCCTGAAAACTTTCAAGTTGCAGAAACTCTACTAAAATCTGCGCAATTTTCGGCTCATCTTCTACTATCAGAACATGTTTTTGTTGATTCACTTCTCACCCCTTGGTAATGGGAATGTCACTTCGATACATAAACCACCTAATGAAGATGGCGTTGCTTTGATATGACCCTGATGGGCCTCTGCAATATTTTTACTAATTGTCAGCCCTAAACCTGCACCTGACTCTCTACTGGTGCGCGATGAATCGACTCTAAACATAGGCTCAAATAGCTTGTCACAGTCGTTTTGGTTTACCGACGGTTTGGAGTCGTTTAGCTGTAGATTAATTTGATCTTGTTGCACAGACAGTGAAATATCCACTTGGCCAGGAGCTTCAGTATAGGCAATGGAATTCATCAGTAAGTTCAAACAAAGTTGTTCTATTCTTCGATTATCCATTTTAAAACTTAAGTTTTGTTGGATATGGGAGGTGATTTTCAGTCCTTTTGATTCGGCTTGTAGTTGCACACTTTGAATGCTGCGCTCTACAGTTTCAGATAAGTTGCTATAAACCAGGTTGTATTTTAACGCGCCCACATCGGATAAGGATAATTGGTACAAATCGTCAATTAAGTGATTAAGACGTTCAGTTTCTTGTTCGAGGGAAAGTAAATTGGTTAAGTTAAAGGGTCTAATCCCTTCTTTCAATAAGTCAATTTCTCCGGTTAATACGGTTAAAGGGGTTCTTAACTCGTGGGAAATATCGGCAAACAAGCGGTTTTTGGCGGAACGGTTTTTATTCAACGTCTGGCTTAAATAAGAAACATTTTCCATTAGTTCGCCAAGTTCATCTTTTCGCTCAGTGGTTAGATTCACATTATAATTACCGCTACTAAGTTGTGACACTCCTTGCATAATTAACTTGATGGGTTGCAGCAATTTACGTGACACCAGTAGTGATAACAATCCGGCTAGAATTGCGCATACAAGGCCAATGATTAGAAAAGCAATAAGTTGTTGTTGGGCGAATAAGCTTGCCGATTCTGACGAACCTTCAATACTTGGCCAGCTTCTGAGCTCGCCCACTTTTATATCATTTACGTACAGTGGGTAGCTAAATGAATTTTGATTGTTCGCTGAATGATCTTCACCTGTAACTAAGTTCCCCTCTACATCAAATAATCCAGTGGGCGGGCCAGATACTTTTTCACCCCAAGGTTCATCTGAGTTAGGAGCTCCAACTTGTCTATTGGGTTGTTGCTGCAGATGAGGTGGTGGCACTCGTCTTGGCCGTTCTCCTGCAGCTCTATTGTGCATTGGAGGAAATTTGGGCGGAGAATCAAAACGTTTGTTGTTTGAAATAAACTCATCTAGACCAATACGCTGTACATCTTTCCAACTGTTTTCTGAGGAGGTATATTGGCTCAACAAATCATTGCTTATTTTCTCAAGACGGCTTTGTTCGATACCGGAAACAAATTCCAGAAATCCTTGTTTGAAGCTCCATTGGGCAAGGCTCAAAGAAATCACCAGCATAGTGGTGATAAGGCTCAACAAAATTAAAAATAGTTTAGGTGTCATTTTCATGGGGCAAGTATATCGAGCGAATTGGACTGGCACTAGTAACAAAACAGAAGTAGCCCTTTATTCCACGGTTAGTGCACATTTTCTGCACATTTCTTTGTTAGCATTTAAGCCGTAGAAATAGTCAATTTAACCTTTTAGATTTTGTTTATCTTTGGAGAACAACCAAATGCAAAAAACATTGATGTCATTATTAATTTTGAGTTCCGTACTAGCTAGCCCTTTAACACTTGCAAAACCAGAACGTGGTGGACCAGGTGGCAAGCCGCCACAAGAAGCAATTGATGCTTGCTCTGGGAAAAGTGAAGGCGATGAAGTAAGTTTTAGCACGCCTCGCGGCGATACTCTAACCGCTACCTGTAAAACCATGGAAGATGAGCTTGTAGCTGTGCCAGAAGGCCATGAACAGCGTCAATCAGGAAATTAAACCTAACTTAGGAGCAAACTATGGAAATTAATGGTCAAAGCAGTTCATTTAATATGGCGGATCTTAATACCGACAGTACACAACAAAGACGTCCACCACCGCCGCCGCAAGGGGCAGTGCCTCCGGGTCTTGAGTCATCGGTTGCGTCTTTGTCATCAGATCAGCAAGAGCAAGTTAGTTCCATGCTAAGTTCGTTAACGAAAGATCAGCATGATGAACTAAAAGCATTTATGGATAGCAATAAGTCTCAAGCCAGCACACTAAGTGATGAAGAAAAAGGAAGCCAGTTTCTGAACGCTTTGTCTGAAATTAGTGGACAAAAGTCCACTACGGATAGTTTGCAAACGGTAGATACCTACGCTTAATGATTAAAAGTTGGCACCATGAACACACCAAATGGTCGATAATGCTTATTTTATCGACATTTGATGAGGTTCATTGCATAAAATACTTGCAAGCAGAAAATGCGAAGATATAATGCGTGCCACTCGTTAGCACAGCGAGTATACCAAACGCTTAGTCAAATTGATTAAACGTACGTTGCCAGAGTGGCGGAATTGGTAGACGCAGCGGATTCAAAATCCGCCGCCAGTAATGGTGTGCCGGTTCAAGTCCGGCCTCTGGTACCAAACTTAACCTGCTTATTAGCAGGTTTTGTCGTATCTGGACCATAGTAAATTTAGCTCGCCGGACTACGGGTGGTTTTGTTTCTCCGAGGTTGGATAGCACAAAACCTAGGTTGAACCCGTCCCTGGTGGCGCACCCAGTCCGAACGTCCGTGTCCGGCCGTTCAACTGGCTGGAGCCGAGCTCCAGAGAGCCCCAGTTTCACCCTCTGGTACCAAACTTAACCTGCTTATTAGCAGGTTTTGTCGTATCTGGACCATAGTAAATTTAGCTCGCCGGACTACGGGTGGTTTTGTTTCTTCGAGGTTGGATAATACAAAACCTAGGTTGAACCCGTCCATGGTGACGCACCCAGCCACGCCATCCATGGCGTGTCGTGCGGCTGGACGCAACTGCGTTGCTAAAGAAACCAGCCTTACCCTCTGGTACCAAACATTAAACCAACTTTTTAGTTGGTTTTTTTGTGCCTGAAATTTGATGTTGTCTCGGTAATGAAGAGCCTACTTTTGTAGGTGGGTGTTTTAGCCCCGTGGATGCTTGTTGGTGTCCATGGCCTAAAGGCCATGCTACGGGGGTGTTGTAGGTGGTGGCTTTAGCCCCGTGCTTGTTTGTTGTTGGTCATGGCCTAAAGACCATGCTACAGGGGGATTGTTTTTGTAGGCGGGTGCTTTCGTCCCGCGTTTACGTATTGAGGCACGGGGATATTTTACTGTACTGTGCCTATTTGCTCATAATACTCGGCCACGTCTTGCATTTGCTGCTCGTCTAATTCACTGGCAATCACATTCATTATAATTGAATGTCTTTTGTTGCTACTAAAATCTTTTAACTGTTGAAGCAGGTATTCTTTGTTTTGGCCCGCTAAGTTTGGCCAAGTGTCATTAATTGTTTGGCCTGTCATACCGTGGCATGAAATACAATTTGCTCGTACATTTTCGCCAGCTTTATTGATAGATGCAGAACGGGGTTTGTCGAAAGGTAAACTCGCATAATAATCGGCAATTTTGAGTAACTCTTGTTCGCTGAAATTGGTAAGTAAGCCGCTCATCAACACATTTTCTCGACTGCCATCTTTAAAGGCTTTTAATTGAGCGAGTAAATAACCTGGTTTTTGTCCCGCTAAACTTGGCCACTCTTTGGCGACCGCTACGCCGTTATCACCATGACAAGCAGTGCAACTCGAGGTTAGACGTTCGATATCATCGGCTGCAAAGGTTTGCGCCGTCAGCAAACTGAAACTGGTTAACAGCAAAATATTTATACACACATTTTTTAACGGAGTTTTCATAATTATTAATTCTCAAAAGGTGTTTAATTTGTAGTGTTGTCTGTAGTGTCGTGAGCTAAAATTTGCTTTAACAAATTAGCTCTATGTTCAACCACTTCCATCAATGGCTCTTGTCGTAACCTTGCGACTTCTTGTTCGGTATAGGGGACAAAGTTATCTGGAACACTGTCTTTTCCCATAACCGGGATCATCCAGTTCATCAATTCAGCGAGTTCTTTACTGTCTAACGCACTGTTAGCCGCACCTGGGACTTTGATTAGGTACTCTCGTCCTGCGACGCTATTTAAGAATATTCCAACCGCACCATTTAAGTTGGGAACATCTTTTCCTCCACTGCCGTCACCCACATGACAACCCTGACATAACATTTGATAGTTAAATAGGGCTCTTGCTTCATTGATGGTTTCAGCCGCACTCGCATTTGCAGCAATGACACAGCATGACAAGAGCAGGTTGATAAGGCGCTTTTTCATAAGTAATTACTTATCAAAGGCAATGCCAACCACTATGGCGGTTGAACAGTGATACACCGAACTGCTTGCACCTAGACACCAGTTCACATCGTTAGATTTGTCTGACCGATATAATGGACGATCGCCCTCATCCCTTTGACATAGACAAGTGTTGCATTGGGTTTTGCCACAGCAGTCGTTGTATGAGATCACATAATTGCGTCCATCTACGGGATTGGTGCAGGTACCAATCCAAGTAATAGGTGACATCTCGGTCCCGGGAGGACATGAATTAGTTGAGCCACCACAACATTCACATAAAAAACCATCTACCGCGCAATAACGCCAATAATCACAGCTACCTGGGTCGCCAACTTCTTGGGGGAGTTTTTGCGGTTCGGCTGCGCGAGCTACAGGAAGTAGTGGGATTGCGCTAGCTCCAACTAAGCTAGCCCCCAGCTTTTTGAGTAAGCCTCGTCTGCCGTTAGTTTGTGCAAGTTCACGGGCCTTTTTTTCAAATATTCTGTCTAAAAACTTCATATTATTTAACCTCCACGAACTGTTCATTACTTTGTTGGCCTTGCATGAACTCTTGGATCGAAGCGGTTTTGCGTTCTTTGGCTTCAAATAAGCTATCTAAGTGCTCTCGTGAGTTAATGATACCCATAGATGCAACATTGCCCTGCTCATCAATGACGACACCATAAGGTAGTTTTGCCACCCCATAGGATTTTCCTAACACTTCTGAAACTATATAAGGGTAATCAGATAAACCGTATTGCTTCACAAAACCTGCGTGATCTTGGGTTTTGCCGTCACTGGCTAAAATAAGATCTATCCATGAACTTTCTGATTTTGCCGCGGATTTTAGTGCTGGTAATAAGCTTTTACACACTGGGCAGTCGGGGGAGACAAAAAACACTAATTGTGACTTGTTGTTCTTTGATTTGCCGCCTACATCAACTAGTGTTGAAGACAAAGTTTGCAGGCTTAAATTAGGCGCTGGCGCTCCAACTTCCAAAGTCTGATTCATGGCTAGGGCACCAGCAGGGGCGACGCGTTCAAACAGCACACCCACTTGTCGGGTTAAAGCAAATATAACGATGGATTGTAAGATAACAACTATCCACAAAACACTATTCGATACGGTAATAAAATCCATTAGTGGGTCCTCAAAATAGAAATCTTTTGTGCGTTAGCGATTAAGTTCTCAACGCAAGAATAAGTTAAAATTAAAAAAGCACCTGTCATGAGCACGGCGAACCATAAAGAAGATGCAAACCCCGCCGTTTGTAGGGTGCAGGTTAATACCAAAGGCACTAACAGCCCATTTCTGATAATTAACGGCCAGCTTACTTTGATGTGAGCGTTTGGACCGCTGCAACCACAGCTGATATCCCGTTTGCCTTTCATTAATTGAATGGCCATGGCAATTAAATACATACTTAGAAGCAGTGCCGCAGCCATTGCCGCCGGTGTTCGAGTTGCTTCAAAAATAAGGGCAACTGCAATAACCAGTTCAAATGCACCCAAAATATAATTTAGTGCTAATGCCAATTGCCCATGGGAAATTCCATACTCAGAAAAAAGTTGTTTGTAATACTCTGCGTTGCTTGTATGCAATTTATGCAAGGCAGCGCGCATAAATAACCATAAAAAGAATAAGGCAATCGCGTCGGATAAAAAGTTAAATACATTCATTAATAAGCCTTATGAATAACGATAGGGGTAATGTTTCCAAAATCACTTATGGTTTTTTCCAGCTCACCTGTTTTTGGGTTGATGATATCTAGGTTCATTTCCCCATTTGTGACAACTAATTTTGGTTCTTTACCTCGGGTTACTGCTACCGACACGGCCCAATTTGGCGCATCGATTGTGGCTATTCGAGTTTGCGTTTTCACGTCAAATACCCAAACTTGCTCACCGCCATGGGTTTGCGAACCATCAAAGCCGTTTGCATTCATTATTAAATACATTAGGCCATGTTCATCTGTATCGGCAAGGGCGAGGCCGCCAGGTCGCCACTCTGCCGCTTTTTGTTCTTCGCTAAGTAAACTCCACTTTCCTTTGTATTCGGCAACTTCACCAGATAAATCGATTGCATGTATTTCGCCTTCGAAGCTGGGGAAGTAGGCGATATTATCGATGTATGCAGGGCGTTCAAATATGGGTGTTTTATCGGTATCAAAAAACGGCGCGACCCGCTGTTGCGATGCTTTGACACCATTTTCATCTAGGATTGTTGTTAATAAACTGCCGTTACTACACAGTGAGGTAACACTGCGTTTGCCAGTGGGAAAGGGCAATACGCAACCAGGTGTGCCTACGGTACCTGCCACTTCATGGGTGTCTAGGTTAACTACAGTGAACGAAGCGGCAGGACTAAAGTTGGCGATATAAAGAAACTTTTCATCAGCTGAGAAGGTTATTGCGTCCCGTCTTGGCAACGACTGTAGGCGGGTATGTTCTAGGGTGATTTCTTTAATCGGTGTCAGAGTAACTTTGTCGTAGATGGCCAGAACATCAATTTTAGGGCCACGGCTACCGCGACTGTGGAAAGATTCGACGATGTAGAATTCAGGACGTGTTTTTGCCGCGGCAAAATTACCCAATAAGTTCTTATCTGCCGTACCTTTGATGCGCTTAGATTGTTTCGGCTCGTTGATATCTAAAATGATTACTTTGCCACCAAACATGCTGGTAAAGCTTGATTCGTCGACAAACATCCAGCTTTCAGGATATTTAGCCGGCAAAACGTCCACATTTCCGGTTTTTTCAATAGGTAAGGGCGGTAAAGTGGGATCTACCTGTGTAGTAACAGTGGCATTTTCTGGGGTGGCACTTGAGAGCGCAGCGTCTGCCTCTTTGGGGACTTCTGAGTGAGTTGTGCAGCCAGTCATGAATACAGAAACAATGAGACTACTGAGTAGTGTTTGAGGGAGCTTGATTTTCATAAACATAGTGTTTTAATCCTAACCGCAGCTAAGTTTGTTTATTTAAAAAGTTAACGGATGCGCCAACCGTGCATTTACGCTTTTAAGGAACAGCCGTTAATCTAGGGTTGTTAAAATCTACTTTTGGTGTCCGTTCTAGTAGTAATTGTATTGAACGTTAACGCCAATCCATCTTGGTCTGGCGTAAAACTCTTGGATAAAACCGGCGCTTTGAGTGAAGTCAAAGGTATAAACTCGATATTCTTCGTCTGTGATGTTTTTCACAAAAGCAGAGACTTTCCAATAGTCATTTATCTGATAACCGAGGCGAGCATTAAAAACCGTATATGATTTCTCTTTGGATATTTCGCTGTTGGTGATATCAAAGTATTGCTCACCTTGATGATTAAAATCTATTTGTGCAGAAATGGCATCGGTGGCTTGATAGCGAACGATACCGTTAACGGTATATTTAGGTGCTAGAACCATTTCTCTATCTTCAACTGTGCCTACGCCGCGAACAACCACACTGTCAATTTCGGTATCTAACAGGCTGGCGCCAAGTTTAATATCCCAATCGTCACCTGGGACCCAAGTCACCTCCGCATCTAAACCTTGTAAGGTTGCATCAGAGTTATTGATAAACTGGCTTAATCCTGCGAATGTCAAAGCTTGATAGTTTTTGTAATCGTAATAGAAAACACTACTGTTAACTCTTACATCACCACTGGCCAAGGTGGTTTTTATACCTGCTTCATAACTGGTCAGTTCTTCAGAATCAAACGCCACATCTTCTTCTGTTACCCCGTCGGTGAAGTCGAGGAACCCACCATTAAAGCCGCCACTTTTAAAGCCATTGGCAATATTGAAAAAGACTAGAGTATCTTTGCTTACCTTGTAATCAAGTCCAATTTGACCTGAAATATTGTCATCATCAATGGTGGTTAAACCTGCCGCTGCAGGGTTTTGTTCAGTAAAGTCAAAATAGTAATCGGTACCAGGATAACTAGCATCTCCGACTAATCCGCACACATCACCAGCGGGGATAAGACAAGAATTCACTACAGCGTCAGCGTTTGTAGTCGCTAGGTTTTGATAATCCATGCTGCGTTCTTCAGAGGTGTAACGCAAGCCAAGGGTTAGGGTTAACTTATCGGTGAGGGACTTTTCCACTTGACCGAACAAACCATAGGATTCGGTATCTTGATCATAGTCGATATCGTAACTTACAAAAGGTACTAATTCAGAACCAAAGGTACCCTCAGGAGCACCAGTTATGGCATCAATTAGGGGGCCGGGGTAGTTAATATCTAAATCAAGAGCACCATTAACTTCATTTTCAAAATAGTAAGCTCCGACTATCCAATCAAATGACTCTGCTGAACCGCTTAATCTAAACTCTTGGCTGAACTGTTCGTTTTTAGAGGCAAATTGAGGGATCAAACCGCTGTAAGGACCTACATCCGTATCTTCTTGGTGAAGCTTTTCTACATTCTCAATGGCAGTAATTGAGGTAAAAGTATAATCCGAATTTTCCCAGTTTAATTTTAATGAAAGACCATCTGAGTCTATATCTAAAATACCTTGTCGGTTATATTCGCCAGCAAAGTTATCACCGTCAGTGTCGGCATAACCGTAAAAATCTGAGGTGGAATTTCCTGCACCGTCATCAGATGCTAAATGCTGGTATTGGGGAGCGTTAGTGCTAGATTTGCCACCGTGAACATTGAGTAGGGCGGTAAAGTCTTCGCTAATGTCGAAATTGACCTGTAAGCGGTAGGCTCGGCTATCCGCTTCATTAGCATCCTTACCAATTCTATTTTCAACATAACCATCGTGGTTGTTAGTGGCAACGGCAAGTCGGGCTTGAATGGAGTCTGTTAAACTGCCACCTACGGCCGTTTCGGTTTTAATTTGGTTGTATTCAGCAAGGGTTAAATCGAACAACACTTCAGTATCTTCAGTGGGCCCATTGGAAATAAAATGTACCAAACCACCGGTGGCATTTCTCCCGTATAAGGTGCCTTGTGGACCTCGTAATACTTCAACTCGTTCTAGGTCAAACAACTGAAAGGTTAGGCCAGGCATAGCAGATTGGTATACATCATCACGATATACTGCAATGGGTCCTTCGTTATTATCATTAAAATCATTGAGACCTACGCCACGCAACGAAATTGAAGGGTTGTTGCCTTCTCCAACAGGTGTACCAATATTCAGCCCAGGTGTTTGAGCAGAAATATCGACACTGTCGGTCATATTCAACTCTCGCAAAGCATCACCGGAAAAGGCCGTAACAGAGACACTAACATCCTGTAAATCTTGCGATTTCTTCTTAGCCGTCACTTGAATGGTTTCAAACACACTATTTTCTTGAGCATGTAACGTGGATGTCATTCCTAGGCTTAAAGTTGTGGCTACAGCGAGGGCTATTTTGTGATGTCTCATGTTTTAATACCTTCTTTATTATTAGAGTTCTTATATGCGAACGGTAAAACGTCATCGAGTTATATGTTGTGAATTTTATGTGTATTTTCAGTAAATTATTATCGTTATTTATTACTTGATTAATCAACTATGTGGTTAATATATACACATCAATAAGCCCTTGTCAAAAGTTATACAAACTGGAAGGACCTATAAAATCCATAATTTCAGGCGCAGATATTTCCCTGGGCGGGTGCTTTAGCCCCGCGGTTGTTTGTTGTTGGCCATGGCCTAAAGGCCATGCTACAGAGGTGTTGTAGGCGGGTGCTTTAGCCCCGCAGTTTTTTGTTGTTGGTCATGGCCTAAAGGCCATGCTACAGGTGTTTTTTGTGGGCGGGGGCTTTAGCCCCGCGGTTGTTTGTTGGTGCCCATGGCCTAAAGGCCATGCTACGGGTGTTTTTTGTAGGCAGGTGCTTTAGCCCCGTGGTTGTTTGTTGGTGCCATAGCCTAAAGGCCATGCTACGAGGTGTGTTTTGTAGGCGAGTGCTTTAGCCCCGCGATTGTTTGTTGTTGGCCATGGCCTAAAGGCCATGCTACGGGGGTGTTGTAGGCGGGTGCTTTAGCTCCGTGGTTGTTTGGTGGTGGTCATGGCCTAAAGGCCATGCTACGGGGGGGTGTAGGCGGGTGCTTTAGCCCCGCGGTTTTTTGTTGTTGGTCATGGCCTAAAGGCCATGCTATGGGGAGGATTTTTTGTAGGCGGGTGCTTTAGCCCCGCGATTGTTTGTTGGTAGCATGGCCTAAAGGCCATGCTACAGGGGTGTTGTAGGCGGGTGCTTTAGCCGCGCTGTTGTATGTTGGTGCCCATGGCCTAAAGGCCATGCTACGGGGTGAGCTCTTTATTGGCGGTCATGACCTTTTTAGGTTTGTGCCCACTGTCGTAACAGGTTGTGATAAACGCCTGTGAGTTGGACTATTTCAGGGCTGTCATCAAGTTTGCTGCGTAGGGCTTGGATTGCCATATCCATATCAAACAAAATACTGCGTTTTTCATCGCTGGATACCATGCTTTGTAACCAGAAAAATGACGCTAAGCGCCGTCCTTTGGTGACTGGAGTGACACGATGTAAGCTGGTGGACGGGTATAACACCATGTCGCCAGCTGCGAGCTTTATTCGTTGTGAACCAAAAGTATCTTCCATTACCAGCTCGCCACCTTCGTATTCGTCTGGTTCAGAGAAGAATAAGGTCATGGATAAATCTGTTCTAACTTTAACCGGCGTTCCTGGAACCTGGCGGATAGCATTATCGACGTGGGTGCCAAAGGATTGTCCGCCTTGATAACAATTAAATAAAGGGGGAAATATTTTGCTGGGTAAGGCCGCCGACATAAATAGGTTATTTTGTGATAGTGCCGTTAAAATTACTTCACCCAATTCGTGAGCTACCTGTGAATCACTTGGTAATTGCAGATTGTTTTTGGTTTTAGCACTTTGATAGCCAGCGGTAATATTACCGTCAGACCACTGAGCACCTAAGAGTGCATTTTTAGCATCTGCAACCTGTTGTTTGCTTAGTACTGCGGGTATTTTTAATAACATCTAGGCTTTCCTAACATTGCAAAACCGACTCGTAAGAGTCGGTTTCAGTTTTAAACATTGGGTTATTTTAAAACGAACTAAATTAGCCGTTTAAAATTGGTAGTTTGCCGTCACACTTAAATATCGACCTTCGCCAGGAATGTAGTGACCACCACCTATTTGATCAACGTAATCTTCATCAGTAAGGTTGCTGCCATTAACCTGAAGGCTTAGCTGCTCAGTAGCCTGATACGATATCATCATATCCCAAATCATGTAACTGTCTGCAACTTCGCGACTTGCAGGTGTGCTGCTGTTGTAACGTTTACCCATATATTGAGCACCAAGGCCAAAAGCGAGAGCATCTGAATAATCATAACGACCCCAAACGCTGTAAGAGTGTTCTGGTGTGCGTGGCAATTCAGCCCCAATTTGAGATGCATCAGCGCCTTCAGCATTAACAACTTCACTATCTTGGAAGGTATAAGCTGCGATGATGGATAATTTGTCGGTAAGATTACCGGCCAATCCAAGTTCAATACCATCAACTCGTTGTTTACCGTTCAATGTATCGTAGCTACTTTGTTCGTCGTCAAAGAATGGGTCATCCGTTAATGCATTGGTTTTTTCGCTACGGAAAATAGCTGCGTTAGCAAATAATTTACCGTCGTACATTTCCCATTTATAACCTAATTCATAACTAAGAGTTTCTTCTGGATCTAGGTTATTTTGGTTACTGTTACTGTTCGACGAGGCTGTTAAATCTTCCGCTGTTGGGCTAAATGAGTTACCCGCACCAAAATATATGCTGCTGCTTGCATTGGGTTTATACACAATGCCGGCATTCCAACTCAACTCGTCATTTTTAGCATTCAATTTTACGCTTGGATCATCGCCATCTAAGTCATAAAAGTACTCTGTTTCAAAGCTATCCCAACGTAAACCGAGGGATAATTGCCACTGAGGATCTAAAGTGATGGTATCAAAAACATAAATTGCTTTCGTGTCACCAGTGGCCTCGTTACTTTTATCAGTGCGAGCATATTGTCCTGTGAATGCGACTTCTGCATCCGGATTGTATAAATCGACTAACTCAGGAGTATCATTTAGGTTATCTGGCACTATGGCTTCGAAATTCCAGCGCTCAAATTTTTCGCGACTTAACTCTACTCCAGCGGCAATGTCATGTTTAATATTGCCCTGTTGATAACTGCCGATTAAGTCCCCTTGAAAGACGGTCATTGAATCTTTGGTGTCACGAGTTTTTTCATCGCTCAAACGAACATCTGTACTGGTGGTTACGCTTATAAAACGCGGTGCTGTTACTACAGATTGACGTTCAATAGAGCCTGTTCTAACTAACGCTCGCAGCATGGTCGAATTATTAAGGTCGTACTCATATTTTGCGGTTAGTGATTGGCCTTTGATATCTTCAAAGTCACGATAAATGTTACCGTAAAAATTATCGAAATCAGCATTTGAAGGGCCGCCTTCGTATGCCGCTAACTCAGCAACGGGATCTGAGGAACTGCTATTAGACACCCACGGCATGCCGTAGTCAGGTAGGTTGTCTTGCTTTTGATAATCTGCATTAACGCTGAGTCTAGATTCCGTACCTAGCCCAGTTGCAAAAGAAAGTGCCACTGCATTGTTGCTGTTGTTAACATAATTACGTCCAGCAACATCGCCATCGTCTAACAAGGCATTAATACGCAACGCTGAGGTTTCACCTATTGTTAAGTTGGAGTCAACTTGTGCACGATAATCATTTTCAGTACCTAGTCTGAGACTAACGTCAGTAAATTCATCTAGGGTTGCCGTTTTTATTTGTAAGTTTACTGCACCACCTGCCGCGCCACGACCGTATATGGCAGCGCCAGGACCTTTTGCAACTTCTACTGCTTCAACATTATAAATGTCACGAGAATAGCCAGCTATGTCACGAACGCCATCGATTAATATATTGTTTGCCGCACTGAATCCGCGAATTGACATGCTATCACCGGTTGGTGTGCCACCTTCGCCGGCAGCCATGGAAATTCCAGGTACGTTTCGCAAAGCTGAGCGCAAACTATCAACGTTACGATCTTTCATTACAGACTGGGGAATGACAGTGATCGACTTTGCCGTGTTCAACAGCGGTTGAGTATATTTTACGGAAGTAGAGTTCTCTACTTTATAGTCTTCTTCAGTCTGTGATGTTGCCTGTGAAACTGCAAGCTCCTGCACATCTTGAGCATGGGCAGCTCCCATTGGTAACAAAGCGCTCAAAGCCAAAGTAATCGCATTGCGGGTAAACTTTTCTCTTACCGCTGCGTGTTGTACTGCAGTCATTTCTATTCTCCGTAGTGTGTGTGTTTTGATTTTCGTGGGTTAATTAACGCTAGGTGGTGAAGCATATTTTATCATTAATCTAAATGCAAGTAATTATCATTCGCATGGTTATTTACACTCGTCTTTGTTTCTGGCAGAATAGAATTATCGGTGATAAATCAATCTTTTATTTTGATGTCAGTTCGATGGTGCATAGGCTTCGGTGAAAAATAAAAGTGAAGAGCGACAGTAATAATGAAAGATAAATTAAATAAACTGGTAGGCCGGAAGGTGCTGCTGGTAGTCGGCTGTTTATTGTCTAGTAATCTTTATGGGCAAGAAATAAGTAAAGTCGAAACTATGGTGAATCAATGGTTGGGTCTTGAACGCCAAATTAACGCTTTGGAATCTGAGTGGCAACAACAGCAACCTTTGTTAACCCAGAGAATGCGTTTACTTGAGTTAGAGAAAGAGCAACTGTTGACGATGTTATCGGAAAAAAAAGGTGACTCTTCTCAAGTTGAAAAACAAAGGTTGGCCTTAGCTGAAGAGCAGACCACATTAGAACAAGAGCAAGGGGTGTTAGAACAACAAATTAGCCTGTTGTCGAACCAATTAAACGCGTTAGAGCAAAGGTTACCGCCACCCGTTAAGCAAGCTTGGCAACAAGATATTGGTGATACCGATAGTTCATCAGAGTCATCCATTCCGTTACAAGCGAACCTAGCAAGACTGTCTAAACTAGCTGAATTTGATCAGCGAATTGCGGTTGTGCAGATGCCCATTAACAACAAGCAAAACGAGCAAATACTCGTGAAGCAACTCTATCTCGGGGCTTCTAGTGCTTGGTTTGTCAGTTTAGATGGCAGTTATAGCGGAACAGGTCAGGTTACAGATAACGGTTGGCAGTGGCAGTTCGATGATAACTCGGATAGTAGTGCTATCAGCAAGGCAATCGCCATATTCGAGAAACAGAGTGAGGCTGATTTTGTCAGCTTACCCTTTTCTATTTCCAGTTTAAAAGAGCAATAGCGATGTCATTCTTTCACTATCTTCGACCATTAATTGTCACCCTTACTGTATTTTTCTGGTTAGGACAGCACCCAAATGCCCATGCAAATGAAACAGTTGATAAGGGATTATTAACTAAGCTTAATGATGCACAAAAACGCTTAAGCTCCAGTCAAAAAAATATTGCTTCTCAGAAACGTAACTTACTCGAGAAGTTAAATAAACTCGAAAGAGAAGTTCAAGCTCTACAACAGAAAACGGCTGCTGCTCGCCGACTTAGCGACGAAAAAACCTTAAGCCTAAGCCAGCTTGAAACTCGCATTAAAGATTGGCGTGAACAACAAAATTATCAGCAAAACCTGATAAACCGTTTTCTACATCAGCAGCAATTGAATAGCCAGCCGGCAGGATTGACAACTGCTGAAAAAATGCAGCTGATACAGGGCTTTAGTCAAGAGTTACAAGGTAAACTGTCACCCATATGGCAACCCCAATCTATAGTAATGGGTAACGGAAAGCTGGAACAGTTGCCTACTTTATCATTAGGCCCGATTAACTGGTTTTGGCACGAGGATTTGCAGCAAGCAGGCTTAGCAACTCGTGAAGATGGACAGTTACACTCAGCCTTGTTACTCGATGGTAGTGCTAGTGCGGGGCTAAAGGCAATTCAAAGTGAAGGTCGCGGCGAGCTGTTTTTTGATCCAACCATGAATCGTGCCGTTGCCCGTCAACAGCACCAACAAACGGCTTGGCAACATGTGGTTAAAGGCGGTGTTTGGGTGATCCCTATTTTAACCTTTGCGGTTTTGGCGTTGGTGATTGCCATATACAAATCCGTGCAATTGGCCCGTTTGCCTAAATTACAGCGATTTACCCCAACTTATTTACACAGCCAGTTAGCAGAGCCGAGTGAAAAAGTACTTGCCAGTATAAAGGGGCAGCAAAAAGAACTCTTTGATATTGCGCTGCAAGCTAATAATGACAGAGCGCGAGATGACCAGTTATTTGTGCAATTGCAGCAAGATAAATATTGGTTAGAGCGTTGGTTATTGGTGATTGGTATTACCGCATCAGTTGCACCTTTGTTGGGGCTGTTAGGTACGGTGAGTGGCATGATAGAAACCTTTAAAATGATGACATTATTTGGTAGCGGCGACCCTGAAGTGGTTTCTGGCGGCATTGCTCAAGCTCTGATTACTACCGAACTTGGTTTGGTCGTGGCTATTCCAGCTTTAATTCTAAATGCGATTTTATCGAAGCGAGCTAAATCTTATTATCATGAACTTGAAAATTTTGCGATATTGCTTAGTCAACCAATAGAAGAGCAGCCAAATGAAGTGAAGCAGGAGGCCGCATGATCTCGCAAATAAGCCACAGTTGGGTGTGTTGGGCGATACTTATGCTGGCCATATATTGTTATCAAGAATTGTGGCAACAATATTTGTTAAGCAGAAACCCTAGATTATTATCATCTAGTTCAAATAATCACACTGAAAATAACGACAATACAACTAAGCGAAATCATGTGAATAGCGAATTTACTGCGGTTTTGATTGGCGCGTTACCTTTGATGGGGTTGTTGGGCACTATTATCGGTTTACTGGAGTGTTTTGCTGGAATAGCGCAGCAAGGGGCAAGCAACGCGCTGTTAAGTGATGGCATAGGCGATGCGTTATTAACAACTCAGTTAGGCCTAGTTTGCGCCATTCCAGCGTGGATATTACAAGGTAATATTCGTAATCGATTATCTAGACAACAAGCTTATGTTGCAGTTGGGAGCGAATAACAATGGCTTCTCGTTTACAACAACGGATAGAACAACAAAATGACCACAGCATTGATATGTCGCCTTTGTTGGATGTGGTTTTTATTTTGCTCATATTCTTTATTGTCACCACGGTTTTTGTGCGAGAAACAGGGGTTGAGGTGGATAAACCTCAGGCTATTTCTGCCTCACAATTAGATAAAACTGTGATTCTATTAGCGATTACGGATGCCGGTGAGGTGTTCTATGATGGCAGTCAAATTGGTGTTGTAGGTGTGCGCAGTACATTAGAGCAATTGCAGCAATTTGATCCTAAACCTGTGGTGATCCAAGCAGATAAAAATGTACCCACCCAATTATTGCTCGAAGTGATTGATGAGGCTAAGTTGGCAGGCTCAACAACTGTAAATATCGCGGCGTTGAAATCATGAAAATGATACATAACTACCTCCGTGGTCGCGGTTTATCGTTACTCATTAGTATTGTTATGCTCAGCATTGCTTTGTTGATCATGTGGATGAGTGACTGGTTAAAAGCTCAAACCGACGAAACCTTAGTTGTTAGAACCGTCTCAACGGTTAACTTACCGCCACCACCTCCGCCGCCACCTCCCCAGCAAACTCAAGAGGTCAGCCAAGCCAATGTCGAATTGCAAGTTCAGGGCGAGGGTGCTTCTATGCCAGTGATTGAGTTTGACGTAACGTCTATCGACTTATTAAAACCCCAAGAAGTACATATTGATCCCCTCGACACTCAATGGCAGTCATTAGAAGTGGATTGGAATGCTGTGGGAATAGAGTCATTGGACTCTGTACCTACTTTGTTGACCCCATTAGTTATTGATTTTCCGAAAAGCCTACAACGTCGAGGGATCACTAAAACCTTGGTAAAACTCGATGTCATGATTGACGAAGAAGGACAGGTCACCTTAATTAATGTGGCGAGTAATTCGTATCCTGAGCTCAATCCTGAAATACGTAAGTTAGTTAGAAAAAGCCGATTTAGTCCGCCGCAAAAAGACAATGAACCTGCTCGGGCTAGATTTATTTGGCCGATAGAAATAAGTGTTTAAAAATCATATGAAAATAAAATTACTCCCCTGCAAACAGATTCAATTTGGCATGAGCAAAACCAGACTAAATTCTGTGTTGGCCTGCCTATTATTGTTGCTCTCAAGTACACAGGTATCTGCGGAAGTGCAGGTCGAGTTAGCCGAACCAAACTGGCAGTTTTTATTAGAAAGTGCCCCGGTGAGCCCAGTTAGTGCCCAATTGCCTCCAGCGGAAAAAGGGTTTGCCCGAGATATTCAACCTTTATTAACTCAACAAGACTTTAATGCTGTTGCTAAAGCGTTTGAACAGCGCTCGTTAGAAAACGACAGCGCCGCTTTGCAGCAGTTGCGCGGTCAAGTGATGTTAAGCTTAAAACGTTATGATGAAGCTGAAAAGGCCTTGAAAGCCGCCTTACAACAGATGCCGAACTTGGCCCTAGCTCATCGCAGCCTAAGTATGTTGTATATGCTAAATAAAAATTACTCAGAGGCTAGAAAACACTTAAGCCGCAGTATTGAGTTAGGGGTAGCTGATGCGCAACTATATGGTCAACTTGCCTTTATTAACCTAAACAGCCAACAGCCAGCGGCTGCTATTGCTGGTTATCAACAAGCTCTTTATTTGCAGCCTGATAATTTACAATGGCAACAAGGTTTGCTTTACGCTTGGCTTAACAGTCACAACTTTAATGCCGCACAACGGCTAGTTGAAGATATGATTGAACAAGGCCAACATCAGAACCCCCACGAACTCTGGTTGCTGCGCAGCCAAATTGCTTTGCAGCGAAATCACCCTGAACAAGCATTGAGTAGCTTAGAGGTTGCTTTGCAGTTAACCCCTAAAGACTTGAGCAATAGTTTGTTGGCTGCCAAGTTACACGTTCAGCATGGCAGTATTCCCCGTGCTATCGAGTTATTGAAGCTTAGCTTAGGGAACGATGATGTGGTCGAGTCCACAGAATATTGGGCTACACTAAAACAAGTTTTACCATGGCTGTTGAACCAACAACGTTATAAATCTGTTGATTCATTACTCGCCGCTGCAACTGGTGTTAAGGTTCCAACAGACTTTCAAGCAGAGCTTAACTTATATCGAGGACAAATTGCGGTTGCTCGTAATGCAAATGACCGCGCTCTTAAGTATTTTTCTCGGGCGATTAAACAAGATCCCTTGTTACCTGAAGCCTTGTTAGCTATTGCAAAGCTCTATCAAAGCCAAAATCAGTATCAACAGGCAGAAAATTATTTTGTCCGTGCCAGTACCTTACCTCAAGTTCAACAACAAGCTTTAGTGGCCCACGCGCAAATGCAAATTGAACAGCGCCAATTTCAACAAGCGGTAAACTTACTTCAACAGGTCGTGAAACTGGATCCAAACCGAAGAGATATTAAACATAATATCAGTGAGTTACAGAAGATAATTCGCCAGGAACAATATGGAGCTTAAGTACGTAACGGCAAATAAAGGTACCTTGATCGCAACGGTTTCTAATTAAACTTAACTAAGTATTTAGATGTTTGTGCGTGTTGGTTGTTTTAAGTAACCTAAATAAGGCTAGTTTTGTAAAGACAATCTTTACACTTCAAATCAAGTAATTTCCAATTATAACTGGTAAAATTCTGCGCGAAAAATCGCCCAATCAAAAACGTAAATTCGAACTCACAGTACGTAAATCTCGTCTAAAGCTGAAATTTTGCTAATACATAGCACTTAAAGCGTGAGTCTTATTTAAAGGAATACTAAATGAAAATATTATCAGTTCTACTTATCTCTACACTTGCTTTGTCTGGTAATGCACTTGCAGCCGACGATACACTTAATAAGCTACAAGGATTACTTGGAAGCTCTTCGACATCACAAGTAAGCGAAGCGGAAGGTTCAGACACAAATGAAGCTGCGCAATCTTTTGACGTTACAAGTTTAGTGAGTATGGTTTCAGATAATCTAGGTGTCTCAGAAGCGCAATCCGAAGGTGGATTGGCGTCCATTTTTGATTATGCTAAAGACAACCTTTCAGATACAAACTACTCTGAACTTGCGCAAAGTGTTCCAGGTTTAGACTCTTTATTAGAAAACGTACCTGCAATCAGTTCAGATTCATCTTCAGACAGTTCGTCTATGTCAGGTTTACTTAGCAAAGCGTCTGAATACAGTTCATCTTTAAGTGCAATTAATGAATTAAAACAGCAGTTCGAAGCCCTTGGCTTGGATACGGATATGATCACCAGTTTCATAACTCAAATTAATAGCTACTTTAGTGATGATGAAGATACGCTTTCTTTGTTGCAATCTGGCTTAGGTAACTTAGTTACAGCCCTTTAATTCATTAATACAAGTAACACTATTTCCAAAGGTGTTACTCAGTATACTTTACGCCTTGTTTGCTCATTGCATACAGGGCGTTTATTCCGTTCTGACAACTTTATAAAACCAATATTATGTCCCTTAGAAATTTATTTTCAGCATTTCGTAAACAGCCTAAATGGTTGCGAATAAGCACTTATCTATTAAGCGCATATTTCATTTATGCATTAATTTTAGGCTTATTAACTCCTCTGATTTTGCAATCTCTATTACCGCAAATATTGAGTGATAAATTTCAACGAGTTGTCAGTATTGAAAAAGTAAGAATAAATCCATTTTTACTGCGGGCTCGTGTCTCGAACTTCGTGATTGAAGAGGATAAAAGTGACGAACTTTTTGTTAAAGTTTCACTATTGGAAGTTGACGCAGGTTTTTGGCAGACCCTGATACACCTCACACCAACTTTAGAAAGCCTGTCTATAAAAGAGCCGTATGTACATTTAGCAAGATTGACTGGTGGTGAACAAACCCAGTTTAACTTTTCTGACATCCTTGAGAATTTAAGTAGCGATAATAGCCAGGATAAAACTACCGAAAAAGACTCTGAAATTCCTCACTTAAGAGTAAATAACATGGTGCTGGCAGGGGGACAAATATTACTCTCTGATGATGTGTCCGCAACTAACATTGCATTTCCTAACCTAGCTTTTGACGTTACCGATTTTGATACCCTTGCGGCATTATCTACAGTAACTCAACAACAAGATAAAGTGACTGCTGATAATCATTATGACGTGCAGATCGAAACTGCTGAGGGTGGAACTATTGGTTTTGCTGGTCAAGTCCAATTAGCACCGTTTGAAGTCAAGGGGAATATAGCGCTTTCGGGGATCGCCCTAGCCCCATTATGGCCCTTATCGAATGATCTAATTGAAGCCCAATTAACCGATGGTTTATTGGCGTTTTATGCCAATTATCATCTGTCGGAAGGAAGTGAGGGAATTCGCTTTCGCGCCAATGATACTCAATTATCATTATCTAATTTGGCAATATCTGATAGCACAAAGCCGCGAATTACAGTGGCACAAGTAAGCATAAACAATCTTAACTTGGACACCGACTCTGAACAAATTGATGTGGCTGAAATTATTATTAATCAGCCTTGGATTGACGCTAACTTTGATAAGCAAGGTTTAGATCTACAAGCTATGTTTATGCCGTCTAACTCTGCTACATCAACGCAAACCAGTGCTTTACCACCACAGGAAAAAGGGTCTTCACAAAATCAAGGCGATGAGTCCAACTGGCGGGTGATCTTGCAGTCTTTCGCCCTAAACGGTGGAGATATTCAAGTTAAGGAAACGCTTGTGTCCGAAGGGATGTTTTGGCGAGTATTTGATTTCAATATCGCTACCGGTAAGGTTGATACTAAGTTTGAAGTACCCATCGAATTTAATCTAGGGTTAGCTGTAGGGGGAGACGTTACATCTTACCCGGAAATGGCGTCTGGTTATTTTAAAAGTGAAGGGGAGGTCAATGTCTCCACCGAGCAGGTCTCTGCTGGGTTTGAAATGAAACAATTTGCTTTAAACCAACTTCAATCCTATTTGCTTCCATATGCAAATGCGACCTTGCAAGATGGCGTCGCTGGGCTTTCAGGGACATTTGAAGCCGGTAGCAGTAGTCCAATTACCTTTAGCGGCGACGCCAATATTGCTAATTTAACGGTAATTGATGGATTACAACAACAGCCCTTACTTAAATGGCAGGATCTGAATATTCAAGGTATTCAATATCAGTCAATGGAAAATCAACTTTCCGTACAAACTGTAGTGTTTGATCAACCCTTTAGCAAGTTCATTATTTACCAAGATAAACAAACCAATATCGGCGACATTTTGGTTCAAAGTGCTTCAAACGATGCTGATTCAACAGCAGAGACAGACAATAGCCCGTCTTCCCTTTCAGCTTCGCAAATAGAAGCTGATGAGCAGCAAAATGCTGAAAATGTTCAGTCTAATCTTATGGCCATTAAAATTGGCGATATTAGAGTAAATGATGGCAGTGCTTATTTCGAAGATAACTCATTAAAAGCGCCTTTTGCCGCCGGTATTGAAACCTTAAATGGCAACATAACCTCACTTTCTTCTACACCAGGTACCGCAGCAAATGTTGATTTAATGGGGAAAATTGATGGTTATGCTCCAGTATTACTTAAAGGTGAAGTTAACCCGCTGATTGAGCAGATGTATCTGGATTTGAATTTCTCCGTTGATGGCGCTGAACTGACTTCAGTTAACCCCTATTCAGGTACCTATATGGGGCATTTTATCGACAAAGGTTTATTGTCATTAAATGTGAACTATAAGCTCGAAAATAACCAGCTAGTGGGGGACAATCAGCTTGTTATCGACCAACTTACCTTGGGTCGTAAAACCAATTCGGATCAGGCGGTTAGTTTACCCTTATCACTGGCAATTGCCTTGTTACAAGACTCCAACGGCGTAATTGATCTGGGAATGGAAGTCTCCGGAGACTTAAATAACCCGAGTTTTGGTTTCGGTTCAATTATATTCAAAGCCCTAGGCAACATTATCACCAAAGCGGTAACCGCACCTTTTTCTTTATTGGCCAATTTAGTAGGCAGTGAGGATGAACTCAATAAAGTTCTCTTTGCTGACGGTTCAGCCGAGCTAGACGAAAGCGCTACCAAAACATTGACTACTTTGGCTGAAGCCTTGGCAAAACGTCCAGGTCTAAGTGTTGATATTGAAGGTACCGTAAACGAAGTGAGCGATGCCTATGAACTGGCGGAGCAAAAGTTACAAAAACAATTATTGGAGCTTTCCAATCAAACAGCCTTGCCTGAGAATTTTGGCCCCTCCACTGTGCCAATTTCAGGTCCAATTGCTGAGGCTTTAAAAACGTTGTTTACTGCAAGCACAAAACAAGATGTTGAAGAACAAAGACAGCTAGTAAAAGCTAAGCTGCAAACTCAGGATAGTGAAAAAGTCATTCCAGCGGAGGAATTAGAACAAGGGTTGATGATTGCAATGTACAATCAAGTTCGAAGTACAATCGAAATTCCTCGCCATGAATTAGCTAAGCTTGCCGAAGAAAGAGCCAAATCAGTTAAACTCTTTTTAACTAGCAATGCAATGGTTGACCCCAACAGATTGTTTTTACTCAATAGTCGTCAACACTTAGCCAGTGATGAGAGTGGCGTAACTCTGACGCTGGAAGCGAATTAAGGAAATCAGTTTACACCCTAGCAGTGAATCAAGCTTGCTACTCACCTGAGTGAGCAAGCTTGAATTGATTAAACCTAACTCGTCGAACTAACCTACTTAGCATCGAACCCCGTAAGCACAAACTTCTGAACCCGTCTGCCAGAGCTGACTTCTGAGGTATATAGATTACCGTCGCCGTCAACTACGACGCTGTGAAGCCAAGTAAATTGTCCTGGGTAGCGCCCTGGACGACCAAAACTGCCGAGTACTTCATAGGTATCGTGCCATAGGATCCAGATACGCCCGTTCATCATATCTGCCACGTACATATATTTATTGTCAGGGGAAAAATCGATATCTGATGCCGTTCCTAAACCGCCAGTATCGCCAGCAATAATTACATCTTGGACGAATTCTACCTTGCCGTCGGCATTGGCTTTAAACACTTGGATACGGTTATTGCGTCGGTCGCAGACATATATACGACCGTCTTTTGATTGTGTTACACAATGCACTATATCGCCAAAACTCTGTGCTTCTGTACTGGTATTTTCACTGTTGCTAGTGGCTTGAGACACGTCAAAAGCACCTTGTCTTGTACCACCGCCGGGTTCACCACCATATGCGCCCCATAATTGGTCAAAACTGTTGTCGTCAGTCGTAAAAGAGGTAATACGCTTGTTGATATATCCGTCGGCGATAAATACCTGATTGTTTGCATGGTTATGGAAAATATCCGCTGGGTTTCCTAAGGCATCCTGGCTTAAATTGCCATCGGTTTTATCCCGCTGGCCATACTGACGAATGAATTCCCCTTTAATGGTAAAGTTCAACACAACATGGTCACCCTTACCATTCCCTCCAAGCCAAACAGTGTTATTGTCGTCAACATAAAGGCCGTGCACTGTAGCGGGCCATTGATTGGTTCCATCAATACTTGGCGCTAATTCTGGACCGCCCCACGCTTCCAGCAGTTCGCCGTTTGGGGAAAACTGCAACACATGGGGGGCAGCTTCACAGCATAAGCCAGTGTTGTTGCTCAACCCAAGATCTAATCTGCCAAGGGAGTTAGGTCGGTGTAACACCCACACATTATTTTGTTTATCCACGGCTAGACCTGGTACTTGTCCCATGATCCAGGTAGCAGGCATTGTAGGCCAACTTGCATCGACACTGAACTGTGGAACTTTGTGATTTGGCTTAGTTGCAGGGTAACGTTCAACCGACACCAAGCTGCTGTGAGAGATTTTCTGATCTTTTGTTGGTAACGCCTCACAGACACCACAAAAAAGTGAAAACAGACTTAATCCCAGTGTTTTAAATCCAAGTTTTTTTAATCCCAGATTAGTAGTTGGTAAATATGATTGAATCATCTTAGCTGCCTATAAATTAAAGGTTAGTTTGAGTGACGCTTAACTACAGCACCGTGCTTAGAGACATAAGTGAAGCTGGTCAACAAGCTATATACTTTATCCTAGATAAATACGCATCAGGTTAAAATTAGTTTACGTTGAAATGCAGATAATAGGAGACTTAAATGGAAAAGGGCTGAGTTGCATCCCTAGCAGACTAAATTACGCGCGGGATTACTGATATACTTGCTGACCATAGTGACCCTTAGAGCCTTCATTGTTTTGCTGTTAGCATTGCTATGGAGCTCCAATCTCATTAGCACAACTATGCCAAATCGGCTTACTCTTAATTTTCAACTTTGTCGGAATACAACTTATGAAACCCGTTATCCAATTTCTTTTCAGCTTAACTTTGATGGCTGGTGTTGGCGCATGTTCGAATCCGCCTGACGCTAATGCCGTTAAAGACACCGCTACTCCAGCTGCCTCACACAGCACTAAAGCGTCCATCGACAGTCAGCGCCTTTCAGACATTGTTAAAGTACTTGCTTCAGATGAATTTGAAGGCCGAGCACCGGGTGGTGTCGGTGAAGCTAAAACCATTGCTTTTCTCATCGAACAATTTGAATCCTTGGGGTTAGAGCCTGGTGGTACTGATGGTGGTTGGACGCAATCAGTATCTTTAGTGCATACCCAATTGGAGCAAGACAGTGCTTTGCGCGTAACAGTGGCTGATGGCAGTCAAACTTGGCAACAGGGTAGTGACGTTGCTGTTAGCACCGCTAGAGCAGTGGATTTGGTCGAAATTAAAGATGCACCTTTAGTCTTTGTAGGGTTTGGAGTTAATGCTCCTGAACGTGACTGGGATGATTTTGGTGATATCGATCTAACAGGTAAGGTCGCGGTATTTTTGGTGAATGATCCCGACTTTTCCGCCGCGCCTAATGAAGCTGTAGCAGGGCGATTTGGTAACAAGCGCATGACCTACTATGGCCGTTGGGCATATAAATATGAAGAAGCGGCCCGGCGCGGTGCATTGGCTGCCTTAGTTATCCATGAAGACAAGGCTGCAGGTTATGGTTGGAATGTGGCATCATCTTCTCCTGGTGAGCAATTCACTTTGGCTGAAACCTCTGGCCCATTGCCTCCATTGTTGCAAGGCTGGTTACATTACGATGCTGCAAGGGCGTTATTTAATGCCGCAGGATTAGATTTAGACGAGCAGCGTCAACTCGCTCGCGCAGATGACTTTACCGCTTTTGAACTTCCTCAGACGTCGTTAACGGCGGACTTTAGGGTTTCACTTGAAACCATCGATTCTAAAAATGTGTTGGCTCGATTGCCGGGTACCACACACTCTGATGAAACCCTGATGGTTTCCTCCCATTGGGATGCTTATGGACAAGGAGAGTCCGATGAGTTGGGTCGCACTGTCCGTCCTGGCGCTAATGATGATGCACTTGGTACTGCGGGCGTTATTGAGCTGGCGCGCGTGCTCAAGGCGCAGCCGCCGATGGCAAGAAGTGTTGTATTTGCGGTTTGGACAGCTGAAGAGAGTGGTTTATTAGGTTCAGCTGCATATGCCTCTAAGCCTATTTATCCGCTGTACTCTACCGTTGCTAATTTTACCCTAGACATTCTGCAAACCGCCGGTCCCGCGAGAGATGTTATCTTAGTCGGCGAAGGGCAAAGTGATTTAGAAGATGATTTAAGCCGGGCTGCTGCATTGCAATCTCGAGTTGTAACGCCAGAAAACCTCCCAGAAAATGGTTTATTTTTCCGTGCCGATCACTTCTCCATGGCCCGTCAAGGTGTGCCTGTGTTGTTGATTATGGGGATAGCCGGTGGTGCTGATTTAATTGATGGTGGACGGGCCGCTGGTGATCAATGGATTGCCGATTATACCGGTAACTGTTACCACCAAACCTGTGATGCTTGGAGTGCTGATTGGGATTTACGGGGAGCGGTAGAAGACATCGAGTTATTCCACACAATACTACGTGATCTGGGCAATTCGAGCCGCTGGCCACAATGGAAGGAAAATTCTGAATTTCGTTCCATTCGCATGGAAACAGAGGATTTACGAGCTAAATAGACGTTAACTTAAATAAACAATTATCCAGCAGATCATCGAGTAACATAGGTTATGCAATGATCTGCTGGTGAATGTTTACCGTTTAGGCGAACACTAATTGCCAAACACCTTTAATCCCCACTGCTGATGTGAAGATAGAGAACAACAATATTGCGCCAAGAACAACATTGGCGAACGCTGTGTTTGTATGTTCTTTCATTAAATCTTTGCGATTGCCTAAATAGAAAATACAGGCAACGGTCACTGGCAGGATAACCGCATTAAATGCTTGTGAGATGATCATCACAAATACTGGGCGGGCTTCAAAAATCGGTACTACCAAACCTAACAATGAAATCGCAAATACCATAATACGGAACTTAGGTAGGGTCATGTCCCGTTTAGCACCAGTATAATCACACAATAGCCATGGCAGCATAAGGATGTTTGGAAACTGCGAAGACACACCTGCGGCAATCAAACCAAATGCAAATATTGAGGTAGCCAACGAACCTGCTAGCGGTTCTAAAATGCTGATCATTTGTGAGGCTTTTGATAAACCAATACCTTCCACAAACAAAGTTCCAGCTGCTGCGGCCATAATGGAAGCACTAATAATAAACATTAGAAATACCGAAAAAATGGCGTCATTTCGTTGTTTACTGTAGTCAGCCAAGGTCCAGCCAGCTTCTTTCACTAAGGTTGTACGGATGATAAACAGGCCGGAAAATACCGTGGTGCCAATCATTGATGCGATAACTAAAAATGGCCCCTTGTCAGAGCTCGATGTTACCTCTGGGATACTGGGGACTAAGCCTTTTAAAATCTCCATGGGAGGCGGCATCATGATAAAAAAGTTAATCAAAAAGCAGGCCGACATAATGGCAACCACCACCGCTAGGCTGCGCTCGAAAAACTGGGTTTTACCATTCCAAAAAATGAAGTACACCAAGCAGAGAAAAAATCCAGCAAAGTAAATGGGGGAGATACCGCCATCGACTGCCGACTTTGACCATTCGTAACAGATATCCGCCACTATTCCCATAACACCCATGACACTTCCGCATACTCCAAAAGTGAGCGCCACTAAGAAGAATATGCCAACCCCTGGGTGAATGTGTTTTCTAAAGGCTTGAAGTGCGGTTTCTCCGGTGATCAACGTATACCGGCCATACAAGTTGATCATGAAAAAAGTACATAAACATGAAGCAATGATTGTCCATAATAACGACATGCCATAATCTGCCCCAGCCTTAGCCATGGCGGTAACACTGCCTGTACCAATATTGAAACCGAGCAGGAAAATACCTGGTAGAAACAGAGCTAAGCCTTGGGCGAACTTTTGTTTCAGCGATTTTTGCGAGGAATTTTGCATTTTAACTACCTAAGTTATCGTTACGACTTCATCAATTGCCAAGCAAAAGATGAAGCCGTTTTTAGTGGTGCTATCCGCCCGGATAACATTCCAAAACCGTCATTCCCGATTCTGATTCATATTCGAAATCATCCACTTTTGCAGGGCAAAAGAAGCGGTCCCACTGATTTAACTGGGTAACGTCATCTCCAACCCGCAAAACACCACTTCCTTGGGTGACAACACCGATGAAAAACGCATCTTGCTTGCGTGGGAAGTTGCCTTTAACTGTAGCTCGTCTGACGGTAAAACAAGGGGTTTTATCCGGTCCAATTAGCTGTTCAAGGCTATTTCCTGAGTTATCGTCAATAAGCACGTCTGGAATGCAACGGAACTCGTCGTCAATTTTTTCTGGTGGTACAGGTGAGAAGTTAAATGCATCTAATGCGGTTTCGATGCCACGATCCATGAATCGCGCCTTTTCGGGAATTACATATCCACATCTTTCAAACTCAAATCTTACCGCTAAATCAGAAGGCTCCATAATTTCTAGCATCAATATGCCTTCACCCAACGCGTGAGGACGGCCGCCAGGTAGTAAGAATACGTCACCTGGTTTTACTGGAATGCGGTCGAAGCACTTTTCTATGGAAGCAATATCTTGTTCTTCTATCCATTTTTTTAATTGCTCACGACTCGGGGAGCGTTGAAAACCTGCGTAAATATAGGGATCGGTTACATCTTCGCGGATCTCAAGAATCACATAAGCTTCAGTTTTCCCTCGGGGATAACCCAACCTTTGTTGGGCAAATTCACGGGTAGGGTGCGCTTGGAAATGTAATCGAGTTGCACTGTCCAAGTACTTAACGAGAGGAATATCATCCAATGAGCGAGGAGCATCGTCCACCGAACCCAAAAACTGTTGTTGATCTTGGTTGAGTAGGTCACGAAATGGCACTGAAGAGCCATCTTCAAGCTGGACGGTTGCCAACCCTTCAGATATGTCTTCGCGGCCGATATTGCGTGCTTCTACCGTTGAACCAATCCAATCTTCTGGGAAGCTTGAGTCTTGCGGATTTTCTTTACCTTCGATTAAGTCGAGTAATTTTCCGCCTTGATAGGTGCGCCATACACGGTTGGCTGAGAACTTGATTATATCTTTCATGATGAAGGCTCTTCCAATTGTGCAGAAAGGGCTCTAATAACACCTCTGACTTCAGCCAGTCCTTTTAAACGACCAATGCCGGAATAACCTGGATTGACGGTTTTATCGATGTCATCCATCATTTGATGACCATGGTCGGGACGGATGAAAATATCTTGATCCTTAACTTCAGCTTGTCGACGTCGACTTTCTTCGAGTAACAATTCTTTAACCACATGAATCATATCGATATCACTATCGAGGTGGCTGGCTTCGTAAAAAGTTCGTTGCTCTTCTGGGTCACGGCTGACACCGCGAAGGTGTGAAAAGTGAATACGAGGTCCGAATTGCTTTGCCATAGCTGGTAGGTTGTTGTCTGGACGACTACTGTAGGTACCAACACATAGGGTAATACCATTGGATGGACTAGGTAGCGCATTGAACAGAATGTCGAGATCGTCTGCGGTACATATAATACGTGGCAGCCCTAACATATCACGGGGTGGATCGTCCGGATGTATAGCGAGTTTTACGCCTAAGGCTTCGGCTCGAGGAAGCACTTGTGATAGAAAAGCAAACAGACTTTCACGTAAGGTATCACTGGTGACATCTTTGTAGTTGGCTAACATGGCACGGAAGTCATCCAAACCATAAGCATCAGTCATTTTACCCGGTAGACCGGCAATAATATTGTTGGTCAGCTGTTCTTTTTCGGCTGCTGACATGGCTTCAAAGACGCTTTTCGCTTCTGCTATTTCAGCTTCGCTGTATTCTGCCTCGGCATTTTCTCTTTGCAGAATAAATAGGTCGAAGGCTGCGAATTTTTTCTGGTCAAAGCGCAGGGCATAAGCACCATTAGGAAGTTTGTATTTAAGATCTGTACGAGTCCAATCGATTACTGGCATGAAGTTGTAGCAAATCGTCTTTATCCCACACTTGGCGAGATTCTCCATGGACTCAATCCAATTATCGATATACTTTTGATGGCCAGGTCGTTTTAGTTTTATATCTTCATGCACAGGAATACTCTCAACTACGCTCCACTTGAGGGGCGTAAGACCATCTTCACAGTCTTCTATAAGAGCTTGATATTGGCGAATCGCGTCAATCGTCCAAACGTCACCGGTAGGGATATTGTGGAGTGCACTGACCACATCAGTTGCACCTGTTTGTCTTATGTCATTTATGGTTACGGGGTCATTGGGTCCGAACCATCTCCAAGATTCACGCATGTTAAGTTTCTCTAATTAGGATAAAAAAGTAAGCTTTTCACCTTCACTGCATCAGCAACGCTATATATATGTTTAACTATTCCCTTGGACAACTAACGTAAGGTTTCCACTTTTGATAGCTTCTTAGATTAACCTTCCTGTGCTCGCAATACACATTATAATTAGTGTCAACTTCCATCTTAGAAAGATGCGTGATTGTGAAAATGAAAATTCAAAGTATCCAATATTCACAAATTGGTCAACCAATATATTCCTCATTCCATGCCGTCACATTCATATTTCGGTTCTTTTTCGCACAAATCGTTACAAAACAATGCAATTCATGGATACAAAATCTTAACCTTTTGCCTCTTTGTTCTGTTTCATTAACTTGTTGTAATAAATGAAGTATTTTAATTTTTTATGGTTTTAATTAAAATTTGGTTATTAGATTGTGCTCTTTGGTTAGACCAAAGTATTAATTAATTGTTAAAATATTTATTACCAAAAGGTTGACCTTTACGGAATTACTTGTAAGTATTACGTAAATTATTTGTAAGTTTGAGCAGGTTTCTTGTAAAGAATAAATTTGTTTATATTTTTATCTAAACTATATTCCTTTAGAAAGCGCTCAATCTCTAAGAATAAGCTTAAAACACACATAACACTCACAGGAACAACATATGCAACACAGATTATCGAAAATTACTTTGGCGATGCTTTCAGCAACCGCGCTAAATATGTCCGCATCTGCTCTTGCACAAGAAGCTCAAGCAAGTGCAGAAGACGACTACGAAGTTATTCAAGTAACTGGTATCCGTAGCTCACTTACTAGTGCTCTAGCAGAAAAACGCGAATCAAATAATCTCGTTGAAGTTATTGAGGCGGTAGATATTGGTAAACTACCCGACCAAAACTTAGCGGAAGTTTTAGAGAATGTTACCGGAATCCAGATTACTAGGACCGCAGGTGTTGGTACTGGTGTTCAAATCCGTGGTACAAACTCTAACCGTACAGAAATCAACGGTGTATCAACTGTAGGTTCTGGTGCTGGCCGTAGCGGTATTAGTTTTGAAGATGTCTCAGCTGGAATTATAGCGGGCGTCGAGGTGACTAAGTCTCCTGAAGCTAAAACAATCGAAGGATCTGTGGGTGGTACTGTAAACCTTAAAACAATACGTCCACTGCAATTAAATGACACACTAATTTCTCTTCGTGTTCAAGGTGAGAATAGTAGCTTATCAACAGACAGTACTTTTACTCCTCGTCTATCAGGTACTTTTGGTGATAACTGGGATACAGATAATGGCGAATTTGGTGCGGTAATAAGTATTAACTACGCTGAGCAAGATGTTACAGCTTTCCGTCCTCGTACCGACAGAGATAACTCTGTTGCAGCTGATAGCGGTGTAGCAAGTGCTCAAGAATTTGACTACCTACCAATTCAATTCTTTGTACAAGATTACGATAACTATGAATATGAATCGACTAACATCGCAGCCTCTTTTGAATGGGCGCCTAGAGAAGAATTAAAATTATTCTTCGATGCGATCGTTAACGATCAAGAACGTAGACAAGAAAGCTCAAGAATTCAAGCATCAGGTATTAGTGGTCTTAAAGACATTGCAGCACCAAGTGAATTTGAAACTGTTAACTTTGGTTCATTAGGTGGACAAGACCTAGGTAGTATCCAAGCTGCTGTTGCAGGTGTTATTCCAATTGACGGAGATGGTTCTGACGGTAACCTACGTTTTTCTGGTGATACTAACTCTCGTTTAACCAAGAGCGAAATCTATAGACTTGGCGGTGAGTGGACCGGTGATAACTTCAAAGTAAGTGCCGAGCTATCTTCTTCAAGTTCAGATACTACTACACCTAGTTTCAACACTACGTTGAACTTCATTAACCCTAACTCTCCATTAGATGCGGAAGCGCTTTTAGCAAACCACTTTGCTAATGAAGAAAACGGCAATGAAGATTTATATGATTCGAACGAAAATGGTACGCCATTTATTTATGATCTAACCGGTGGTGCCCTAACGTTTGGTGTTGCAACTGGTGAAGCAAATGGCCCTACTTCAGAGCAATTACTAGACCCAGCTAACGTTGTTTTACGTGACGTGGCTATTGGTAACAATGTTGCTGAAAACAGTGAAGATGCATTCCGTACAGATTTCACTTACTACTTAGACGGTGTCGTGACTTCAGTTGATGTTGGTTTCCGTTACAGTAAAGTAAACAGTCTTCGTGATGAAATTACCACTAGTGTTGGTTTAAGAGAATTTGCTGATAGCCCTACTGGTGACTTATTCGCAGAGTTGTTAGTACCAGGACCAACTAACTTCAATGATGCCGATGGTAGAGAATTATATGTTCGTGATTTCTTACTTATCGATGCAGAAAGAGTTGCTTCAGACCCAGACGGTGTTTTGGATATCTTAAATGATGCAATTTTAGCTAACAATGCTATTACCGGTTCAACTCGTGGCCCAATTAGCTCGCCTACTTCAAGTTCAGCTGCCTACTTCGATATTGAAGAAAAGACAACTGCTTTATATGCTCAGGGTAATTTCTCTTACGAAATGTTCCGCGGTAACTTCGGTTTACGTTATTTAAAAACTGATGTGACTTCTAGAGGTAACTCTGTAACTAACGATGTGGTTACTGCTGTAACAACAGAAAGCGACTATGACTTCGTGTTACCACGTATTAACGTAGTAGCTGATGTTCACGACGATGTTGTTGTACGTATGGGTTGGGGTAAGGATATTAGACGTCCTGATTTCGATGACCTTTCTACATCTTACACTTTCTCTACCAGTCCAAACCCAGCTGTACAGTTAGGTAACCCAGGATTGGTTCCAGAAGAAGTAACTTCATTTGACCTATCTGCAGAATGGTATTTTGCTGAAGCAAGTATGGTTAGTCTTGGTATTTTCCATAAGAAACGTTCTGACTTGCACGTAACTCAACAAGAAGACCCGTATGAAGATCCAGTAACTGGTTTCCGTGATATTACCGACCCTTGTGAACAAGGTGGTATCTTCAACCCTATTGCTGATATCAACGTATTCGGTCCAATAGGTACAGGTGTTTGTGTACCTACGTCACAGAAAATCAATGATAGTGGTGAAACGACTCAGAAAGGTATTGAGTTTGCTGTTCAGTACGATTTAGCGAGCTTTGAAGACGACCTAGGTTGGGCTTCTGGCTTTGGTGTGATTTTCAACTACACCATTCAAGAATTCTCAGGCGGTGAAGCTGAAGATTCTGCTACAAGTCGTGCAAATGCAGTGTTTGCTCTATCTACTGGTGTTGAAGATATTGATGTGTCAGCAGTCCAAGGACTACTTGATTTGTCTGAAAACTCTTATAACTTTACCTTGTACTATGAAAAGTATGGTTTGTCTGCTCGTATGCGTTACACATGGCGTGAAGGCTACCGTTCAACTGACTTCGGTAGTACCTCTAGCTTGCCTTGGGGCTTCCCAGTGGTTCAAGAAGACAGAGGCCAGCTTAACGCTAGCGTAAATTACGATGTTACTGAGCAATTCAACGTAGGTATTGAAGCCGTGAACTTAACGGAATCAGAAGTTGAACAATCTTGTATCAACGAAGGCGCGTTGCTTTGTTACCAAGGTTTAACAGACCGCAGAATTACCCTTGGAGCTAGCTACCGCTTCTAAGGTAAGTAAAATCTAATTTAGGTTGCCGTTAACAAACGGCAATCGTTAGATTAATATAAGACGATAAAAGCAAGCCAGATGGCTTGCTTTTTTAGTTTCTAGCCTTAGCAATCCCGCTTAGGTTTTATATCCGCAAGTGCCTGGCCATTACATTAATCCCAATTGCTCTACCTACTGATTTTAAAAGGTTTTAATAATAGGTGGGCTATTGTTTCTTTGGGTTGAGAAGCTATTGAGCTTAAACCTTAGAGTATTTTTGGTAGACGTCAGATGGCATTTAAATTCGAGAAACCCTTGGATTTATGAGGTTTGCAGGTAGAGATACAGATCATAGGGAACAGTAAGTCTACGAGGATATAAAACGGGCAGGGAAGTAGCTTTGAATTTATTAACTGAGCTACTCAGTGACTCTCCATGATTCCAACGTATCTGACGCTGTGTTTACTATGAACTGAGAAGATGTTTAGGTTAATGTTTGGAGCATTTTCGGTAGGTATTAGATGGTTTTTATTTGGCGAGTGGTTGTTTTAGAAGGTGTAAGGTCAGAGATAAAGATCAAAGAGGTCGTAAATCTGTTGTGTTATAAAACTTAAGGGCAGAGCCATTGAATTTATTTCAATTGCTCTGCCACCTTGTTTTTTTCAGAGGCTAATAGGGAATAACCGCAGAATAGCTTTTCGCAAAGTTGGCAGGTAAAACAACATCTCCAGCCTTTAGCATAGTGCCATCGCTAGCCTGCCATTTTACTGATTTACCTACTGTAGAACCCTTGGGCAAAACGAAACTGGTAAACTCACTATTAATTTTAAATACGTCTTCGCCAATAAAGGTTAGTCCATCAGGTAAATCCACATGGCTTAGTCGGTTAGCCAGAAAAGCTTTGTGGCCAATGGTTTTTAGACCTACAGGTAGATCTACATGGGTTAGGCGGTTGTCTCGAAACGCACTATCTTCTATAGAAGTAATCCCTGAGGGTAGGTCTACACTGATTAGGAAGTTAACGTTAAATGCGCTCTCTTCAATGGTGGTTAACCCTGCGGGTAAATTTAGCTCAATTATGCGGTTGTTTTGAAAAGCAAAGTCGCCTATGGAAGTCACACTTTCGGGTAAATCGACAACAATAAGACTGTTATCTCGAAATGCACTACCTTTAATGGCGGTGAGGCTAGCAGGCCATGTCACGCTTAGTATACTATTGGTGGCGAATACGCTTTGCTCGATAGTCGTCAGCCCTTTGGGCAAATCCACATTAGTTATATTGTTGAACTCAAAGGCTGCCTCCCCAATTGATGTGAGCTGCGTGGGTAGGTCTATTTTTTTAATGCGATTATTCTGAAAAGCGAATTCGCCAATGGATTTTAGCCCAGGGGGCAAGTCTACACTGGTTAAGCCATTCCCTTGAAAGACTCTATCACCAATACCTTTTATCGTTTGCCCATCAAGCTCCCTAGGAATAATAATATTAGCATGATAGTTATTTCCTTTTACGTCCGTTAGGGTAGAGGAAATAATTATTCCATTTACTACAATCACATCTGTATCAGTGAGGGTATAAGTTGTTTGTGACTTAACTGCAAAAGTTGCTAACAACATCAAAGTAGTTAATAAAATTCGACTCATTTTCATATTCTATGATCTCCGCCTGTGCTGTATTCGAAGTATTTAAATTTATTGGGGTCAAGGACATTGCCAAAGAATTGAGGACACACTGTCGTATTTCTAAACGACGATGTGTCCAATGTAATTCAGCTAATATACTTAAATGTTATGACTACTTTTTATTGGGGGAGAGTAGCACTGTGCTTACCAGTGATAACTCGCTCCAAATGTAATACGACGGTCTGTTAAACCTTGGAAACACAATAAGGAACCTTCAGTAACACAAGATTGTTCAACTTCTGATTCCGTTAAGTTTACGGCTTCAATACCTATATTTAATTGATCATTTACGTCGTAACTCACGCTGGCATTAAGTTGGCCTCTGTCTTCTTGAACTACTGGGAAGCCCCATGGAAAACTCGAAGTACTGCCAAAATCAGTAGAACGGTAGGCTTCGCGCCATGTATAACGCATCCGCGCTGAAAGACCATATTTTTCATAGTACAAAGTAAAGTTGTAAGCATTTTCAGATAAATCAATTAGTGATTGTTTGGCTGAAACATCAATATCATCAATTCCCGTTGACGCAGCAAAAATTGCGTTAGCCCGGCTAGTTGCATTATCAACAGCTTCACCACCTTCAAATTTTTGAATTGTATAGTTGGCTAGAACACCAAAACCCGATGCCCAACCTAGTTCATCTTCAAAACTTGATAGATCGTATTGAACTGCCATTTCAACCCCTTTTTGGGTGGTTTCACCAGTATCATTAATAGTCGTTGACCAAGGTACACAAACCCCTACACCAACAGGGCCGAACACATTTATGTCAGCAATAGGGTTCCAAATACCGCCTTGCTCACAGTCAGGACCAGTGATGTCTCGGAAACCCGTCTCTGGATCTTCATAAGGGTCGTTTTGTTGACTAACATGTAAGTCTTTACGTGTTTTATGGAAGTAGCCTATGCTTACTACGCTTGCCTCTGTAAAATACCATTCAGCGGAGATATCAAATGAGGTGACCTCTTCTGGCACTAAGCCTGGATTACCTACTGATACCGCTGGATTGGGGCTGGTTGAATAGGTTACTGAGGTAGATAGGTCGTCAAAGTCAGGGCGACGTATATCTTTGCCCCAGCCGGCACGTAAAACCAGGTCGTCTGTTACATCAGCAACTATATTGACCCTAGGGAGTAAGAAGTCATAATCGCCCACTGTTGTAACCTGTGAAACTGTAGGGTCTCCATTGGCATCTGTGGTAATAGAATTACCAGTAGATGACACCTCGGTTTCTAAATATCGAACACCAAAATTACCGCGAATATAGTCGGTCGAAAAGTTTGCTTGCAAGTAAAGGGCATCAGTGGTTTCTTCGATATCAAAAAAAGCATTCACCTCTGAGGTTGGCGCTGTTACAGGAATTGAACCTCCATGGGTCGTTACGGCATCGTTGAGTATCCGCAAGACGTTATCTTGGTCAGCGGTTATCATTTCTGGATTGACCATTAGAAAGTCTTTTACGAATAACTCTCTGCCATCTGCATCACCAAAGTTATCTGGACCTGGAGTGAGTATTTCCGCGAAAAGATCGCCAGTTGGGCTGTCGGCGTAATCCCTAAGGTTTACATTGGCTCTAACTTGGTCTGTCATACTCGTTGCTTTACTGTGACGGTAGCCAAAATCAAGGGTGGTTAATATGGACCAATCTAAGTCGTAAACAAAGTCAGCACGAAACGCATCCTCTGTGTTTTCAGTCAAGTCACGGGCTGTGTCTACAGAGCGCAGCATATAGTTAGCAGGGTTCATCATGTCTGCAGCACTAGGAGCGTTTGCTTCGTCAAATGCGATGCCAAAGGCTAAAGAGCCACCCGTTAAATCATAAATGAACGGAGTACCATTCTCATTTGAAGAGTTAATTGCCGCGTTGGGATTGATGAAGTTAAGTGTGGTGTTAATTCTTGGGTTGGTGGTTTCAGAATTCGAAGACGCTAGTTCTAAAGTGACTTTTAAGTTTTCACCTTGCCATTCCCCGCCAAGTCTAAATATTTCACTTTTGGTTACCCGTGATATGGTATCACCTGCAAAACGTAAGTTTGGATCGGCACCGCCATCTTCAACGGGAATAACGCCTTTTAGAGCAGCTTGGATGCTGCCCAGATCTTGGCCGTCCAAGCTACCAAAGTTAACGGTTTCAAATTCACTGGGCACTGAGATACCGATTAAATCGCTGACCCCCGAAGCTTGCACAGATACACTTTCTGAATAACGCTCCTGGTCGTTGATAATGGCATCGAAATAAAACTTCAAGTCAGAATTGGGAGCCCATTCAAATGACCCTGCCAAATTTACCGTTTCATATTCGTGGTTATCGTAATCTTGGTTAAGGAACTGAATTCCTAAAAAATCAAATTCTTGAGCATTGACGGTACCACCATCTGAAGTCACCACGTTGTCTCGATCAACACGAGGACGAAAAGCGGTGACGTCTTGTTCCGCATAACTACCACTAATCACAATACCGAATTCACCTGCATCGGTTTCCCAATTATCACCATAAGTCCCCGATACCCTTGGTTTGACACCATCGGTGGAAAGGCTGCTTGATTCACCTTGAATTCTAACTGAAGCCAAGGTTTCATTGAGTTGCAATGGACGAATGGTGCGCAGATTGATAGTACCACCCACTGAACCTTCAATTGTTTTAGCATCAGGGGCTTTAGTCACCTCCACGCCAGCAATTATTGAAGCTGAAACATCTTCAAAGTTAATACCAGTCCGACCTGCGCCTGAACCTACAGTAGAGACACCATTTATTTCGGTGCGATTAGCGTTGGTTCCTCGGATTTGTACACCGGTACCCACACCTGCAGAGCGTGTAATTTGTATTCCTGTAATATTTTCAAGCACTTCAGCAAGGTTTTGATCGGGTAATTTACCAATATCTACCGCTTCAATAACTTCAACTAGGTTGTTTGATTCACGCTTCTCCAGTAGTGCACTAGTTAATGCACTGCGTATTCCACTAACTTGTATCACTTCAAGTTCGTCGTCGGTTTGCTGTTCCTGTGCACTAATTGTAGGTGCCGATAGCATCGCGAGTATGGCTGCGCTGTAAACTACTGAATTTGTTCTACGACTCTTAAGTGCTGCACTGATTTTATTAAGCTTAGTTTCCATGAGGTCTCCATTAACTTGGTAGTGTCAAATTTACTGTCTATGACTTAGCATTTTGTAAATAAATTGTTTCAATGACGGAGCCAACCAGTTTGTTGTTTGGAAGCTTAGTGAGCACTTTATATTCGTTAGTTATACCCATTTCGGCCTCGTAATAGGTTATCAATCTGATTGTATATAGGTAAAGAAAAACCGGTTTACTAAACCGGTTTATTTAATTAAATTAACATATGGTCACAAAATGTCAATATTCATTTATTGATTGTCTCAATGACGTAAAATGCTTAGAAGTTAGTTTCTAAAAGTTAATTGATGGTGAAAATAGCGGCAATTGATAGTAAACAAAGGCGTTGAAAATCAGGCGTGAAGCACTTGTATACAGGGAATATAAAAATTTGTTTATTCAAATAGATGATGAAACGCTGTCGATTTCTTAAGGCATTAGGACGTAGAGAGTGAATTTTTAGGTTAAAAAATCCTTAGCCAAATTGCTTGGCATTCAGAAGCTAATTCAATCAAAGTGATAAATTTTAAAGTCGCTGATGGTCTACTGACTTAAATTGCAATTCGTGATTTTAGAAATATCAACAACGGGATTTTAATCGTTATTGATATTTCCATTTTTCAAGATGTTTGTAGCAGTTAATCAATATTTCAGACTATTTAGCAGATTTTACCGACTCTATCCAATTGTCGATATTCGCCTCTAATACCGATAAAGGTATGGAACCGCTGCCTAACAAAGTATCGTGAAAGGCTTTGATATCAAACTTATCGCCTAATTCTTTTGTAGCCCGCTGGCGTAATTCAAGCATTTTTAATTGGCCAATTTTATAAGCAAGGGCTTGACCTGGCCAGGAAATGTAGCGGTCAATCTCGTTGTTAATATCTGCTTCACTTTTAGCGGCATTGGCTTTGAAATAATCGATGGCTTGTTGTCGTGTCCAACCTTTGTAATGTATCCCAGTGTCTACCACTAAACGAATGGAGCGCCACATGTCATAGGTTAGTTGACCAAACCGGGAGTAGGGGTCTTTATACAAACCTAAATCATAGCCTAGGCGTTCGCTGTAAAGGCCCCATCCTTCCACAAACACCGTGAAGTTTAGAAAGCGGCGGAATGCTGGCATTTCATCCATTTCCATTTGTAACGCCAATTGCAAATGGTGTCCTGGTACAGCTTCGTGTACGCTCAATACTTCCATTTCATATTTAGGACGGGTTTCTGGTTGATATAAGTTCACATAATAATAACCTGCACGGGAACCATCTGCGGCGGGCGGGTTGTAATATGCAGTAGTCGAATCAGGGGCAACCGCATCAGGGATAGCTTTTAAGCCATAGGGCATGCGAGGAAGTTTACCAAATAATTTGACTATCTCTGGGTCTATACGTTTGCTAATTGCAAGGTAAGCCTCAAACAGTTCCTCAGGCGTTTCATAATAAAATTGTGGATCTGTACGTAAAAAGTTAACAAACTCATCAAAAGTGCCGTCAAAACCGGTTTCTTCCATCACCTTGTCCATCTCAGCACGGTTACGGGCAACTTCATCTAAGCCTATCTGATGGATTTCATCTGGGGTGAGCTCTGTGGTGGTAAAATAACGTACTTTTTGTTCGTAAGAAGCCTTTCCGTTGGGGGTATCCCATAGGCCGTGGCTCGCACGGGTGGCTGGTAAATATTGTTCAACAAAAAATTCATAAAATGCCCCATAAGCAGGCACGATTTGATCAGTAATAATGCTCTTGGCTTGTTGTTGCAGTCGTGCTTTTTCGTTTTCGGCTATGCTGTCATTGATATTGGCAAATGGCTTATAAAAAAGACTCTGTTCCGGCTGTTCTACAAGCTGCTTTTGAATTTGCGCAGGGATACGTAGCATAGTATCGCGGGAGGGCATTATGCCCTGGGAAATACCGGTTTCCATCAAGGTTTGATTTTGTTCTAGTAGCTTGGGGATTTTTTCCAGTCTTGTTAGCCAATTTTCATAGTCTTTGACCGAACTTAGCGACACGAAGTTGGCCATGTCGTCCAAGGTTTGCACCCCTTGATTTTGGTCTATCGGCATAAGATATGACTTATATTTGTGATCTTCAATGGACATTTCCAGCTGCCATTTAAACAGCTGATAATTGGTTTTGTCCCGTGCCGACAGCTGATTCGGATCAATAGCGTTGATTTGTTTTAAGGTATCTTGGTAATGCAGGTTAGTCTGATGGAGAGCTTCTAGGCTCATATCTCGCCAGCGACTGTTAAGCTCATCATTCCCCAAACCCAGATAGCTGGCAAAGTCTGGGGACGTCTCCATGGTGTATTGCCAGTCATCTTCCATTAGCTGTTTAAATTGTTGTTCAACATTTGATGAGACTGGTGCTGGTGCAACGGATTGCACATTGATTTGGGTGTGGCCGGCGCAACCACCCACTAGTATTACAAGTAATCCTATTATTAAAAATTGTTTTGTCGACATCCCTGCATTCCTTTTTGGTTGTTTTTTAACCATCCTAGAGGAATGACAGGGGATAATCAACTTGCTCGATAAGTCATATACGATAGCGTTTTTATGAAATTACTGAAGTATGGCTTTAACTTCGGATTCCACCTTGTCATATGTTGATGACTCGATAAACCCAATGGAAAATGTTGATGGTGTGGATAGGAATTTATCTTTTTCATGTCGACCAAATCCTAGCACTGTCATATAAGGTCGGCTGACGTAATCATCCGGATGTGCATCATCTTGGTGATGTAATAAATAGATCATTCTCGATGTTTTTACATCCCCAAAAGCAAACCATTCAGGAGCGGGAAGATCACCAATAAAAGCTTCATTTATGGGATGTTGTTGATCATCGACAGAGGCATACCAGAAATCTGCTTCATCCATCTCTCCACCGGGTACGCCTTCATATTGCACCCAATATTTATAGCCTTCACTGACTTGTGACATAGTGAAATCGCAGCGATCTGGATAGAAGTCCCATTGTCCCTGCCATTTACCATTACCTGAAGTAAAGGTAATTCTAACGTGTTCATTTGATTCAATATCAATGCTTGAAGTCGACAGCTCGGTTCCCGCGTTTAACGCATGGAAATAATTTCCGTCTTGTTTGTGTATTGCATTTGGAAAACCACGATACTCGCCTTTCCAGCCTGAACCTTTTTCATCATGGAAGCCAATCCAATCTACACCATCTTTATCAAGCATACTGGATAGGCCACCACCTTGTTTTTCCAGATAAAAAGTAGCGTTTTCAATTTTGACTATATAGGCTTCTAGTCCGCCTGCAGACTCATCCACACCATGGCTTAAGGTGACTGATTTTTCTTCATGCTTTTCTTCAATAGCTGGTTTGCAAGCGGCGAGTAGCAGAAGACCACTAGCAATAAAAACAAATTTTAATTTTGAAAACATAGGGTTTACTCGTGTAATAATTCGTTAAAATAGAAGCAATAGCACCGCTTATGCGGTGCTTACTACTTTTTTAGAACTAGCGCTTCTTTTCAATAAAAATCCGACAGTAAGAATGGTTAGTGCACAACAGACAAACACCAAACGTCCCCACATTGGATTCGGAATCAACATCATTGCAAAGACCCCAATTCCCATATACATCACCATGGAACCGAGCTTGCTGCGCTGTTGACGGTCAAATTCGTCTTGTTCAAAATCAGCAATAAAGGGCGTTTCAAGATCTTCAAAAAACAATTCTCTTTCACTGATGTGTTGATCCTTTTTCTCTGAATAAAACAGACTGGATAAACAGAAGAAGCTAGCAGTGATAAGTAGATGTCCGCCGATAGTGATCATCAAATTAATGTCGATAGACTCACGACGGGTAAACTCTTGTTCCATGCCAATCAAATCAGCCAACACTTGTGGTGTGAAGATATTTGCTGCAAACCATGACACGAACAAACCCACTACTACTGTTGCCCACGGGGCCCACTGAGGTGTCTTTTTGATAAACAAACCAAAAATAAGTGGTATCAGCAAGGGAACTTGGATCATAGTTGACACATTCATCATCAAATCAAACAAGCTAAGCTCTTTTAAGGATTTGAAGAATAAGGCCACGGCGATTACCAAAATACCACTGATAAAGCTGACAATTTGACTGATAGTAAGCATGTGCTTATCGCTGACATCTTTGTTTCTTTTGGTCAAAAAGGGCTGATATATACTGCGCACAAATATGCCCGAATTTTTATTCAAGGCAGAGTCCATGGAAGACATAGTGGCGGCAAACAAACCGGCTAACAAGAGTCCAACTGTACCCACCGGCATAGCATTGCGGGTAAACACTAAATACACGGCATCAGCGGCTTTGTTACCTAATTCAGGGTAAGCAGCAGCTGCATCTGGGTATAAGGTGGCAGACGCCCAAGGTGGTATAAACCAAATAATACTGCCTACGCCCATCAGTACCATGGCCAGCAGTGCCGCTTTACGGGCATTGTCAGAATCTTTCGCATTCAAAAAGCGAAATGAATCATGCATGTTCATGATGGTGATCATTTGTTTGGCGAGGAAAAATACGAAGGTGGCCACTAAAATTAAGCCGTAGTTCATATCTGGACCCATCACAAAGTCTACCGGGAAGTTCTCTATCATCGCTGTGGGACCGCCCACGTTAATTAGGGCAATAATGGCGCAGGCAACAGAAATAACGGCGACCACTAGGGTTTGTACAAAGTCAGAGGCAACGACTCCCCATGCACCGGATAATACCGATACGAATAATACCGTTAGGCCGGTGGCGATAATGGTGGTGCTCACATCAGCGTCAAACACCACGCTGGTGAACACGCCTAGCGCATTGAGCCAAACGCCAGCATTGATAAAGCTAAAAGCAATCAATGCCCAAGAGAAAAACTGTTCGTTTTGATGGCCAAAACGTCGCTTAATTCCTTCGGTAGGGGTGTCAACGCGCATTTGACGAAAGCGCGCTGCAAAAAACGCCCAGCCGCAAAAATATGCAAAGGTATTAGCAAAAAATACTAAGCTGATGGAAAAGCCATCAGTGAAGGCTTTTCCAGCTCCACCAGTAAATGTCCAAGCAGAGAACTGCGCCATAAACGCAGTTGAACCTACCATCCACCAGAGCATACGACCGCCGCCGCGAAAATAATCACTGGTGGAGTTGGCCGCCATTTTTTTAAACGCAAAGCCAATTCCGATGACTAAGGTAAAATATCCGGCAATAACGATATATTCATATAACATGAGTAAGCCTTTTATTGCAGATGACTAACGTCAACCCAATTGTCATTTTTACGGATTAAATCGATTAGTTGCTGATATTGGCTGCCTTCTTTGAATGTTTGGTAAGGGGCAACCTCTTCACCTTTAATGTCGCTTAACAATTCTCTGATGAGGTAACGCCAATTTTTCTCAGTGTCGCCTTCAGCATCAGGTACGTTATTAGCAATGTCTTCTGGTAACGCAAGCTCTTGCCACCCATTGGCTTTGTCATGGACGTACAAGGGACCGCTTGCATAGTGACCTTTAATATAGATAGCCCCTTCACTGCCATAGATAACAACATGATCTTCGTTGAAACGTGGGTGTAATCCACCATGTTTAAATAATACGGATACTGGATTTTTAGCCATGTCACTTTCGATTTGCGCCAACACGGTATAAGTCCATTCCACATTGGATTCGCCCCACTTGAGCTCTGGGTCATTTAAATCGCTGGGGATGAAATCACGACGTTTTTTGAAGTTATGTACACCTTCAACGATAGGCGCTTTACCTAAATCGTCCCGGACTTCGCCCATAATCGAAAGGATTTTTTCACCGACGATAGAGGTCACAATAGAAAGTTTATGGGTGAAGTTGTTGTTTAATCGGCCGCCACCATGTTCTTTGCGGTGTGACCAACCGAAGGGAATATCTCGTTCTAAATTGAAGTGGGATATACATTCTACTTCCAAAGGCTCACCGATAGTGCCAGCTTCAACTAGACGTTTGGCGTGGATCACATCAGGCATATAGCGAAAGCTTGCCGCAAAGGCAGTTTTAACATTTTTGGCAACGGCTAAGTCGTATAGTTGTTTAGAGGTTTCACCACTTTCAGTTAACGGTTTATCACAGAATACGTGGCAGCCATTTTCGATAGCAGCGGTTATGGCTTCAACATGCGCGCCTCCTGGGGTGGCAATGGACACCACATCGGGTTGACAATCTTGTAAGGCTTTTTGCCAATCTGTGCCCGCATAAGGAATGTTCATGTCTTTGGCTACTTGCTCAACGACACTTTGTGTTCTACCAACAATTCCAACGACTTCGGCACCCATATCTCTAAATGCTTCTGCATGCCCTTGGCCCGCAAAACCGGTGCCGAATACTAATACGCTTATCTTTTTGCTCATGTTGTTTCTCCAACCTAACAAAGTTTAAATTCAAAAAAGTAGAACTGGATTACCAGTTCCAAACGGTTCCATCTTCTAGTCGACTAACGGGAAGATAAGAACGCTTATAGGGATATTTACTCGCTTCTTCTTCATCAAACTCAATCCCTAAACCCGGTGCATCACTAACGTACGCCATACCTTGTTCTACTTTAATTTGATGTTTAAAAATTTGTTTTAATTGCTCGTTACCTAAGCCGACGAATTCTTGAATTCCAAAGTTAGGTGCCCAAATATTAAGATGCATATGAGCAGCAAAACACACTGGCGATAAATCTGGGGCACCATGGGGAGCCGTTTTGACGTTATAAATACTGGCAAAGTCTGCCATGCGTCTTAACGCGGTGATGCCACCTGCATGGGTAGCCGCAGCTCGAAGGTAATCAATTAACTGGTTTTGAATTAAATCCTTACAATCCCAAATAGTATTGTAGGTTTCACCAATCGCCAGTGGCGTAGTGGTGTGCTGTCTGATGACTTTATAACTGTCTTGATTCTCAGCAATGGATGCATCTTCCAAGAACATTAAATTGTAGGGCTCTAGTAACTTACCCAATCTTGCCGATTCAATTGGTGTTAAACGGCTATGAACATCGTGGAGCAGATGAACATCATTGCCAAAACGTTCTCGGGCTTGGGCAAAAAGGTCGACAATCATATTAAAATATTTTTGCGTAGACCAAGCTTCTTCAGGGGGGAAAGGACGATTACCTTGTAATTCGTAGTAATCTTTTTTATCACCCAATACGCCGTAAGTGACGTTCAAGCCAGGCACTGCAGATTGCAATCGAACCGCTTTAAAACCTTGATTAATCAACTCTTCGGTTTTATCTAGGGTATCTTTAATGTCTTCACCACTGGCGTGGGCATAAAGTGTTACCCCTTGTCTGCTCTTGCCACCTAATAACTGATAAACCGGCAAGCCCGCAGCCTTTCCCTTAATATCCCACAGCGCCATATCTATAGCTGCCACCGCTGCCATGTTCACTGGCCCTTTACGCCAATAAACACCTTTATACAGGTATTGCCAAATGTCTTCGATATCATGGGCGTTGCGACCAATCAAACAGGGAGCCACATGCTCTTCTAAATAGCTAACCACTGCCATTTCGCGACCATTGAGGGTAGCATCGCCGATGCCATGTATGCCTGCATCAGTAATGATTTTCACCGTGACAAAATTTCTGCCGGGGCTACAAACAAATACTTTGATTTCTTTAATTTTCAACTGATATTCTCTCTTTGCAGATAAAGTTACTAAACCGGTTTAGTTGATTAATTTAGCATAGTATTGCAGTATGTCAACTTTCTATTAACAAAATAAACAACAGTGATACCTAGATGGCAAAAGTGAAATTAATTGATGTGGCCCGTTTTGCTGGTGTATCAAAAAGTACAGCTTCTCAATTCCTGAATGGCCGCTTCGACTATATGTCAAAAGAAACGCAAGAACGAATTCGAGCCGCGGTAGCTGAATTGGATTACGTGCCGAATCCCATTGCGAGAAACCTAAAAGCGACGAAGACAAAAACCATAGGGGTCGTGGTCAGAGATATTACCGGATTTTATTCCAGTCGGGTTATTCGTGGGGTAGATGATTATTGCAAAGCAAATTCTTATAACGCATTGATTTATAACACTGATTTTGACCCGGAAACGGAAGCGAAATCAATAGAAGCGCTGTATCAATTGCGTGTTGATGGAATTATTATTGCCTCTTCAGGCAACAACACCCAACTTATTTCAGAGTACATTAATAAAGGTATGCCTATTGTTCATTTTCAAATTGAAAATGATGGTAGTGAACAAAATATTATTCTATCTGATTATAAAAAGGCTGCATTTGACGCCACTGAGTACCTAATTAACTTAGGTCACAAGCGTATTTGTTTTGTTACTCAAGACTTTAAAAATGTGAATTCCAGAATAGAAAGATATCAAGGTTATGCAGACGCACTGAGCAAACATGATATTCCATTAGACGATAATTTAGTGCAGCGATGGGATCGTGAAACTGGTTTTCAGACAGCACCAAAGGACATTATTAAATCTCACGCGCCCACGGCATTTTTCACTCAACATTTACCTATCACTGTAGAATTATTAAGAGGGCTAAATCGCGCCAATATTTCTGTTCCAGATGATGTTTCATTACTTGGATTTGATGAAGTGCCTATGGCTGAGTTCTTTAAAGTGCCTATTACTGTTGTGAAACAAGAGCCTTATAGCATAGGGGTTGAAGCCTCAAAGTTGTTGCTCAATAATATTGCAAAAGAAACCAATATTTCTCACAAAATCTTGATCCCCTGTTCGTTGGAGATACGGGAGTCCTGCAAAGCAATCTAACGTACCGATTGCTTTTGCTATTACTGAACTCAGGTGCAAATCGAAATGGGATACTAAGTAAACCGTTTTATCTTTGGGGAAACCCGAACTAAGCAGGTGGGATCCCTTAACTAAGCAAATACAGTTAGCCATTGGTTGCTTATTGCTAGCAACAAACACCTGCTTTGAGCATCAGTGCTATCTACTTGTTTATAATCGTCATATTAAAAAAACTACACATATGGAAAATTTACAGTAGAGTATATTTTTAAATTTTAAGCAAAAGAACAACTTAGTGGACGGATTCCTAAATGGCTAATAATGAAACGGCTAATATTAAAATGGATAACAACGATAGCGCAGCATATTTTAATGGCCAATACCTACCCTTGAGCCAAGTTTCCATTTCCCCTTTGGATCGCGGCTTTTTATTCGGCGATGGGATTTATGAGTTTGTGCCTGTTTTTAATGGCAAAGCTTTAGGCGGTGAGCAGCACTGGCAACGTTTGCTTGAAGGGCTAAAGTCTGTGGACATTCCACTTACTTATAGTGTGCAAGATTTAAAGGATATTGCCCAACCTTTGCTGTCAGATGGTGAACCCACACAAATACTCTACGTACAAATAACCCGTGGCGTTGAAGCTGTGCGCAAACACCGCTTTCCGGTCGACGCTAAACCCACTGTGTTGATGTTTAGTACGCCATTTACCTCTCCTTTTGACATTACCTATCCAGGTTGTGATGCCTACTTCCAAGAAGACTTACGCTGGCAGCGCTGCTCCATAAAATCCATTAGCTTGATGGGGAACGTGATGTCCTATCTACAACTGGCGAAAGATGGTGTGGCCAATAGTGAGGCGTTACTGATTAGAGGCGAGCATGTGGTAGAAGCCCCTAGTAGCAATTTGTTTATGGCGAAAGGTGGAGTTGTTTTTACTCCGCCTGTAGATAACATTTTAGCTGGTGTCACCCGTCAACTCATTATCGATATTGCCGAAAACCAGGGCATAGAAGTCCGGCAAGTTTTTCCCACTGTCAGTGAGGTAAAACAAGCGGATGAGGTTTGGGTGAGTAATTCTTATGAAGAATTAAAGCCGATTATCAGTATTGACGGTGACAAGGTTGGAGACGGAAAACCTGGCCCCATCTGGCAGCGTTTGTTTTCCAGTTATCAATTGCTCAAACATTAAATATCTATTGTTTGAATGAGTTAAAAACCGCAAATTAATTGCTCATAGCTAAATACGAGATAACCATGCAAACAAGCTTCTTCCAACGAGTTTTACTGCCAGGCTTTATCCTACAATCGGTGTTGATTGGCGGCGGTTATGCCACAGGCCGAGAGTTAGTGCAGTTTTTTCTCAATTCAGGTCCGTTAGGCGGGTTTTTGGGGATTTTAGTGGCAACGGCTGCCTTTAGTTTAATCAGCATGCTGAGTTTTGAGTTTGCCCGATTAACTCAAAGTTATACCTACAGAAGCTTTTTTAAAAAGCTGTTGGGTAAAGGTTGGTTTGTATATGAGTTGGCCTACTTTGCCTTGGGTATTTTGGTTTTAGCGGTGATTGGTTCCGCAGCCGGTGAAGTGGTTGCTGAGCACCTGAATATTTCCAGCACCTTAGGCACTGTGGTGCTAATGGTCTGTATTTGTGTATTGGTCGCCTGGGGCACTAAACTAATTGAGAAAGTATTAGCGGGTTGGTCGTTTTTGTTATATCTGGTGTACGGGGCGTTCGTTTATTTGTACTTAACTGAATATGGTGAAAATGTAACCGAGCAACTATTTTACGGCGAGATTAAGGGTAGTTGGTTTATCAGTGCGATTCAGTACGTGGGCTACAATGTTGCAGCCTTGCCGCTAATTTTGTTTTGTGTGCGTCATATGCGGGGACGCAAAGATTCACTTCTAGCTGGGGCCATGGCTGGTCCTTTAGCAATGCTACCGGCTTTGTTTTTCTTTGTGGCTATGGTGGCAAATTCAACACAAATTACACAGGCGAAAGTACCTTCAGACTTTATGATGCAGCAATTAAATATGCCTTGGTTGCAGGCCATTTTTTACGTGGTGTTATTTGGAACTTTTATCGAGACAGGCACTGCCTTTATTCATGGTATGAATGAACGAATTGCCGAAGTGTATACGGAAAAACAACAAATAATGCCTAAATTTTTGCGCCCAACAATTGCCGCTATTGTTCTGATACTGTCAATTTATTTAGCCTCATCCGTTGGACTGGTGGGGTTAATTGGTAGTGGCTACGGCACCCTAACTTGGGTTTTTGTGGTGGTTTTTGTATTTCCTCTACTCAGTGTGGGCAGTTATCGAATTTTTTTGTGTGGTAAATAAAGATACTTGTATCAATATTTCTAAAGTTATATTGTTGCTATATGTTGAATAGTGCTCAAAGGATTTCAAACTTGAAATTTACGCCACCCTAGGGTGACCCTCCTCTATTATTTCGTTACTGCTTAACGGGCAAATATCCCACTTATCCGCGGATTTATTTGCATTCAAAAAGTTTACTTTCCTAAGGTTTTAGGAAAGCTTCAAATTTAGGTTATTTACATGCTCGAAAACATGAAAAGAGAATGGTTCTCTAATATTCGTGGTGATGTGCTTGCTGGTATTGTGGTGGCTTTAGCCTTGATACCCGAAGCCATTGCTTTTTCTATTATTGCCGGAGTAGACCCTAAAGTGGGTCTTTACGCGTCGTTTTGTATAGCGGTTATCATTGCATTTGTTGGTGGTCGACCAGGAATGATTTCTGCTGCTACCGGGGCAATGGCATTGCTGATGGTAACCTTAGTTAAGGAGCACGGCTTAGAATACTTGCTTGCTGCAACTTTGTTGACTGGGGTGCTGCAAATTATCTTCGGCTTCCTTAAGCTCGGCAGTTTAATGCGCTTTGTTTCCCGCTCTGTGGTCACTGGCTTTGTGAATGCCTTGGCGATTCTGATTTTTATGGCTCAATTGCCCGAATTAACCAATGTGACTTGGCATGTATACGCCATGACGGCTGCCGGCTTGGGGATTATTTATTTGTTACCTTACGTGCCTACTATTGGGAAAATTGTGCCATCACCTTTGGTGTGCATTGTCAGTCTTACCATAGTATCCATTGTCTTAGGCTTAGATATTCGAACCGTAGGCGATATGGGAGAGTTGCCTGATACCTTACCGATATTTTTATGGCCAGAAGTGCCGCTTAACTTAACTACCCTTGAAATTATCTTACCTTATTCTTTGGGATTGGCGGTGGTCGGTTTACTTGAGTCGTTGATGACCGCCACCATAGTCGATGATCTGACCGATACCAGCAGTGATAAGAATAAAGAATGTAAGGGCCAGGGCATGGCAAATATTGGTGCAGGTTTATTCGGTGGAATGGCTGGCTGTGCGATGATCGGTCAATCTATTATTAATGTTAAGTCAGGGGGGCGAGGGCGATTATCAACCTTTATAGCCGGTCTGTTTTTAATCATTATGGTGGTTTTTCTTGATGATTGGGTGGGGCAAATTCCAATGGCTGCGCTGGTGGCGGTGATGATTATGGTATCCATAGGTACGTTTTCTTGGTCGTCTATTACCGATCTAGGCAAACATCCTAAGTCGTCAAATATTGTGATGATAAGCACGGTTATTGTGGTTGTCGCGACCCACAACTTAGCCATAGGGGTGTTTGTAGGTGTGCTGTTAGCAACCTTGTTCTTCTCCAATAAGATTGGACGTTATATGGCGGTTAGGTCTTATTTCAATGAGCAGGAAAAAGTGCGAACCTATGAAGTCGTTGGTCAGGTATTTTTTGCCTCAGCAGAACAGTTTGTCAATGAGTTCGACTTCAAAGAAGCGGTAGAAACCGTTGTGATTGATCTTACTCATGCACATTTTTGGGATATTACCGCGGTGTCATCTTTGGATAAAGTGGTGATTAAATTCCGTCGAGAAGGCGCAACAGTGAGCCTTGTGGGGATGAATGACGCAACAGCAACAGTGGTCGATAAGTTTGGGGTACACAATGACCCTAAAGAAGTTGAAAAACTGTTTGGCGGACACTAAGGAGATAATGATGACTAAAATTGTGACCTGTGTAGATGGTTCTGCAATCACCTCAGCCGTGACAGCTGCTGCTGTCTGGGCATCAACAAAACTTAACAAACCTATTCTTTTCTTACATTCATTAGAAAAAGAGCAGCAGCACGGCGCCGATGATTATACCGGCGCTATTGGCTTAGGCGCGCGCTCGGCTTTGCTAGAAGAAATGACTAAGCTTGATGAACAACGTGCCAAAGTGGCCTTGCAACTCGGACGAGAGTTACTTGATGACGTAGTACGACATGCGCAAGACTCTGGTGTGGCTGATATTGAATCGATGCAAAGGCATGGTGAGGTGGTAGATTCAATAGGCGATTTAGAGGAGCAAACTAGACTCATTGTTATTGGTCGAAATGGTAAAAGCCATGATAATAGTTTTAACGCTCTGGGCTCTAATATTGAAACCCTTTTGCGCAAAGCAGCACATCCCGTGTTGCTCATTCCCGATAATTTCAAGCAACCGTCTTCCTTTATGATTGCCTACGATGGCAGAGAAACTGCCGACAAAGCACTGCAGCGAGTGATTGATGGTGGTTTATTGCATGGTCTGCATTGTCATTTAGTGTCGGTTAAAAATAACGAAAAAAACCTACATGATAAATTCGAGTCGGCCCAGCGAAGATTGCAAGAAAAAGGATTTCAAGTTACCGCTTCTTACATTGAAGGCGACATTTTTGAATCACTTATGGCTTACAAGAAGTCTAACAATATTGAGCTTATTGTGATGGGAGCATTTGCTCATTCCAAGCTTAGGCAGTTTTTTGTGGGCAGTAACACTTTGAAAATGCTTGAACGCAGCGATATACCTTTGATCGTGTTGCGCTAATGCCAATGGAGTGACTCACACCCTCGAGCATGCGACTGGTTCTCGACAGCCTAAAAATTAAAAAGCCCTGTGGAAACAGGGCTTTTTAGTCGGTTGATGAAGCCTTTTCTATTTAAACCTATTCAAGCTGTTTAAAAAGAGGTTCATCTTTAATGATTAGGTGTTTTACAACCCACCTAAACATAGGTATTTAATTTCTAAATAGTCATCTAATCCGTAACGCGAACCTTCTCGGCCATTACCCGACTGTTTCATACCACCAAAGGGAGCAGCGGCATTTGATATCGCTCCTTCATTAATACCGACCATGCCAAACTCTAGGGCTCTAGCAACACGGAATATACGACCTACATCGCGACTATAAAAATAGGCCGCTAAGCCGTATTCAGTGGCATTGGCTAATTCTATTACTTGCTTCTCATCTTCAAATTGAATGATGGGTGAAACAGGACCAAAGATTTCATTGCTCGCGATAGGCATATCATTGCTAACATTGGTTAATACTGTTGGTAGGTAATAATTTGGCCCTTGTGAGGTGACAGTTCCACCTATTTTGAGCACAGCGCCTTGATCAATGGATTGCTGAACTAAGTCATCTACGTCATCGGCGGCTTTAGCATTGATCATTGGACCAATTTGCGAGTCTGCATCCATTCCTGCACCTAATTTTAACTTTGCAGTTTCTTCTATGAACTTTTCACAAAATTGTTCATAGACTCCTTGCTGTACCAAAATACGATTTGTGCAGACACAGGTTTGGCCTGAATTTCGATACTTGGAAGCCAGCGCACCTTGTACTGCTTCATCAATGTCAGCGTCATCAAAAACAATAAAAGGTGCATTACCACCTAATTCCATTGAAACTCGTTTTACGGTAGTTGCGCATTGGGCAATAAGCTTTTTACCTACGCCGGTAGAGCCTGTAAAAGTAAATTTAGCAATATGAGGGTGTTGAGTTAAAACCGAACCAAGACCTTGCGAGTCTTTACCGACCACCACATTGAAGACACCTGCGGGAATACCTGCTCGTTCAGCAAGCTCAGCCATTGCTAGTGCTGATAAAGGTGTTTGTGTTGCCGGTCTAACTACAAAAGTACAACCCGCAGCTAAGGCCGCTGCCGCTTTACGAGAAATCATCGCATTTGGGAAATTCCATGGGGTAATAGCACTAACGACTCCAATGGGTTGTTTAAGTACAATGATCTGCTTATCGTTACTTGGAGGCGGGATCACATCACCGTAGATACGTTTGCCTTCTTCTGCAAACCATTCAATAAAAGATGCTCCATAGGCAATTTCGCCCTTAGCTTCTGCAAAACTTTTTCCTTGCTCTAAGGTTAGAATCTGGGCTAAATCGTCTTGGTGTTGCATCATTAACTGAAAAAGATTACGCAATAAATTCGCTCTTTGCTGGGCGCTTTGAGCTGACCATTGTGATAAAGCAGCATGTGCCGCTTCAACGGCTTGTTCGGCGTCTGCGACATCCGCATCGCCGATAGAGACTAACACCTGCCCGTTGGCCGGGTTCAGAACAGAAAGCTGTTTGTCGATTGCTAACCAACGACCATTAACATATGAAGAGGTTTTTAGTAGGGTCGGGTCTTTTAAGTTTAGCATGATGAACTCCATGGAGTAGTTTTCGCTGCTGAAGCGAAATTGAATAATTCTTTAAATATTAAACGTTAAACCTTTGGGTTTAAACATATAAAATACTATGTGCTAGAACCATTTAATTTATTTGGCGCTAATTAAATTGCATATACTGTTAATCAAGTGACAAGCCTATTTTTGCCTATATAGATGTTTACATATCTGTTTAATTTACTGCGTATGGCTTTTATCGAAGATATTCATCCTCACAGTACAATTGTCGTTGTGTAAGTAACTATCAATATCCGCGTCAAAACAATCAGTCAGATCTTCGTCATCATTTACCCCATCCGCTTTTGCAAAATGTGCTGTACCGTCATCTTCCAAAATTAATAAATCGGTTAAATAGTAGTCGGATAAAACAGCTATTGCCTTTGGCCGTTGTTCACTTTGCAAAAAAGCGCTGGTCTCGTAAACCAGAAAATAAGGGTGTCCTTCTTCTGCAAAACCCATCACAGAATACTTCCCGTGTTGTGAAAACCCCCAAAACCAACTGACAGCAACATCTCCTTTTATTACTTCTAAAAACACAGGAAAGCGGTCTTTATCGCGTTTATACAAAACAAGATCATTCACAGGAAAGTGTTCAGAATGGGTCGACATTACACAAATTTCTGTCTTTTTCTGAGGATGGTTTTGACACTTCAACGTCAAAGGGTCAGAGCCTGCGAACCCATCATTACAAGTAAGCAGGGCGATAATGAAAAAGCAGCAACGTTTTAGCATAGGTATCTTTAGTCCGAATCTCTATGTAATGGGATTAGTTAAGTAAATGATTTTATCCAATAATAATCAATAGATAACAAATAGTAACTGACACAAATCTAGGCTTTTTGAATAGCAGTTAATAACTTAACACTAGCCTCAAGCCGCCCAAGGCCCATCTCAACTAGCTAATATTGGAACTCATCTTTGTTGGTTAAACCTGAACGATAAATTCAAATAAAATTAAATTGAAAAATATGAATGAAAATATTGATTTGTGACTTCGTTTTTTACACTCGTTATTTTCCTTTTGATTGCATTCATTTTTTTCACATTAGACTAAAGGCTAATGGATTCGGTGTTTTGTGTGTTGGCATGAGGATTGCTATGAAGGGGTTAGATGAGGGAGTCTGCATCCGATGTTCTACAAAATTTGATGCAAGGACATAAAAAAGAGATAAATAACATGAAACTAAACAAAAGAAGTACTTTCGCAGTTTTAGTCAGTGGTTTGTTAAGCTGCTCAGCAATGAATGCGAGTGCGGCTAGTAGTAGCCTTTTAGGGTTAGATCTTAATAGCGTGGCTGATTTAACGAACGTTTCAAATCTGACAACATCTTTGGGATTGCCTGAATTACCTGTCGTTGACAGTATCTTATCAATGGATAATGAAATTTTAATTCAAGGTGGAGATATTGCAGTAATTAACGACTTAGTTAACTTAGTGGGTGGGTTAGTTACTCACGAGTTGCCTTTAGTCGGTGGAATCGGCGTGCGGGTTTCAGATCTGCAATTGGAATTACTCAAAAGCTTTCCCGCTTTGATAACGATTACTGAAAACCAACCACTGTTCACTGCAGGTGCTCTTGATAATTGTCAGGTTTACGGAAGTCATGTTGTTGACTTAGAAAGAAGAAAGGTTAGTTGGAATCTTTACAACGCCCGTGACATGAAAACCAATGTAGATGAAATGAAGTTTACCTGGCCGTCGAGTTTAGGCAATGTAACGTCGGTTAAATTTAATGGTTCCACTGTATTTTGGAGTTTGTTTGGTTCACAAAGAGGTGAATTGACACTGGATTCTTCTTGGTTGAGTCGTTATGCAAAAATGAATGCCTATGATGATGCTAAAGTTGAATTAACTTTTTCCCGAAGTGGCGCTGAAAACTATCAGCAAAATGACTTCTCGATGAATGTTTCCTTTACTCAAAATTGCAGTCGAGAGTTGGTTAAAGGTTATGATACCCAAGCCAATGAAGGGGATAGTAATAGTTATTACGTCAATACTATAGGTGCGGATGAGCTACATGATAATGGTATTACCGGTAAAGATATCACGGTAGCCGTTATTGATAGTGGAGCTTGGGCAGGTCATAAAGCGTTAAAAAATGACACTAACAATAATCCTCGAATTACAGCTGCATTTGACGCAATTGAAAACCAAGAAATACAAGCACAAGATATGACTGACGAAAATAGTCATGGTACTCATATCTCAGGCATTATTGCTAACAGTGACCGTGCAGTGGTTGACGGACAAATGCGCAGCTATTACCAAGGTGTAGCTCCTGATGCTAATTTAGTGGTAATTAAAGCCTTTTACGAAGATGGTCACAGTACTTATTTGGATGCACTTCGTGCTATTCAATATGTTTCCGACCACCATGAAGAATTAAATATTCGTGTTGTAAACTTGTCTTTTGGTGCGCCACCTCGCTCGAATTACTGGGCAGACCCAATTAACCAAGCCATCATGAAATTATGGGAAAAAGACATTGTTGTTGTTACCTCAGCTGGTAATACTGGACCTGCGGCGATGACTATTGGTGTGCCTGCTAATGTTCCTTATGTAATTAGTGTTGGTGCGATAACGGATAATTACACTCAAGATAACCCTAACGATGATGAGTTGCTTTCATTCTCTTCACAAGGCCCGACTCATGAAGCTTTTGTTAAGCCAGATTTAGTTGCTCCTGGCGGTCATATATTCAGCTTAGCGAATGAAGACATGTATATGCCTAACAAGTTTCCACAATATATGGTTGGAAATGATCGATTTATCATGTCTGGTACTTCGCAAGCGTCAGGTGTGGTAAGTGGAATTGTCGCGTTAATGTTACAAAATGATCCCAGCTTGAGCGCTAACGATGTGAAGTGTCGTTTGATGAGTAGCACTACAATGGCTCAACTATCAAATGGCAAACTTGCTTACAGTCCTTTCCAACAAGGCTCTGGTAGTGTTAATGCCGTTAAAGCAGTCGAATCAACCGCTACAGGTTGTGCCAACAATGGTATGGATATCGCTGCAGACTTAAGTGGTGAGCAACATTACATGGGCGCAGCTCGAAAAGACGATAACGGCAACTATTACATCGAAGGGTTTGAGTTTGAGCTTTGGGAAGAAGCGTTTATTTGGGAAGAGGCCTTCATTTGGGAAGAAGCGTTTATCTGGGAAGAGGCCTTCATCTGGGAAGAAGCGTTTATCTGGGAAGAAGCCTTCATTTGGGAAGAGGCCTTCATCTGGGAGGAAGCGTTTATCTGGGAAGAAGCCTTCATTTGGGAAGAAGCCTACGTAAATCAAGAAAACTTCTTAATGCAAGAATAAGTCTTTCAGGTTAATTCATTCAGCCCCTCAAAGTGAGACTTTGCAGGGGCTGAGTTGTTTTTTAACCACCGCAATTGGGCTAAATAGAGACTTCTAGCAGCTATTTTTACCATTTTATTGGCATAGTTATTTCATTAGGTTAATCTAGGTTAAAAACGATGAGCCGTGAAGAAGTATGTTCAGCAAAGGAATATTGTATTCTCTATTTTTCCTCCTAATAAGCAGCACCGCTAATGCTGACGATTCTCCTAATTTCTACTTTTCATCTGCAGACTTAACAACCCAGTTAACGCAAAAAACAGTGCGTCAGATATACCATGATAGTACTGGTTATTTATGGATTGTTACCCAAGAGGGAATTAATCGATACGATGGTTATCAAATGCTGCACTTCGTGCATGAGCCTCGCAACGATGACTCCCTAAGCAATAGCAATGTTTTTGCGATACTTGAAGATCACCAGCATCGATTATGGATAGCTACAGATGGAGGCGGTCTTAATTTATTTAACGCTGCCAAGCAAACGTTTACGGCATTTAAAGAAGCCGATAACTCAGCCACTGCACCTACCTCGAATAGAATCCTGAGCTTATTCTTAGACGCTCAAAACTATATTTGGATTGGTTATCGTAACGGTAATTTCAGTCGATTTAATCCCGATGACAAAACCTTCGAGCACTTTAATATTCGCGAATTGGTTCCTGAATTGAAAAAAGATGCGGGTATTGTATCTATTGTCGAAGATGACAACTTCCTTTGGCTAGCATCCAGTGAAAATGGTTTATTTAAATTCGATAAAAAAAGCCATTCTATGGAGCGACTTTACTCGGGGTCTAAATCACCATTTTTTAGTGACTCTTTGAAACATTTGTTTGTTGATACACAACAGCGCTTATGGGTAGCTAGCGCAGATGCAGGTGTGAGTGTTACTGACCCGCAGAAACTGCAGTTTAGCAACTGGCAATATGACGCTAATCAAGCAGACAGTCTGCCATCGAATCTTGCACAAACAATTTATCAAGATCGTCAACAACGCATTTGGATAGGCACCGATGCGGGCGTTGCGGTTTGGGACGGTAAAAATAGTTTTACTAGTTTCACCACTACAGACGGATTAACAGATAATAACACCTTATCGATTCAACAAGACTCTACCGGTCTAATTTGGTTGGGTACCTTAAATGGGATTACTAAAAGTATTGAGGTGCCGTTTGAGCATATTGATAAAGGGTTAAGCAACAATGCGGTGTTAGGATTTGCTGAAACCGATTCAAGTGCAGGTGAATCATCTATTTGGATAGCCAGTTATACCGGTTTAACTCAACTGGATAGCAATGGGGATGTATTACAAGTTATTAATAAAGAAACGCAAACTTCATTGCGTGATGCCAGAGTTACCGCTGTGCTTGGCAAAGATAATGAACTTTGGTTCGGTACACGGCGTGCCGGACTTGGCCGTTTAAATGTAGATAACAATGACATTCAATTCTTTTCTCATGATCCAGAAAACCCTAGCAGCTTGAGTTTCAACGGTGTCACTAGCGTTTTTTCAGATAATGGTGGTAATTTATGGGTTGCAACCTTTGGTGGCGGTTTGAATTATTTACCCGCAGGAAGCGACCAATTTATACATTATCGGTATGACGAAAATGACCCTAATAGCTTAAATAGCGATAAAGTTTTAGCTGTTTATCAACTTGCTGACGGCACTATTGTGGTGGGTACTGTGTCTGGATTCAATTTACTGGACCAAGCTAGTGGCCATTTTCGCCGGATTGAACAAAACCCCGATGTCATTGATAGTTTATCAGCTTCTATGGCTTGGGCATTTTATCAAGACTCCAAAGGTCAACTATGGATTGGTACCCAAGGTGGTGGATTAAATAAATGGTCGCCTGAAGATATGCAGGCATTCAATAATAAGTTCACACAATATGACAGTTTTAGTGGCCTTCCTAGTAGTCATGTTTACGCCATTTTAGAGGATGACTCAGGAAACTTATGGCTTGGTAGCCCCGCAGGCCTGACTCGGTTAAATACAGAAAACGGTAAAATTAGACATTTTGACCGTTCTCAAGGATTTAAAGAAAGTGAAGTGAATTGGGGAGCTAGTTTTAAAGATAGCCAAGGATATATGTATTTTGGCGGGCCAACGGGCGCAATACGTTTCCATCCTGATGACATTAAAGATAGCGAAATTGTGCCACCGGTGGTGGTTGTGAGGATAAAAAAACTAAATGAACAAGTATGGTTTGATGTGCCTTATCAGCAACTGCAAGAACTTGAGCTTGGATACAAAGATTATTTTATTTCCTTTGAGTTTGCTTCACTAGATTTTAACGCACCAGGGCTTAACGAGTACCGATATAAATTGGAAGGATTGGATTCCGATTGGATTGAATTAGAAAACCGTCGTTTAGCGACCTTTACCAACTTACCTGCGGGTAACTACACATTACGTGTGCAGGCTAGTAATAACCAAGGCTTGTGGAACACTGAAGGGGTTGTGTTACCAATCAATGTGCTTCCGCCACCATGGAAAACGGTTTGGGCATACAGTCTTTATTCACTCATTGTGGTGTTGATTGTACTCAATACAATTTGGAAATATCGTCGTAAACGTTTAGCTGAGATTCAACAACTACTTGATTTAGAAGAAAAAGTAGAAGAGCGTACTAAAGAGTTACGGCATGCTAATGCACAGCTTGAAACCAGTATGCAAGAAACTGAAAAAGCGCGTAAATTAGCAGAGCAAGCAAGTAAAGAAAAAAGTGATTTCTTAGCTATCATGAGTCATGAAATTCGTACTCCTATGAACGGAGTTTTGGGTATGACAGAAGTCTTATTAAGTTCTGAGTTAAAGCCAAAACAACAACACTTTGCGCAATTGGTTTATCGTTCAGGTCGCCTATTGTTAGACTTGCTAAACAATATTCTAGACTTCTCGAAACTCGAAGCAGGTAAAGCGACCCTTGAATCTGTTCCTGTTGATCTTGAAGCCTTAGTCGAAGAAGTCTGTGACTTGTTTAGTGAATCTGCATATAACAAAGGACTTTATGTTAACGCGATTTTGTCTCCAGAGCCGCTTCCTGAAGTGTACGCCGACCCTGCAAGGTTGCGACAGATCATTGCTAACTTAACCAGTAATGCAATTAAGTTCACTGAGCATGGTGAAGTGAATGTGAGTATCCGACGTGTGCCTTGTTATCAGGCGCATAATAACTCCTCAGAACAAGCAAGCCCACACAGTGGTTTTGAAATAAGAGTTCAAGACACGGGTATTGGTATGGCACCAGATAGACAGCAAAAAGTGTTTGAAATGTTTACCCAAGCTGATGCCTCAACCACCAGAAAGTATGGAGGCACGGGGTTAGGTTTAGCAATTTGTCGTCAGTTGACAACATTGATGGGCGGTAACATTGATGTGCAATCTAAACTCGGGGAGGGGAGTTCGTTTACTTTAGAAGTTGATTTGCCTCTGTATCAAAAACCGATAATTGAAACCCTTCTTTCATCTACAGCTCCAACTGTGCATTTGGTTAACCTGAAAGGCGGTTTGGGACTGGCATTATCTAATATGTTGAGTAAATTAGGTGTCACAGCGGTACATGTTCAAAGGGTTAACGGACAATTAGCGTCAGCTAAAAATGGTTTATGGATCAGTCTTAGTGAATATGAATCGGCAATAAAAAACGCGCAAATTCCAATGCAAAAATGGATATGTCTGTTGCCGTCTTCCCAGTGGCAGGAACATGATAAGCGCAATATTTTACCTTTACCTATTCACCTTAAAGATTTGCAAGATAGCTTAAATAAAGCGTTAGGGGTTAAAACCCTTGATCGTCAAGTAAGTAATAACGAATACCCCAATCACCAGAAATTTAACGCTAACATCTTAGTGGCAGAAGATAGTTTAACCAACCAAGAAGTTGCCAAAAGCATGTTAGGCATGCTGGGGTGTGAAGCATGGTTAGCGGATAATGGGGCTGAAGCAGTTGAGCAAATAAATATTAATCAGCCCGATTTAGTTTTAATGGATTGTCAGATGCCAATTATGGATGGATATCAGGCAACCACCGAGATTAGAAAAAAATGGCCGAATATCCCAATTGTCGCTTTGACGGCGGGAATGGGGGATGACCTGCGTCAACAGTGTTTGGGTGTAGGTATGAACGAAGTTATGACCAAGCCTTTTTCTCTGCGCGAACTCGAGCAGACGTTGACGCGCTTTTTAGGTGCTCCGTCACAACCACCGAAGAACGAGCAAGGTGAAAATGAATCGCTAGAATTCGACAGCCAAAACAGTCACGCGCAAAATAACCATAGCCGTGATAACTTAGTGACTCAAAATAGTGAAGCGACTGATGATGAGTTGGCGTCACAGTTAATTGATATGGCAACTGTGGAGACACTGCTAAAAATCAGTCGAGACACGGGAAATCCAGTGTTTGTTCGAGTGTTAGATGCTTTTATTCAAGAAGCAGAAAAATTAATTGCACAGTTATTTGAACAAGTTAACAGCCCAGAATTGAATTTGAGCGAAGTCGCAGAAATTGCCCATGCGCTAAAATCTATGTCTGGGAACTCTGGCGCTAAAGCATTGTACGAAATATGTCGAGAGTTAGAGAGCAAGTCAAAACAGCAGCAATCGGAAGGAGTCGATACTTTAGCCCAAAATATACAAGCCACTTTTATACTAAGTTGCGAGAAGTTGGAGACGTTTAGAAATGTTGGTTGAATCGAAAATTAAAGTTCTGGTAAGTGACGATGATCTCACCGCAAGAATTTTAATGAAAGAAACACTAACCAGTGACAGTATCGAAGTGTTAGAAGCAGAAAATGGTAAACGGGCTTTAGAGCAGTTTCAGAAACACTCTCCGTCACTGGTTTTATTAGACGTTTCCATGCCTGAAATGAATGGTTTTGAAGTATGCGAACGTATTCGTAGCCAAGAAAATGGCAAACATGTTCCAATTATAATGGTGACTGGCTCCGACGATCTTGACTCCATCCATCGGTCATATGCGGTTGGAGCTACAGACTTCATAGCGAAACCTATTCGATGGCCGATTTTAGGCGAACGAGTTAAGTATATCCTGCGGGCGAGTCAAGCCTTTGCTGATTTAGTTGTGCAACAAAAAGAACTCCATCAACTGGCGTTTTATGATTCTCTTACGGGTTTACCAAACCGGCAATACTTGATGCAAGACCTGCAACGCTTTTTGGCACTCGCTAGGCGTAAGCAACATCAAGCTGCAATGTTATTCATTGATCTAGACAGATTCAAACGCATTAACGATACCATGGGCCACAGTAATGGTGACAAATTGCTTCGTAAAGTGGCTCATCGATTACAAACTAACTTGCGAGACAGTGATGTGTTTGTGCGAGTTGGAGAAAATATTTCGGCAAATAAAACCCAACTTTCAAGTTTTGGTGGTGATGAATTTACGATATTTTTGAATCAATTAAATACAGCTAATGAAGCCACTTTAGTTGCCGAAAGAGTGATTCGTAGCTTTAGTAAACCATTCCAACTCGAACAGTTTGAGGTTGTCATTACGCCAAGTATTGGTATCTCAATGTTTCCTAATGACGGGGAAGATGCGGAAACCTTACTTAAAAATGCAGACACCGCAATGTATTCAGCAAAACAAGCTGGTCGCTGCTGTTATAAATTTTACCGCGACTCAATGAACGCCAAGGCTGCTGCCCGATTACAACTTGAACAAGACTTACGTCAGGCCCTCGACAGTAACGAAATTGTGCCTTTTTTCCAGCCACAGGTCTGTGCTCAAACGGGACAGATTGTAGGCGTTGAGGCACTTGTAAGGTGGTTACCCGCACAAGGTGGTATGATCCCACCGGATGAGTTTATTGCGATTGCTGAAGAAACTGGACTGATTAATATCCTTGGGCAGTTAGTGCTCGAACAAAGCTGCCAACAAGCTAAACAATGGTTAACTCAAGATACTCCAGTTAGAGTCGCAGTGAATGTATCAGGACATCAATTTAAACAGCATAACTTCACAGAAATCGTGGCTGAAGCCCTACGCAATAGTGGCTTACCTGCCGAATTACTTGAATTGGAATTAACCGAATCGGTGATAATGAGCGATGCTGAAGAAAATATCGCAAGGCTAATTGAATTAAAAACCCTTGGTGTTACTTTGGCGGTGGATGATTTTGGTACTGGTTATTCTTCTTTGAGTTATTTGAAAAAATTCCCTATTGATATCCTTAAAATTGATCGCTCATTCATGTGCGACTTGGATTCAGCACCTGATGACGTGGCAATAGTTGAGGCCATTTTGGCCCTTGCGGAGAGTCTAAACCTAGGGGTTATAGCCGAAGGGATTGAGGATGCTGGTCAAATAGAAATACTGAAAAATAGTAAACATTTACTGTTGCAAGGCTACCTATTCTCTAGGCCTTTGGCCGCTGAATATATAGGGCCTTTGTTAACCCAGAACTTTAGTCACTTGATGCGCCAATAAGAACAATAATAATGAAATCGTCTTTGCAAGTTGAAACTGTCCCAGAAAATCAAAGCATCATCACCCTTTTTGTGGATGATGATTTAGCCGAAGATTTGACGTACCAAGGCGCAGTTGTATCAATTCGACAGCGGTATGGGTCTCACTACACTCTAATTACCTCAGGTTTATCGAGTCAAAACTTACGCTCCCCAATATTAGTTCTCTGTCAGAATCAAGGCCATGCTGAGTCTCTGATTAAACGCTTCAACTTAGATAATCGGCAAGTCTTCTGGTTATCCCAAGATGCCCCTCATGTTCCAACAAAAACTAACGCAGCAGAGCATTGGTATTTGGACTGGACACAAGTAGACGCTGTATTACCAATATTGTCATTATTGAAACAGCATCGTCAGGTAAGCAAGGATTTAGAGCGTAGTAAGCACAAACTTTCAATGTTATCCGAGTGTCTTGGTGAAATGTCCATGACCTTAAACGCTGACGGTCGCATAGTGGAGGTAAATGCACCTTTATTAGAAGAGATGGTAGACACTGGCGATATTGTTATTGGTCAAGATTTACTATCTTGTTTAAACGTTCCATCACCTATTGCTAAACGCCGAATGTTGCAAATATTGGCTGACATGAGCCGAACCCATGCGATGACGAGGCTGCCGCCATTTCCGGTTAAATTAAAGCACTCAGTGGTGATGCTGGACGGCTTTGCAGGTCCATTAAATCAAAATGAAACGCTATTAATTTTTCGTCAAGTTGCTAGTTGGCAAACTCAGGAGTGGCAGGAACAAAGCGCGGCAAACGGTGCGCCTGTTACACTGCTATTGGTTAATCCTGATGATTTTGCGGCGTTTAATCAACGCTATGGTCGCGAAATGGGCGATCAGGCTTTAGCTGAAGTTATTCAGTGCATGTCGGATTTATTACGAACTGACGATTTTGCCAGCCGTTTCAGTGGCGCTGTTTTTGCTGCACATCTGCCTGACACCAATGAGCAGCAGGGGCAGGTTTTAGCGTCTAGAATGCGCGAAATGTTGAGGCAAAAACGCTTCTCAGATAAAAAAGTTAGTTTGGATTTTAGCTTTGGATTAGCCACTATTGAGTCGGAAGAACAACTTAATGAACAGTCTCCACTTGAGCTTTTCCGCAGGGCCAATGCAGCACTACAGGCGGCAAGAAGTATCGGTGGCGGTACCTTAGTGTGCTGGCAACCTAAATTCGATGCCAACATACTCGCTAATATGGACCGTATGAGTGGTAAATTCTCAGATGCCGCAGACGCAGACTTTAAACTCATAACATTGCAGTGGGATGTAATTCGTATCATCGGCAATACCCACGACTTACAAAGCTTTTCAAAGCAGGTTTGCCATTTACTTTTTGCTGGAATGTTACCTGTTTATGCAGGGCTTTATATCAACAGAGGTGGCGGTTTAACTAATCTGTCCTATGAAACTAATGGACCTACAGTCGATGTCAATGATGTCAATCAGTGGGTAACATCTAAGGTTAACATTGATAACTTAGTAAGTGACGGGAATAGCACAGCGTATTCTAAGGTACAAAAACTTAACGCCACTAGTGTGCAAAGTGTCGTCCCCCTCGTTACTCGTGGTAGTTGTCAGGGAGCCGTTGTATTACGTTGGCCATTGAAAGATCAGTCTTTAGCGCAAAAGTACACCGAGTTGCTTCAGCAAGTTTCTGCGAACCTAGGTACTGCAATTGAACGAATTCTATTGTTGGACCAAAGTCAAAAGCCGGTGGAAAATAAAACTGCAGATGAATCTAGTGAGCACGAGTTTTTATTTGAATCTGCGGCAATGCAAACCTTAATGCAGCAGGTGCAATTAGTCGCCCCTACGGATGCTTCCGTGTTGCTTATCGGTGAATCGGGGACCGGTAAGGAAGTCATTGCTAAACAAGTTCATACTCACGGTATACAACCCGATAAACCTTTTATAACCGTAGATTGCAGTACTATCGTTACTCATCTTATGGAAAGCGAACTTTTTGGTCATAGAAAAGGCGCGTTTACCAGCGCGACTAGTGATCAACCTGGTAAAATTGCCCAGGCCGATGGCGGCACACTATTTCTTGATGAAGTTGGAGAGTTACCCCTCGATATACAGTCCAAGTTATTACGTTTCGTTCAAGAGAAAACCTTTGTTGCTGTGGGCGATCAAAGAGTTAGAAAAGTGGATGTAAGGTTGATATTAGCAACCAATCGAAATTTAGCTGATGAGGTGGCTGCAGGACGTTTCCGTGCAGACCTCTATTATCGAATCAACGTATTTACGCTACATCTGCCGCCGTTGAACCAGCGTGGCAATGATGCTTTGCTTTTAGCTCGGCATTTTTTGAAAAAGTTTAGTCATCAATACAATAAACAAATTACCGACCTGTCTGCATCAGCTGTGGATAAAATTCGGCTATACAACTGGCCGGGTAATATTAGAGAACTAAGAAATTGCATTATGCGTGCAGTTATCACTTGTTCTGGAGCTTACCTAGAGCCTGAGCATTTGAGTCTACAAGAACAATCTTTTTCTTTACCTCAGACGACACCGGTTTCACAACAAGACCTATCTAGCCACATCAATCAAGATAGTGATGAAGAATTGATGCAAGCTTTATCGGGCCTCGTCGATAAAGTCGTTTCAGTGGCTATTCAGCAGTCAGTGCCATTTGCAATCAGTACTTGGTTGGAAAAACAGTGGATAGAGTTGTGTTTAGAAAAGTGGGGAACTCTGTATCAAATGGCGCTTAACCTGGATCAGTCAGAGTCAACTCTAAGGAGACGTTCAACAAAGTTGAAAGACGTGAATATAGCTCATCCTCAATTAGATAGCCTGAGTACAGAGTATAATGAGTTACTTCAGCGCTTTGTTGAGCGGGATACTATTCCTAAATTTTGGCCTACTTTAGAGTCCATCATGCAGTCAATTGTTGTCCGTCAACAAATAACACAGCAACATAAAGCCAAACTATTGGATGTTACTCAACCGACCTTACGTAAAATAACCCAACAGTATCAAGGGTAAAAAGTTAATCTTTTAAGTATTTCTGGATCATAGTAATCAATGACACTTTATCTATGGGTTTGGATAAAAAGTCAGTCATTCCTGCGTTTTTACACTTTTCTCGATCCTCCACATAAGCGTTAGCGGTCAGGGCGATAATAGGTTTATTAAAGTTTATATCAGTTTTCAACTTAGCCGTTGCGGTTAAGCCATCCATAACTGGCATTTGTAAGTCCATCAAAATCAAATCAAACTCTTCGAATATGCATGCGTTAATGGCTTTTTCTCCATCACCGACTATCGAAACATCGTAACCAGAGGCTTCAAGCATCGCTTTCACTACCTCAGCGTTAATTTCATTATCTTCAGCGACTAAAATTTTAAATTTCGTTTGCGGCTGCACAATATTTGAGTCTTGGCGTACATGAATTTTTTGCAATTGTCGCAAATCAACTTCTAGTTCCTGTCTCAGAATAGGTTTAGCGTGAGTACGCCATATGACTCTTCTCACTTCATCAGAACATTCTAAATGTTCAATCATTGCGGATACCAAAATAATGTAAGGTAATCTGGCTGCATTCCTTTTAACGATTTCCTCAATCAAATCGACACCCGTCAGCTCAGGCATGGATAAATCGACGATTAAAATGTCGTATTCAGAATAATCAGTTGCTAAAAATTCTCTAGCTGATTCAAAGGTAGATGTCACCACACCTTGAAGCTCGGCAATGTGCTGAATATATTCTCTACTGGTGATCAAGTCATCGACAATTGCGCATTTTAATTGGACTTCAGGGTTAATGTTTTCAATTTTTTCACTGTCTATTTCAATGGGAATTGAGAGAGTAAAACAACTTCCAGTATTTAATTCACTGGTTACTTCAAGTTCGCCTTTCATTAAATCAGCTAACTGTTTACTAATGGCTAATCCCAATCCTGAACCACCAAATAATCTTGTGGTTGATTGTTCTGCTTGTTCAAACTTGTTAAAAATAGAGGCCAATTTCTGGCTATCAATGCCTATCCCTGTATCTTTGACGTTAATAGTTAACCAGTATTTTTTATCTCTAATCTTGACCCCTGCAGAGAGGGTTACGCCCCCAGTTTCAGTAAACTTAATGGCATTATTTAATAAATTTTGCATGATTTGAGATAGACGTGTGGGATCGCTGATGATTCGAGTTGGTAAGCTAGTTGTCTTTTGAAAATCAAAGGTTAAGTTCTTTATTCGACAATTGGCCGATTGTACAGAGGACACGTCATCCAATAATTGGATTAGATCAAAAGGAGTTCTTTCAATACGCAGCTTGCCAGCTTCAATTTTAGATAGATCTAATACATCGTTAATAAGCACTAATAGTTGTTTTCCAGCACTCTTGGCTTTTTTCAAGTAATCGTTACTTTTGCTCGGGTTATCAATGGCCAATTCTATCATGCCGAAAAGCCCATTCATTGGAGTGCGTAGCTCATGACTCATGCTGGCTAGAAATTCAGATTTTGCTTTATTGGCCTCGTTTGCTTGTTGTTCTGCATCTTTAGATTTGCGTAAAGCTTTGCGTAAAGAGGCTAAGGAGGTTTTGATTTTCTTTTCCATGGGGTGAAAGATGAGCAATGCTTCAAGTACTAACAATAAGAGTGTAAATAACCATAAAGCCAATTCAATGCTTTCAACGCGCTCTACCCGATCACGAGCATCTAATTCAAACTCTTGTACAACTTTGTCTAAGTAAAAAAGCAGTTCGTTAGTTTCTTTAGCATTGAAGTCGGAGGGGATCAATCCACAGTTCTTTCCATTACCACTAAATTGTTGAGCTGCTTTTACATAGTTTTGAGTTTTAGAGTCTAGTGCGGGCTTGCCAAAATATATTTCTTGTATGTTGCTAGGAAGCTTCGGTAGTTGAGTTAAGTATTCTCGGTTCCCTGCAAATTTTTCAATGGTAGTTTTTAGGGTCTCATTGAGTTCTTCGTAGTTTGCTGGGCAGGTGGATATACGAGTGACAAAAAGAGCGATGCGCTGGGATAACATACGTTGTTGACCAGCAACATTAACAACATAAGCATCGTTCATTTGGGCTTTAAAGATATAACGGAGCATTAAGGCGGATGTTGATACAGTCGCGCCTACCAGGCAAAGCGCCAGTATGTAGCGAATTCTAATAGAGAGATGTTTACTAAATAGGTTAACTAACAAAGACTTTGCTTGTCTGAAAAAGCGTTATGGTTAGATTAAAGAGACTATCGGCAAATGCAATAGCTGAGGAAAAATTTTAGGCATACAATTTACGTTAGTGTGTCGATGAGTGTAGTTATATGTGTTTAGTTAAATGTTGAGTCGTACTTTTTAAAATAAATGTAGGACGATTAACAAACTGTAGCAATTTCTATTGTTGAGTAAGTTTTACAATTTTTTTTGATAATTTCCCCCATATTTTTTAGGCGGCTTTTGCTTTTATTCGAAAAGCATCTCGTCTGTTTTTCGAATAATGTTTTTAACTCATCACCTTTATTAAGCCTTTGAGCTACTAATTTCCTTGCTTAACAAGGATTTGATCCTTTCGCTGTTGTTTCAGCGTAATCCCTTAGAAAGGTAATTTTATCGTTCATCTTAAGCATCCCTGCGTTTGGCAAGTAAATTGCTAATTATAATTAAAGAAAGAATGAATGACTGACTGACAGGTCGCCTTTAGGAAACTGCCTGAAGCGAAATTGAAATTCATAGCTACAATAAAAATGAGAACAAACTATGTTGGATTCTAAAATACTAAATCCATTCACCGCATATATTAAATCCGTGTGCTTGATCAGTATTCTGATCATCAGTGGATGTAGTTCCAACCAAGTTGATCAGGTCTCTGAAAAACCGCTTAGTAATCAAGAAATTGTCATCAATACTTCTCAAGGCGAGCAAGTCTTAACCCCAACAGTTGTCACCTATGATCCTGTAACCTTTGATGATCCTTTAGAGTCTATTAATCGGCCTATTTTTGCTTTTAATGATGTTGTATATCGCTATTTTCTGATTCCGGTTGGCAAAGGCTACGATGCGGTAGTGCCGGATCCAGTACAAACGGGTATAGGCAATTTTTTCAGTAATTTGCGCGAGCCTCTCAATTTATTAAACAATTTGGCGCAAGGTGAAGGTAAAAAATCTGGCACCAATTTAGGTCGATTTTTAATTAATTCAACGGTGGGGCTTTTAGGGTTATTTGATCCCGCTGATGCATGGTTTGATATGCCAGAGGAGACCACTACAATTGGTGATACTTTGGCCTCCTATGATGTCGGCTATGGTAATTATCTAGTGTTACCCATACTTGGCCAGTCAGATTTCAGAAATGCCTTTTCTACCATAGGTGAAAGCCTACTTAGTCCGGTTCATGTTATTTCTGATTCACCCGAATCTACTTACCTTCAGGGACTTGATGGATTTAATGATTTTGTACCTACCGCTCCCTCCTATGAAGAGTTACGCGCTCAATCTGATGATCCCTACACATTTTTTAGAAACTTGTATCTACAAAGCGTTGAAAGAGACGAGCAATTTGACGGTGGCGTTCAACAATTCTCGCCTTCACCTGCAAACAGTGAAAAAAATCGTGTTAAACACAAAAATGTAGACTCACCTGAAGGGGAAGAGCAACAGTGAAATCTAATTTAGAACAATTGTTGATCCGTCAGAGCAAATGGATATTGCTTACTTTTATTGTGTTGGGAATTGTGTCTGCCTACTTTGCTCAGCGATTTAGGATTGATGCCTCAGCGGACACTTTACTAGTAAAAGACAACCAACTTTATATTCAATCACAGGTGATGAATCAAAAGTTTTCACCTGATGAATTTATTTTGGTGGCCTACCAACCAAAAGATCACGAGGTGTTTTCAGATAAAACCTTTCAGCAACTTGAACAACTAAGTGATGCTTTCGCAGCGCTGCCTAGAGTGAAGTCGGTGACCAATATACTTAACGTTCCGCTGTTGAGTAATGCCACTTCCCTAAGTGCCGATTTAAACCCCGAACAATATAGTTGGCAATCTCAAAAATATTCAGCGCAACAAATGCAACAGGTGTTCAACAAGCATCCTTTGTTTACCGACTTATTAGTCAACCAGGCACAAACCGCGACAGCCATTCAAATTGTTTTTAAAAAGAATTCACAACTAGTCGATATTCAAAATCAGATTATTGATATCCAGAAGAATGCCCTTGAGAGTGAGTTATCGGAACAGCAGCAGAAAAAAATAAGCCAACTAAAAGCTCAAGCTGATCCCATTGAGCAAAAACTGAAAAAACAGCGCAAACAAGAGATAGATAGGATTTACGAGATAACCGAAGAATACCAACAAGATGCAGACTTCTATTTAGGTGGCGCCTATGTTCTGGGTCAGCAGATGATTGATATTATAAAGCGGGATCTGCTGTTATTTGGCAGTGCAATCGGCGGCGCTATTGTGGTGATGTTGTTTATTTTATTTCGTCGGATTCGCTGGGTGGTGTTGCCAGTAGTTTCTTGTGGGTTGAGTGTGTTATTAACTGTGGGGATTTTTGGTTTATTAGATTTGCGAACCACGGTTATATCCTCAAACTTCATAGCGCTGCAATTGATCCTGACGCTAGCCGTGATGATTCATTTGATTGTGGAGTATCGGCAACTTGCTGTTAAGAATAAACAAGACAGTCAATCTCAGCTATTAGAAAAGACCCTAAAAAACAAGTTTAAACCTTGTCTTTATGCGGGTTTAACGACTTCTGTTGGTTTTGGTTCGTTACTTTTCAGCGGTATTCAACCTGTTGTGAGTTTCGGCTGGATGATGATAGTCGCTATGGTTATTTCTATTCTGGTTAGCTTGCTACTTTTTCCAGCATTTTTATCGGTGTTATCTCATAAGGATGAAAGTGGTGAAAATCGTTTTACCCAATGGATTATTAAAGGGTTCACGACCCTGAGTCTCAATTATACAAAATCAATAGGCGTGTTAAGTGTGGTGTTGGTGGTTGTATCTATTGTAGGGATAACACGTTTAGATGTGGAAAATAGTTTTCTAAACTATTTCAAAGAGTCTACCCAAGTGCGTCAGGAACTAACTTTCATCGACCAAGAGTTTGGTGGTTCTACGCCTATGGACGTGGTTTATACCATTCCCACTGAGCAACGGGACAAAGACTTAGTACTGACTGCTGAGGCAATTCAAAGCTTACAAAAAGTCCAAGCGGTACTAACAAGTTTTGAGGCCATGGGGAATGTTACCTCAGTATATAATTTTACTGAGTTGGCAATGGCAATAAATGAAAATAAACCTCTTACCGAGTATGAGTTAACAGCAATCTATACCTTGGTTGATAAATCTTTAAAAGATAAGTTGTTAGGTGCGTATTTTGATCCTGAAACTAATCAACTTAGAATAAGCACGCGAATCAAAGACAGCACAGCAGAGTTTAACCGAGCTGAATTTTTAGATGATCTTAATGCAGATATGCAAGCAATTGGTGTCGACAGACAAGATTATCTGGTTACTAACCTTTTTGTACTTTATCAGGATATATTGCAGCGTTTGTTCAAGTCGCAAATTATGACATTGGGGTTGGTTTTTATCGCTTTATTTTTAGTGTTATTGGCAATATTTCGCTCAATAAGAATCGCGTTAATCGCGGTTATTCCTAATATCCTCACCACCCTTACTATTTTAGGTGTGATGGGATTGCTGGGGATCCCTTTAGATTTAATGACTATTACCATTTCGGCCATTGCCATGGGGATAGCCGTGGATGATACCATTCACTTTATCCACCGCTATCTTGAAGCGAGCAGAAACACTGATACTGGAGACAGCCTTGGTGCCAAAAACAGCCTTGGTGCTAAACACGCCACTGGAGCAGAACAAGCAATCAAAAACACCTTTAATAGTGTCGGTTATGCGCTGTTATTTACTACTACCATCATCACAATCGGTTTTGCATTATTGAGCTTTTCTGATTTTGTACCGAGTATTCTATTCGGGCTACTAACAGGTCTAGCAATGTTAATGGCGCTGCTAACAGACTCTACCTTATTGCCAGTGCTTTTAAGACGTTTTGTTAAACATTAAGTTGCGATTATCGATTATAGGGCAAGAGTACAGCTGTCTTTAGCTGCCACTTCAATATTCCAACTGCCACTATTGTCCCCAAGGCTACAAGCATTGTCGGGTATGCCGTTAGCAGTTAAGTTGCTATACGTGCCATGGCAAGTCCAATCTGCATAACTACTTGGCGAGACTGATTCTGATTCATTCTGCTCATTGTAAAAATAGATACAAAGTACAGCATCGGTGGAGTCCGTTGTATAAGCGGTTCCATTGTCATTACTGAATGTATCTTGATCGAAATCCGCTGCTGTTATGTTTATGCTCTCACCATGACATGCAGCTACTAATGTCCCCACCATCACAAGAAATAATATATTTGTAGAGTTCGACTAAAACCATCGTATGTTTCTCATGCGTTAACCTCCTAGCCCCTAAAAAGCCCTAAAAATCGTGAGTTATGGGGGAACGTAAGGGGATAAGCTTAAAGATTAAATGTGCACAAACCGTGGTTTTGGATGGGGTTTTTAGGCCAGTTTTTTATTTTTCTATGGAATAACTGCATTTCGGTATTAAGTTTTTAACATTTTCCTTGTCAAATTTAATTAACATCTATGTGTTTAATTTAAATATTAAATAATGGCGATTTGAAATTCTTTCAATAATATCTATCCTTTTGATGTTTATGTTTTTTTCTTTAATTTCTAAAGGGCGAAGAGAACTTTTTTTGACGTCATTACTTTAACAAATTATTCAATAATGGAATTTTTTAAGGATATTTAATTAACAATATATTGACCTTTAGAGTTAATTTGTGGGAATATGCCCACATGTTGAGCATTTGCGCATAATTGGTGTTTTCAACAGAAAACCCAAATGATAGCTAAGGCGAATCGATGCATAGTAATGGTGAGTTTAATTATTATATTGATTCAATTAATTTTATTGGGAACTACTCGCCCACAACGACAACTTAATGACAGGTAATAATGATGACACCTGATAAATATCAAATTAATCTAGATACTGTAGATGAAGAGCAATTACCCATCCCCAAACATAAGTTAAAGGGGTGGACGCATTTTTTAGGTTTATATGCAGGTGAGCACGTTGCGGCTACTGAATTTGTTATTGGTGCCACTTTCGTTGCCCTTGGTGCAACCATGTCAGATATTCTACTTGGTTTACTAATAGGTAACATTCTTGCTGTATTGAGTTGGACTTTAATTACCACGCCCATTGCCATTGAAACGCGGTTAAGTTTGTATACCTATTTACAAAAAATAGCCGGTAACTCTATGACAACCCTGTATAACTGGGTAAACGTTATTATTTTTACGGTTATATCTGCCGCCATGATTACGGTATCGGCCACTGCTGTGCGTTTTGCTTTGAATATTCCGGCACAACTGGACTGGTACCCTACTAATTTATGGTTTGTGTGTGTGGTCTTGGCGGTAGGAACTATCGTGGTTTTAGTTGCCATGTACGGTTTTACCGCAGTTTCAAACTTCTCTCGTATATGCGCGCCTTGGTTGTTCGTGATGTTTGTGTGTGGTCCTCTAGTGCTGTTGCCTGCTCTGTCACAACATGTTTTGGGAGAAACAAGCTTGACCGGCTGGGCCGACTTTATGGAAATTGGTAGCTTGTCCGTTTGGACCGGATTAAACGCAAATGGTGAACCTGGTATTGGTTTGCTAGAAGTGATTGGTTTTTCTTGGGCTGCTAACACTATAACTCATGTGGGTTTGATTGATATGGCGCTGTTACGTTATGCGAAAAAACGCGCATACGGATTGTGTACCTCAGCAGGTATGTTATTTGGACATTATATTGCTTGGATCTCAGCTGGCATCATGGGTGCGGGTACAGCGGTTATTGTTAAAAAATCGATTATTGAATTAGACCCCGGTGACGTTGCATTCCAAGCGCTAGGATTATCTGGCCTAGTTATCGTAATCGTGGCTGGTTGGACTACAGCAAATGCAAACCTTTATCGCTCGGGTTTGGCTGCCCAAGCCATTTTCAAAAACCAATCGAGAAATAAAACGACCCTAGTTGTCGGGGTTGTAGCCGTTCTTATTGCCTGTTTCCCATTCGTTTTTAATAAAATGCTACCACTGTTAACTTACGCTGGGCTCTTAGTTGTGCCGGTTGGCGCAATTGTGTTTGCTGAACACTTTATATTTCCACGTATTGGTTTTACTCGTTACTGGGTAACCTTTAAAAATCTTACACACAGTGTTCCAGCTGTTGCATCTTGGGGACTTGGACTGACATTTGGTTTTGGACTAAACGCACTCGATATTTTGTCTTTTTATTATTTATTCATCCCTACTTGGTTCTTTACAACTGTGTGTTATGTGGTGTTGGCTAAATTTTATGGTGCTTCGGAAGAATACCCTCACGAGCAGCAGAAAATGGAAGCTTTTGAGCAGCGTGTAGAAGAGTATCAAACCCAACAAGCTCACCTTGAGCCAGAAGAAAGTATTGACACCAGTTTATTCTCTAAAGTGCTTCAGTTTGTATCCATTGGCAGTTTATTGATCACTACTTTGTTTGCAATAAACACCATGTTTTACAGTGCCGGGATACCTGCTTATGAAGCCAATCGCGATTTGTTCCAAACGGTCGGCTTTGTTTGCACTATCATTTATTTCGTAACTGCATATTGGAATATGCAGCGTAAAAAACAATTAGCTACGCAATCGTAGTAGGGGAAGGTTAATGAATACTCAATCTAAATTTCGTCTTAATGACACTAACCTTCAACAATTACCGAGCAGTTTTTCGGTGCCTAACTATGATCGTAAAAAAGTTGAAGCAGGAATAGTGCACGTAGGAGTGGGCGGGTTCCATCGTTCTCACGAAGCTTATTATACTGACGCTTACATGAACCAAACAGGCGACCTTAATTGGGGAATTTGCGGTGTTGGATTAAGAGATGCCGATCGCAAAATGAAGTCGATTTTAGAGCAGCAAGACTATCTTTATACGCTGATCGTTAAGCACCCTAATGGCTCTATTGAAAATCAAGTGATAGGTTGTATGACCGATTTCTTGCTAGGCTGTGATGAACCCAATGCGGTTATTCAGAAAATGGCTGATGCCAGCACAAAGATTGTTTCCCTGACGATTACTGAAGGTGGTTACAACTTCAACCCAGCGACTAATGAGTTTGACTTCGATAACCCAGATGTTATTCATGATTTAGCTAATCCATATGCGCCTCGGTTAGTGTTTGGATTCTTAACTGCGGCATTGAAACTCCGTATGGAAAGAGGTTTACCGCCGTTTACCGTGCAGTCTTGCGATAATATTCAACATAACGGTGATGTGGCTCGAAAAATGTTGTTAGCCTACAGCCAAAAAGTCGATTTTGAATTGGCAAAATGGATTGAACAAGAAGTGCCTTTTCCAAATGCAATGGTTGACCGTATAACACCTGTCACCACACCTGCAGATATAGAATATTTAGAGGCAGAGTTTAATCTGCAAGATGAATGGCCTGTAACTTGCGAACCTTTTCATCAATGGATAATTGAAGATAAGTTTAGTGCTGGTAGACCCCAGTGGCAAAAGGTGGGCGCGCAATTTGTGCCAGATGTTACACCCTACGAAAACATGAAAATAAGATTGTTGAATGCGGGACACTCAGTACTAGGTATTTTGGGCTCGATACATGGTTTTGAAACCATTGACGAAAGTGTTCAAGATCCAATTTTTAGCCAGTTCTTGCAACTGTTTATGGATTCTGAAGTTACGCCTATTTTGCCTGCCGTTAATGGCATCGATTTAGATGACTACAAGCAAACTTTACTGCAGCGTTTTGCTAACCCAAATATAAAAGATCATTTAACTCGAATTTGTTCTGAAAGCGCCTCTAAGTTAGCCACGTTTTTGATCCCAACGATTAACGACAATCTGCAAAATAAAGGGGATATACAGTGTGCTACGTTGGTTTTGGCTGCATGGTGTTACTACAGTGATAAACAAACAGATCGTCACAATAAAGCGATCACTATTATTGATGTCATGGCTGATGAGTTGCACGTTGCAGCGGCTAAATATTCTATCAACCCTGACTCATTTTTAGAGCTCACTTCAATTTTTGGTGATTTAAGTAAAAATCAAGAGTTTTTGGATATCTACAGAAAGCAGACTAAAGCAATTTATGCTGATCCTAATATCAAAAAACACATGCAGCTAATTCTTAATAGAACAAGTTTAGCTGTGTCTTAACGGTATTTAAGTTATTATTTGTACTATTTTGCCGAAGCTCGTCTAGCTTTAGTCGACTTGGCTTATTTTTAGCATTTTGGAGTGATTATGGCGAATCCTAAAGTTGCTGTATTTGGTGAAGCGTTGTTTGACATGATTCAACAACAAGACGGCAGTTATCAACCTTTCATTGGAGGGTCACCTTTCAATGTCGCTCGAAGTTTTGTGAAGCAAGATATTGACTGTTCTTATTTGTCCCCAATTTCTACGGACTATTTGGGTGAAAAAATTCTCAGTTCAGTGAAGAGTGACGGTATTCAAGTTCCTGAAGATAATCGCTCAGAAAAAAATACGTCACTGGCGTTGGTCTATAAAGCCGAGGATGGTAAACCTAGCTATCGGTTGTATCGTAAGTGTGTTGCAGATCTGGATATCACGTCGGAAAAACTATTATCGATGTTACCCGATGATTTAGAGCTTTTTCATACGGGCTCCCTTGCAATAGTGCCTGAGATGTTAGAAGTGCTAATCCCTGTTATTACAACGCTCAAATCACGCGGGGTAAAAATCAGTATTGATGTTAACGTGCGTAAAGGTGTGGAAGTTAACCACCATCAATATGTCGCTTCCATATGGCGGTTTGTTGAGTTTGCCGATATTGTTAAAGTGAGTGATGAGGATCTTGAATTAAAAGGTCTCTATGGCAAACCGGAATTTCATGCTAAATCCATGTTAGATCGAATGGAAAATGGCATGGTGGTGTTAACGTTAGGTGAAGGTGGATCTCATTTAATCACTGATAAATATAATCTATTTCAAGCTGTCCACAAACCAGCTGTATTTGGTGATACTGTGGGTGCCGGCGACACATTTTTCTCTGCTATGCTGGCTAGGTTATTGAAAAATAACGCACTCAGCCCATCCGCTGAAGAAAGCATCTTAAAAGATGGTCTCAGGTTTGGGGCCGTCGCTGCAGGTCTAAATGTTGAAAAAGTTGGCTGTAATCCGCCCACTTTTGCGGAAGTTGAAACCCTAATAAATAGCCTTCAAGCGTAACTAGCGCAACATACATAATAAATAAGGCAGTCACAGCAATGTTCAGGTTTTTGTGGCTGCCAAATTTAACTGACTGCGTCTTTTCACCTTTAAATTTTCATTAAAGCTTTAATATGTGCAATTGCCCCTGTTCTAAGTGCTGGCAAACTGTATCCCCCTTCTAAAAATGACACTATTCTACCTTCGCAATGGGTCTCAGCGATGTCAACAAGCTGTTGGCTTAACCAAGTATAATCAGAGTCTAATAAATCCCAATCTGCCATAGGGTCGCTATGATGACCGTCGAATCCTGCGGATACTAAAATTAATTCTGGTTCGAACTTTATCAATTCGGGGAGCACCCGTTCAGCGTAACATTGTCGAAATGCGGTGGAATCTGTGCCCGCAGGTAATGGGTAATGCAAGCAATTATCAGCGGCTTTTTCAGGTATGGTGAACGGATAAAAAGGATATTGATAAGACGATAAAAATAGAATGGTTGGGTCGTCTTTCAAAATGTCTTCGGTGCCATTTCCGTGATGTACATCAAAGTCTAAAATAGCTATTCGTGTAAGATTATATTGCTTTTTCGCGTAGGTGGCAGCTACTGCAATATTATTGAAAAAACAGAAACCCATGGCTTTATCTTTCTCGGCATGGTGACCTGGAGGTCTTACTGCACAAAATGCATTTTTAAATTGATGGTTGAATAAACCATCAATAGCAACTATACCTGCACCAGCAGAATATAAAGCGGCCTCGAATGATACGTGATTCATACTGGTTTCATCATCTATCGGAAAGTACTGGCCTTTTACCGGTGAAAATTGTTCAATCTGTTCAACGTGTTTTGGAGTATGAGTTTGTTTTAACAGATCTTTAGAAACTTTTTGGGAAGGGATATTAAGTATGAAATCAGCCAATCCAAATTGAATTAAACCGTCTTGAATTGCATGCAGACGAGCGGGACTTTCAGGATGATCATCTCCCATTTCATGGAGCAAACAATTAGGATGTGTAATAAAAGCCGTAGAAGACATAAAATAACCCTATAAGTAGTATGGGATAATAGTAACAAAACAATCGCGCCAACATCTAAGAGATTTTAAATGAAACATTATTTACATTCGTTTTTTTCCCCAAGTTCAATCGCCTTGTTCGGTGCAAGCGAGCGTGAATCAACCATCGGAAAGACTGTTTCCCTAAATTTAACCTCAAGTGCCTTTAAAGGGCCTATTTATTTCATTAATCCTCGCCATCCAGAAGTGCTTGGTCGTCATTGTTATAGTCATATTTCTGAGATCCATAAACCCATTGAGTTAGCTGTGATTGCCGCTCCAGCCTCGGTAACCAATGAAATTTTAGAAGAGTGTGGAAAGCATGGTGTGAAAGCTGCGATTATCTTGTCAGCGGGCTTTGGGGAAGCCAATGAAGAAGGTAAGAAACTTGAAGAAGCAGTACAGCACACCGCCAAACAACACAAAATTCGACTCATTGGCCCCAATTGCTTGGGTGTCGCGCGTCCAATAACAGGCCTTAATGCTACTTTCCACAGTGGTGACATCAATCAAGGTAGCTTGGCGGTTGTCTCTCAATCAGGTGCCTTATGTACCTCTATTCTTGATTGGTCAAAATCCCGTAAGTTAGGCTTTTCTGCGGTGGTATCCATTGGTTGTGCTGCCGATGTGCAGTTCGGTGAATTACTCGATTACCTCACCTACGACTCTCAGACTAAGAGCATTCTTTTGTACATTGAGGGTATCAATCACGCTCGTTCGTTTATTAGTGAATTAAAACGCGCTTCTCGGGTTAAGCCGGTGTTGGTGTTAAAGGTTGGACGCCACAATAAAGGCACCATGGCTGCACAAATGCACACTGGGGTGATTTCTGGTGAAGACGACGTATTTAATGCGGTGTTACGACAAGCTGGAGCGGTTAGAGGCTATCGTGTCTTCGACCTTTTTGTGGGTGCCACAGTATTGTCTACCAACAAACGTTTAGAAGGCGAAAACCTAGCGATTATTACTAATGGCGGCGGGCCCGGTGCCATTGCAGCAGACCGTGCTACTGATTTGAATCTGAATTTAATTTCGTTAAGTAAGGATACACAAGCCCAATTAAATGAAGTGCTTCCCGCCAATTGGTCTAAAGACAATCCAATCGACATTATTGGTGACGCACCGCCACAACGTTATCAACAAGTATTGTCGCTATGTTTAAACGACAAAACTATGCACGGAATTGTGCTCATTTTGTCACCACAATCTATGACTCAGCCTTTGCAAGTTACTAAGGAAATAGTTGAAGCATCGAAGAAATCCTCAAAAGTGATTATTTGCTGCTTGATGGGCGGCGAAATGGTGGCGGAAGGCAGGACTTATTTAGAAGATAATAAAGTGCCGACTTTCACTACCCCAGAGGCCGCTATTGAAGCATTTTCTTATTTACGTAACTTTACTCGAAACCAACGGCTGTTATTGCAGGCACCAGAACCTTTGCAAAAAGAGGAAAAGGTTAATACTGAAGGGGCTAAGTTAATCATTGAGAAAGCGTTGAGCGAGGGGCGTACCGTCTTAACTGACCTTGAATCAATGGCTGTCCTTGATTCATACAATATCTCTACGACACACGCTAGTTTGGCACACGATATTGATGAAGCCATCGCAATTGCTAAAAACGTCGGTTATCCCGTTGTCATGAAAGTTTATAGTAAAACCATTTCCCATAAGTCGGATGTGGGGGGCGTGAGACTAGGTATTTCAAACGCTGATGCGGTTAAAAATGCTTATAACGATATTATTGATTCGGTTTCCACATACTTCCCCGAAGCCGAAATAAGCGGTGTAACCGTTGAAGCCATGTACATTAAAAAACGCAGCAGAGAGGTATTGGTTGGTATATCCAATGATACCGTTTTTGGTCCGATAATTACCTTTGGCGCTGGTGGTATTGCTACCGAAATTATGGGAGATAGAGAGGTGGCAATCCCTCCTCTGAATAAAACCCTAGCCCGTGAATTAATGAACAATACACGTATTGCCAAGATGTTGGGGCCCTTTAGACAACTACCAGGATGTAATATGGGGGCCATTGAACACGTCTTATTACGTTTATCTGAAATGGCCTGTGAGCTGCCATGGATTAAAGAGTTGGACATTAATCCGCTGGTAGTAGATGAATATGACGCCATTGCTTTAGATGCGAAAATCTCCATCGCAGCGCACTCTCAAGCAGGGCGCTATGATCATATGGCAATTCATCCTTACCCTATGGAGTTGGCGACAACAGAAGTGCTAAGTTCTGGTGTGGTGTTAGAGATTCGTCCAATTCGACCTGAAGATGCTAATTTAGAGCGTCAATTTGTAAGTTCTTTGTCACCCACAGCTAAGTATTTTCGCTTTATGCAAAGCATTAAAGAATTACCGCAAAGCATGTTGGTCCGCTTTACTCAGATAGATTATGACTTGGAAATGGCCTTAGTCGCTGTCATTAGCAGTGGTGATATGGACCGTGAAATAGGTGTGGCTCGGTATATTACCAATATTGATAAAGTAAGCTGTGAATTTGCCGTAGTGGTAGCAGATGATTGGCATCGTAAGGGCATTGCTGTGCGTTTAATGAATGCGTTAATTGAAAGTGCAAGACAAAAAGGGTTGGAACGCATGGAAGGAATGGTTTTAGCTGAAAATACTGGCATGCTAGGTTTTTGTGAAAGCCTAGGCTTTGAAATCAAGCGCGATGCAGAAGACCGCTCTATTTTTAATGTGGTGAAGTATCTTCAGCAGTAAATAACTGTGAATGTCATAGGCTGAAATTTAACATTAAAAGGTGACACCTTTTCAATAAAACGTCATAGTGGTCAAAATAAATATGCGAGTAAAGTATTAAGTTGTGGTTGCGGCAGCAACTTTGAGTTTGAATTGATTTATTACATGGAGAGTTTTAACTATGTTTTTACCCATTAGAAAAATATTATTATTTGTAAGCGTACTTGTATTCACACCATATTCATTAGCCTTTGATTTCAAACAGTGTAGTGAAGATCATTGTGTTAAAACCTTTAAAGACTTCAAAAAGTATTCTAAAAAAGGTCATCCAAGTGCAATGGAAGCATTAGGCAACTTTTATATTGTTGGTTATGGCACTGATAAAGATCCTTCTCGAGCACTGCGGATGTTCAAAAAGGCGGCAAAATGGAATCAAGCTACCGCCCAGTATAAAGCGGGCTTAATGTATATATCACAAGCCACAGATGATAAGCCGAGTAAGGGAATTAGTTACCTTAAAAAAGCGGCTAAAAACAAAATTTACGATGCCGCTTACGTCCTTGGTGTAGTCTATTTAGAAGGAGAAATCGTAGAGAAAGACTATGATGAAGCTAGAGAATGGTTGACTTTAGCGTCCGAAAATAACATGTCTAGAGCAAGTTATTTGTTGGCTAAAATGTATGACAGTCAGCTGTTTGGTGCTGAACACCAAGATAAATCCATTGCTTATTACAACAAGGCAGCATACAAAATTGAGGCAGCTAGAGAGCGTCTTACCGAGTTAAACCTACCTATGCCTCCAGGCAGTGATCAGGACATAGAGCGTATTGTTGTAACCCCTCAAGACCTGCAGCACTTTTTTATAGATCAACTGCAAATTCTACGTAACACACCTTCCCCTAAAGTGGGCACCGGAAGCCGTGTTTCTGGGCAAACGTGCGCCAAAATGATGTCCTGTAACGCCCTCGTTGGAGAAGATGCACAACGTTTGCACACCGAAATGCAACGAGCCATTGGTATGCTTATCGCCAGTAAATTCAGAATTGAATAAAGCTATTTTACTTATTTGATCAATACCGCTTTTGCAGTTGTATTTTATGGCACAGAAAACAAGTTAAGATGGTTAATTTTTTATCATTATTTAACTTCACGATTCAATGAACTGTGCTATAAATAAGCTTAAATACTAATTGGAATCAAACAGGAGCTGTTCTTGTTTGATTCCAAATACGGATGTCGATGGAAGTAAATTGCAGAGCACATTAATTGATGGTTATTGAAAATAGTAGGATTAAAAAGGCTCTCACCTTCCTCACTGTAATTATTTTTTTATTTTCAGTTGTAATGGTATGGAGCTTTTTTAAGGTCGACAAAAGTAGTCATTTCCATCAGCTTAATATCCGTCATTTTAAACATACTCTCGAGTTAAATGCGTTAATTACCATCCCTAAACCCATAGAATCGGGACACAATCTCTACTCTATTGATGACGTTCGCGAAGTTATTATGAAAATTCGTGAACAACCTAAATCATGCTTAAACATGGTCGGTTTTTTCGAACGATTTTTCATGGAAGCAATTAATACTGATGCAATCATTAGCTTGTGCAAGAAGGATTTAGCTATTGCAAATGAGGCTTTACGGCTAATCGCGCAATACGAAAATCAAGAAATAACCTTACAAGAATTACAAAATGAATTAGTCTCAGCCTTAAGTCAGTTTAAACAAAACTCCATCTTGTTCGAAGCCCCAGTTCAAAAAACTGTAGAATTCGTGACTCATATTACTATCTTAATAATAATAGTCATGTCCATTCTAGTGTTGTTTTTTACCCACAAAATTGGAACTGCAGTGACTGCTGTTCTAAACAAAAGATCTGAAGCAATGAAGGCTCTTGCGAAAAGTGAAGAGCGCATTAAACAGTTAGCTTACAAAGACTCATTAACTGGGTTACCCAACAGAAATTTATTAGAACATACGATTGAAACCGCTATTGCTAAAGCAGATCGACAGGCTGCCCAGTTCGCGGTGATGTTCGTCGATTTAGATCGTTTTAAAGATATCAACGATACCCTAGGGCATTCAGTAGGCGACACATTGTTAGTTGAGATGGCTAAACGCATAGCCCACACTGTTCGTGAGAGTGATTCAGTGCTGCGATTCGGCGGTGATGAATTTGTTGCGGTGACAGATTGTTTTGACTCTATTGAAACAATTGACAATATTGCCCATAGAATTATAGAAGCCGTGAGGAAACCAATCGAATTAGAAAGCATGCAGTCTTATATCACCGCCAGTATTGGTATTGCTTGTTACCCGCAAAATGGTGAAGATTGTAACTCTCTTTTAAAACATGCTGACGCAGCCATGTACCAGGCGAAAAATGCCGGTAAAAATCAATTTCAATCTTACGATATGCAGTCTGGTAGCAAACTTAATCGAAGACTCACTTTGGCAGCTCAACTGCATCAAGCAATTAAATTCGATGAATTTAGCCTTGTTTATCAACCAATAGTACATTTACCTGATAACCAAACTATAGGCAGTGAAGCGCTTTTACGATGGACGAATTCTGAAAATGGCGTTATCGGACCGGATGAGTTTATTCCTATTGCTGAAAATGCCGGACTTATTGTAGATATTGGTAGCTGGGTCTTAGAGCAGGCATGTAAACAATGCAAAATTTGGCACGACGCAGGTGCAAAAAATCACGCTATGGCAATCAATGTATCCACCTATCAACTAAAAGATAAACATTTTACTAAACGATTAACGGATACCTTAAATAAACACGCACTATCTGCTGAGAGTGTGCATATTGAAATCACTGAAAATAGTGCCATTACTGAAGATAAAGTGAGTGTTCAGACCTTACATGAATTGTCAGAGTTAGGTGCAAAACTACTACTTGATGATTTTGGTACCGGTTATTCGTGTTTGAGCTATTTGCAAAACTTGCCTTTCGATGTATTGAAAATAGATAAAAGCTTTATGCCGGCAAATAACACTATTGCATCAACAATAATCGCCATGGGTCATGAATTGAATATGGAAATAATTGCCGAAGGCATAGAAACCTATCAATGTTATCAATTCTTAAGAAACTTAAAATGTCAGTATGGACAAGGTTACTTTTTCCAAAAACCAGTTCCGGCTGAGCAATTTGATATTTTCAAAAAGTTTATAGCTACAAGCCTGTGAGTTTGTGCTTGGCTCTTTTTGCCGTTTTTGTTAATCCGCTATTTCTTGCCAGTTGAACGTAAATATAGGTATTAAATTTAAGCTTGTCGATTTTTTGTGGCCATAAAAAAGCCCACTTAACGTGAGCAAGGGTGCGTTGGGAATTACACCAAAACATATCAAACTGCGGTCAAAGATATGACCGCAGTTAACTTATTGATATTTAATATTTATGACGCCTTATCTATATTAATCAAACCTTGTTTATCCATAATCGAAGCTATTTCAGTAACACTCTCTGGGTCGTCAATAGTAGAGGGTATATTGTATGATTCACCGGCTGATATTTGTCGTAATAATTTACGCAATATTTTACCTGAACGAGTCTTAGGCAAACGTTTAACAACAATAGCACGGCTAAAACATGCGATAGGGCCGATTTCGTGTCTTACATTGGCAATCAACTCAGCTTGAAGTTTGCTTTCATCAATATCGACTCCGTCTTTAAGAAGTACCATTCCAATAGGAACCTGACCTTTTAAACTATCGTGAACACCTATAACGCTGCACTCCGCTACAGCAGGGTGGGCCGCTAAAATCTCTTCCATTTCTCCAGTAGAAAGTCGGTGGCCTGCAACGTTAATGACATCATCTGTTCGGCCCATGATGAAAACGTATCCGTCTTCATCTTTATATCCGCCATCACCTGAGCAATAGTACCCTTTATATTGAGTAAGGTAACCGGCAACAAAACGTTCTTGATTTCCCCAGATTGTTGGTAAACAACCCGGTGGCATGGGGAGTTTAATTGCAATAGAACCTTGTTTCGAGGGAGGCATCTGGTTCCCTTCACCATCCAAAATTTGCACATCAAAGCCTGGCACAGGAAGAGTTGCTGAGCCTGGTTTTGCCGGTTTTTCTTCTATTCCTAGCATGTTTGCACAAATTGCCCAACCCGTTTCGGTTTGCCACCAATGGTCGATGACTGGTTTTCCGGTCTTTTCACAGGTCCATTGATATGTGGGTGGATCGAGTCGTTCCCCTGCCATAAAAATGGTTTGCAGGTTTTGCAGAGGGAAGTCTGCTAATAATTTAGCCTCTGGATCTTCTTTACGAATTGCTCTAAAAGCAGTTGGTGCAGCAAATAAGGTTTTGACATTATATTCTTGAGCCACGCGCCAAAAAGCACTGGCATCTGGCGTTCTGATTGGTTTGCCTTCATAGACAATGGTAGTGCAGCCCTTAAGCAGTGGCCCGTAAACGATATATGAATGGCCTACCACCCAACCAACATCTGATGCCGCCCAAAACACTTCACCCTGTTTCATGTTATACACGGCTTCCATTGAGTAGTGTAATGCTACGGCGTGGCCGCCATTATCTCTTACTACACCTTTAGGTTTACCTGTGGTACCTGAGGTGTACAGAATATATAAGGGATCTGTACCTTTTACCGGCACGCAGTCTGCGGGTTGAGCTGACTTCATTGCACTGTGCCAATCTATATCACGACCAGTTATGAGCTCTGCCTTACACTGTTCTCGTTGTAGAACAATACAGTGCTCAACTTTATGGCTTGCTTGCTGAATCGCTTCATCTACATAAGGTTTATATTCGATTATCTTAGACACTTCGATTCCGCAGGAAGCCGTAACTAGCACTTTAGGTTCTGCATCGTCAATTCGCATGGCAAGTTCGTGTGGCGCAAATCCGCCAAATACAACGGAATGAATCGCGCCTAAACGCGCCACTGCTAGCATGGCAATTACTGCTTCTGCAACCATAGGCATATAAATTACCACTCGGTCGCCTTTGCCTACACCTTGTTTGGCAAGAACGCCCGCAAAAAGAGCCACTTGCTGTTGCAGTTGACTATAGGTATAGCTGACTTTTGTGTTGGTAACAGGGGAGTCATAGATCATTGCTATTTGCTCTCCCAAGCCTTGCTCAACGTGATAATCCACTGCCATATAACAGGTATTCATTAAACCATCTTCGAACCAACGATGAATGCCGTTTATGTCCTTGCTCAAAATGTTTTTAGGTTCACTGTACCAAGGTAACTTCGCGGCTTTTTCCATCCAGAATGTTTCTGGTTGAGTAATTGACTGCTCATATTCAGTTTTGTAAGACATTTTGTTTCTCGCATGTGTAAGTTAACTTGTATCTAGTTTTGCAACTTCTTTTAACTTGATCTGTAAGTCATCTTGTAAGTTTTCAGTCTATTGATCATACGAAAAAACAAAAATAAAGTGGATAAGACCTTGGGCGTATATAAGTAGTATTTTAACTGCGACATTCTAACCAATAGAATAAGGCTCTAAATTTCCATTCTTTCTGGATTGCGATCTACATTTTATAAGGGGTTTAGGTGGCTTTGTCAGTCTTTCGATACAATAAGTGTAGACAATTTTGGGGATTGTAAAATAGATCCTTAGGGTGTTTAGGCTGCCACCATGGGTTTTAAGGCTACCCAATATCTGTATTATCTTTGTGATTTTTGTAACTAAGGTTGAAAGTTTACAGTATTTCTTCTTGTGATAGGCAAATGCATCTCTATTAGGCTATTTGCAATAACTAGGTTCTTCTAGAACCTTTTCTTCAGAATTGGGTATAATAGCAAGCTTATGTCATATCCTATTCCCGCACAAAATACTGAATTGACCTATGAGGTCAAAAAGAGCAAGTTCATCGCTTGCGCGAGTTTTGCCGATAGTCGAGAGCAAGCTATGGCTCAACTTGCATCTATAAAACAGCAATATCCCGATGCCAGACATCATTGTTGGGCTTATTTGTTAGGAAATCCTAAGACTCCGATTAGCGCCGCAATGTCGGATGATGGAGAGCCAAGTGGTACCGCTGGAAAACCAATTCTAAATGTACTGCAACATAAAGATGTCGGCGATATTATGCTGATCGTTACTCGTTATTTTGGGGGGATTAAACTTGGTGCAGGCGGTTTAGTAAGGGCTTATTCAAGTTCTGCACAACAAGTGATAGAGGTTTTACCTGTAAAACAACAAATAAGGTTAGAGCCTCTAAATTTGCACACAGATTTTAAACACGAACAGTTCATTCGGCACCTCACTAATGAGCATTTAGGAGTCATTGATAAGTGTGAATACGCAGAGAGGGTGCACATTCAAGTGTCTCTTCCAGAGTCAGAAATACCAGCTTTTATTGCAACTTGTAACAATGTAGGTATACAAGTCGTTCAATCATAAGAATTATTTATCCCAATCTATTTATAAATATGTTTCATATAGCACACCAAAATCTAAATACTTGTTTCACTTTTTCTCCAAAAACCTAAGCTTTAAAGCCGTCAAATATAGCCTAGTAACTGGCTATAGCCCTTGTTATTACTGCCCTCAAATGCCAGTTGTCGCATTATATGTGAATTTCATCTCAGCCATTTATTAAGCGCTACTTATTAATTTGATATTCTATATAAACAATATGAATAACTATTTGGCAACATATACGGGCATAGTATCCACATTAAATTATTAAAATTAGGAGAAGGTATATGCCTGTTATTGCTTTTCCAGCAGAGTCTAAGCCTGGTGAGAAGCGTTGTTCATTAATGCCTATCAATGTTAAAGCTTACACATTGTTAGGTGCTGATGTATGTATTCAGTCTGGTATAGGTGCAGCGATTAACATTCAGGATGGTGATTATCAAGCATCAGGGGCTGAAGTTATCGCCAGTCGAGACGAACTATTAAAAAAAGCTGATATTGTACTGAGCTTACACAAATTAACCGCGGATGAGATCAGTTTGCTTAAACCCGAAGCCCTCATTGTTAGTTATTTGGATCCGTTCAATGAACCTGCTTTTGTCGATCAATTATGTGCTGCCAATATTACTAGTATCAGTATGGAAATGATCCCCAGAATTAGTCGCTGCCAAAAAATGGACGCGTTAAGCTCTCAGGCAAGTTTAGCTGGTTATGTAATGATCATGCAGGCAGTCAATACCCTCGATTCTGTCCTACCTATGATGATGACTCCTGCTGGAACTTTGAAACCCGCTAAAGTCTTCGTAATCGGGGCTGGAGTAGCAGGTTTACAAGCTATCGCGACCGCCAAGCGTTTAGGCGCGAGTGTTACCGCATTTGATACCCGCTCTGTCGTTGCCGAACAGGTTCAATCTTTAGGGGCTAAATTCCTTGATATTGATCTGGGACAAACTGGTGAGACTGGCCAGGGCTATGCGCAAGCGTTAACACCTGAACAAATGCAAATTCAACAGCGCGAACAAGCTAAATGTATCGCCGACTCAGATATCGTGATCACTACTGCACAATTGTTTGGTCGTAAACCACCTCAACTTATTGACGATGCCACTATTGCAATGATGAAACCGGGAAGTGTGATTGTCGATATGGCGGCCGAGACAGGTGGAAACGTCGCCGGTTCAGTCCCAGGGGAAACGGTAATCAAACATGGCGTTAGTTTAGTTGGAACGGGTAACTGGGCCAATGGCGTAGCCAAACATGCCACTCAAATGTATGCCAGCAACTTATACAATTTAATTAGCGAGTTTTGGTCAAAAGACAACAACCGTTTTGAGTTAGACGTTGAAGATGAGGTGCAGTCTGGTTGCATCATTACTCACCAAGGTAATGTGGTAAATAAGATGATTAAGTCTTTTTACGAACAAGCCAATAATCAGCAGGAGAAAGCGTAGTGGAAGCCATATATTTATTATTTATTTTGTTGTTATCGATTTTTGTTGGTTTTGAGCTTATTCAAAAAGTCCCCGCTACCTTGCATACACCGTTAATGTCTGGTGCTAATGCGATTTCAGGTATTACCTTAGTGGGCGCTTTAGCTTTAGCTGGAGATGATAGCTTAGGGCAGTACGCTGAGATTCTGGGTGCATTCGCGGTTTTTCTTGCCACGATTAACGTGGTAGGTGGTTACTTAGTTACCGATCGTATGCTTGCCATGTTTAAGAAAAAGAACTAATCCAAACTGAAGATTAAGAGGAACTTAAAATGATAGAAACTACTTCGACTTCAGCGTTGGTAATTAATCTTACTTATGTGCTGGCAGCTGCGTTATTTATTTTCGGATTGAAATTGTTAGGACACCCATCTTCGGCAAGAAAAGGTAATTTATTGTCTGCCGTGGGTATGCTTCTAGCAATTGTGGTCACCATGTTTGATAAAAATATTGTGAGTTTTCAATGGATAGCCATTGCTATTCTGGCCGGTAGTATTGTTGGCTTTTTTGCCGCTCGGTTAGTTGCCATGACATCTATGCCTGAACTGGTTTCACTACTAAATGGTGTAGGTGGTCTCGCCAGTGTATTTGTGGCTTGGTCAACCGTTGAATCAAATGGCCAGTTTTCAGGCTTTATAATGTTTGTGACTTTTTTAGCGCTGCTTATTGGTGCTGTAACGTTTTCAGGCAGTTTGGTTGCATGGGCAAAACTAAGCGAAAGAATTACCGGCAGAGCAGTAACCTTCAAAGGTCAGGTGATTTTTAACCTACTATTAGTTGCTACCATTTTGTTTGGTGGTTACTTGTTTATTGCGCAGCCAGAGTTTTCTCCCGGTTTTAGTATTGTACTCTATAGCTTGATGGGCTTAGCGTTGCTGTTTGGAATTATGCTGGTTTTACCTATCGGCGGAGCCGATATGCCGGTGGTTATTTCCCTATTAAACAGTTATTCAGGACTTGCTGCTTGTGCTGCTGGTTTTGCTTTGCAAAACAACATACTTATTGTGGCAGGCTCCTTGGTTGGTGCCAGTGGTATTATTCTGACGAGTATTATGTGTAAAGCAATGAACCGCTCGTTATCTAACGTACTATTTAGTGGGTTTATGCCAGTTGTTGAGTCGAATATGGTTATTGAGGGCGAAGTGAAACCCTTGTCTGCCGATGATGCCTATTACGTGTTAGAAGCAGCTCAATCAGTTGTCGTCATTCCAGGTTACGGTATGGCCGTTGCACAAGCACAACATGCGATGAAAGAACTACAGGTGTTGCTTGAAGATAATGGTGCAGAAGTGGCTTATGCCATTCATCCGGTTGCTGGACGCATGCCTGGACATATGAATGTACTTTTAGCCGAAGCTGATGTTTCTTATGAGCAGTTGTTTGAAATGGATGAAATCAATAAGCGTATCGAAAACTTTGATGTGGCCATGGTAATTGGTGCTAATGACGTGGTTAACCCAGCAGCTCGTGAAATGAAAGGTAGCCCCATTTATGGTATGCCAGTAATTAACGCTGACTTGGCAAAAAATGTCTTTGTACTTAAACGAGGCATGGCTTCCGGTTTTGCAGGGGTGGATAATCCACTATTCTTTAAGCCTAATTGCCGTATGGTATTTGGGGATGCAAAAGAAACCTTAGGATCAATCATTAGGCAGTTTGCAGATTAATTTCTTGCCCTGTATTATCTAACTACTAAGTGCACTTTTCATTTGAAAAGTGCACTTTATCAACAGCCTTATTACTCGTTTCCATTTACCTAATATTCTGCTCGTATAATGATAATAAAAAACTTAGTGGCGAATCTGGTAAGTTCCAATAAACCCCTACATCAGCTTTCTGCAATTGTGGGTTACTATTCACCCCTAGTGTTATTAAAGAACAACTTCTAACTTAATATAAGTCTCGACGATAACGTCCAGAGGTTAATAAAGCGGATACATTTTCTTGGCCTAAATACTCTGTTAAAACTTGATGGACTCCATCACCCATTCCCGCTTTATTACCACATACATAGATATCAGCCCCTTTATGCACCATGGCTTTCAATTTCTCCGAATTTATATGCAAAATATCTTGTACATAAGCATTTTTGTCTGGGTCTCTTGAGTAAGCAAAATGAAGCTCTGAGATTAAGCCCTTTTGTTGCCAACTTTCGAGTTCAGGATTTATCATGGTGTCATGTTTCGGATCTCGTTCACCATAAATCAACCATACAGGTGCACTTTTGGTGTGCTGTGATCTTTGAGCTAATTGCGCCCGCAAGCCGGCAACTCCACTTCCTGCCCCAATTAATATTAGTGGGCGTGATGCATTTTCAATATGGCAACGAATATTGCTGCGAATGATACCTTGAGTAATATCCCCAATTTTACTGTATTGGGTCAGCCAACCAGAGCCAATTCCTGGTTTACCATCTGTGTGGGTCTGTAATCGTACAATTAGCTTTAACACACCTTCATGGTGGGCAGACGCCACTGAGTACTCTCTATTTGGTAAAGGTTTGAATGAAGTTAGCCAAATCCCAGCATCAGTCTTTGCAGAGCTAAAGTGCTCTGGTAATACACACCTTGTTAAATGGTTTTTTAGCGGTTGCTTGATACCATCTTTTGAGACAAGCATACTGCCGTCTAACTGATATTTTTGTAACCAAGCATCAACACTTTTTTGATCATTACAAGGCAGAATTGAGATCACATCACCAGCTTGCCAATTGGGGAGTTCAGAGTTCACCTGAAAAGTAAGCAAATATAGAGGGGGATTACCACTTTTAGGATTGAGACATTGTCGTGCCGTTAGTTGCCAATCGCAAAGGTGAGGAGATTGCTCTTCAGATTCCATTAGCTGCATGCTTTGACTATCAAGCTCAATCACATCAGCTTTTGATTTTGCGCCTAAATTGGCTAAAACACTATGTAAATTGTGGCCAAATGCACAGAAGTGTTCATAAGAGCTATCACCTAAAGCCGTTACACTGTAGTGCAAATGTGACAGATCAACAGCCGACCTTTTTGACAACATGTCTTGATAAAAACGTTGTCCATTATCTGGAGGCTCGCCGTTACCGTAGGTACTTACTACAAAATGAGCTTGTTTAGTGGCCTGCAAGGTTTGCGAGTCAACGCGGTCAAGAGGCAGCAAGTTTACTGCCTCTTGAGTACCGATTTGCTGTGCTTTTTTCACAGCTAGTGCAGCAGCAGAGCCGCTTTGGCTGGCATAAGCAATTAAGGTTGATGCCGTTAAGTTGATTTTAGGTTGCGCGCGTTTGTGACGCACATACAACCCAACACACCAAAATAACCATGCTAGCGTTAGAATAACCGCTACACTAATCCGTACTGTTTCATTCAATTGCGTATCGTTCCAGTTAAGTTACATGGGTAACACTTCAAAAGTCGCAGCATAACTTCCAGTACGTTTAGTTGCAGGTAAGGCAGCTTTGTTATCTTCATATTCTGCTTCTAGAAAATAACGTCCTGCTGCTGGCCACGTTACCTCAAACTCACCTTTTTCATTTGCGGTTAGCTTGATTTCATTTTGTTGATTACGGTAACGCACACCGTCAGGAATAATTTCAATGGTAGCTCCTTTGGCTGGCTCCCCTTCAATTAAAAGCGTAAAAGTTGCCGCTTCACCGGCATACAAATCATTAGGGTGAGTTTGTGGAATCATTTCAATACCTTGATTCGTTGGTGTAAACACTTTATCGCTCGGTGCTCCCAAGGTAACAAAAGTTTCAACTCGGCGGTAACCGCGACTTACTTGTAGTTTTTTCGCATCCTTAGGAACTGCAGTGTCAAACTCTGATTCTTGAGCCGTTTGTCCACGTCTTGGCCACATTTTACGTTTGCCATCTTCATCTTCCCATCTGGCACGTAAACCGCCACCGCTGGTAGCAATTTTGTATGTACCTTCGTCGTTTAGCTGAATATCAAATGTGCTGCGGTATTTACCTTTGGCAGCGTTTAAAAGTTCTACGGCATTACCTTGTGGACCATAGGCTTTCACTGTTGCAAGATTCATGGCTACGTGATCTGGGAAGAACAAGGTGTTGGAAATTGCTGCATCAAAGGTGACGTAAGGGGCATCACCTGATAATACTGTTGAGCTAGGAAGCATCCATGCTCTATGCGCTTGGGCTTGCATCGCAACTGAAGCAGTAAGAATACCTGCGGTGATAACTTTTAATAAATTTGAGGTGTTCATATAATTTACTCCGGTAAATAATTAATTGTTAGTTTGTAAACTCAGGCTAATTTTGCCCAGCTCTGATTTGCCGCTTTTAGAAATAGGTAGAGCAGATTTATCCAGAGGCAAAGTGAGAGGTATCTCAATTAACTCTCTGCCACCTACTTCCCGAGCTGCCTCAATTCGTAATTTGTAATCGCCTGCATCGAGGTCTTTTAATTCTGCTTTGTTTAAATTGATGGTAATTTGATGACTTCCTGGACCTTTAGTGGCTGAGGTTAGACCGTCATATGGCAGATCTAAACTGCGCCCGCCTCGACGCCACCATTGACGTATATCTTTGAGCCACTCTTGTCCTTCATTGTCAGCCATCTTGACGTCATACCAGAGAGCTATTTGCGTCGACTTTCGAGATTTGCTTTCTAACCAAACTGCGACATAAGGACTGTGATACTCAGCGACATTTAATTGCGGAATTTCAACATTAAGTGTCAGTGTTTCGCTATTCGCAGCCGCTGAAAACATACTAAAGATAGCGCTCACAACTATTAATATTTTGGGTGTATTCATATCGTTACTCTTTTAGTGAATAAATAACAGCATAAGGACTAGCGGAATTAAAACACCTAACGCCGCTAATGGAGCTGTTGCTTGTCTATGGGAAGATTGACGCCATAATAAAATTAAGCCAGTTACACTAAAAATAATGCAACCACCGGCGAATATATCGATAAACCAACGCCAAACGGTGCCGCTATCGCGACCCTTATGTAGATCATTAAAATATGCTAACCAACCCCTATCTGTATCTTCGTAAATAAATTCTCCTGTTTCTGTATCAATGGCTAACCAAGCGTCTCCCCCCGGACGCGCTAAAGGAAGGTAAAACTCAGTCCCATCCCATTCGCTATTATATTGTCTAGGTAGAGCAATTTTATGGTTAGCATAAAGCCAATCATTAATCTTGCTTGAAAGCCTTTCAGGAGATGAATTTGCACTCAACCAATCTTGCAATAAAGGCGTTGGCAATTGTTCTTCAACACTAATAAATGTCGGTTCTGCGGGAATGTCGGCAGCATGGTTGAGGGTAATGCCAGTTACTGCGAAAAGAAGCATACCTGCCATGCAAATAGAGGCGCTAATCCAGTGCCATTGCCTAATTGTGCCCAATGAAAACCCCATTTTTCTACCTTATAATCTACTGCTAAGTTAACGTTCTTATCATTTACTCACGCCGTCTAAACCATCGGGGTTGTATAGTTTTGATTCAGAATCATGCTTCACCTTAGTGCTCCTAGACAAGTCCGTGAAGTAAGTTTTGAAGCTACTATTATTGGCACAAATTTGTAATTTTAGTCTTAATTCTAATACTTCTATAAGGGCTAAAATCGACCGCAGAAATACTACATAAAAATAATTAGAATGTAAATATTAATAAGAACCATTCTCAAAAGGGAGGTTTAAAAATTGAAAAGTTGGAAAGTTGAAAAGTTGGAAAGTTGAAAGATTGAAAGATTGAAAGGTTAGAAGTTAGAGAGTTACCAAGTTAGAAAATATAGGAGGTTGGAAAGGTTTGCATATATGCGAGGTCAGGCTCTGGTTAGTAATGTGATGAAATGGCCCTAATTGAAGTTGCCCTTCAGTGGAAGGGCAACTATCCAATAATATGCTTTAAATAATGTAGAGGATGACTACTGCGCCTGAAATTTTACAATTTGGTCTAATAATCCTACCAATAGCTGAGCTCCAGTCCCAGAGGCGATAGCGTCGAATACATTTTCAACATTTTTACCTTGTTGCCCGCCAGCTAAATCACTGATGGAACGGATAACGATCCAATCTACTTCATTAACAAAACACACTTGACCCACCGCCGCTGATTCCATTTCAGCCACCTGCGCATCGTAAACCCTCTGAAGCCAATTTCGATATTCAGCATTGTCCAAAAATACCGAACCAGTTACTCCATTGCCACCAATTTTTATGTCGATAGCTTGTCCCGACGGCATTTTAATCGTAGCCATTGATGCAAGCGCTTTTTGGGTTAAGTCTAGAAGCTCTGGAGTGACAGTAAAATAGGGCATTTGTTGAGGTTTAGACCAGCCTTGTTTAATGACTGACATCTCTTCAGGGTGGATAAAACCGAAGCTTTCATATTTTGGGGCATTGGGATCAGTTTCTTCACGTTTCTGATATTGCTCTAGCGCGTTTTCATAGTAGTCAGGAAGTATATAAGCGTCTTTTTTGCCTGCTTTAGGATTGGCGTAAACGGATTCATCGTGAAAATACCAGCGTTCCGGAATTGCAATATCTCCAGGTTGAAATTCAGGGTTTACACCACCTGCTATACCCATCATCACAACTCTATCAATTGGAAAGTAGTCGAGTGCCATTTGCATAGTCATTGCTGCGTTAGGAACACTGATACCTGTTGTGAAAATCACTATAGGCTCACCTTTAAAATGTCCTAATTGGTACTTCACTCCTTTAATTGTCAGTGTTTGTTCAATTTGCGCATCACTGATTTGTGAAAAGGCCGCATCGATGGCTTTAATTTCTGGTGAGTAGGCAGCTACAATTGCCGTCCACTTTTCTTCACTAGGGAAGGTTTTCGGCCCATATTTTCCTGTGTTTTGCGAAGATGCAAAGCAACTAATACTGAATATCAAAGTAAATATTGTGGTGATTTTTATCATTTTTTTCCTGTAAGCGGGATAAGGTTGTGTAACTTTGCACAACGATAACAAGCAGTTCGAGTGGTGTTATTAGGATTTTGTTAACGCAGAAAGCAGTTGCAGAAAATGATTTAATCGCAAGACTTTTAACTGCAAAAGAACAATGTTAACAACATCAATAACATATTTAATAAGGCTACCAGCAAAAATTACACCAAGTTGAGTTTGCGAATCAAAAGTCTAGAAAACAGCTGCAAGTGAGCAAATTGTGGTTACACAAAGCGTATTTCTGCTAAACTTAACTTAATCTAAGTGAATTGGTAGATCATGAAATTACTATTGATTTTAACCCTCTTGTCCATCGCATTTTCAAGTAGAGCTGACAATTTTACTGTCAATGTTGTGGGGGTATTAAAAGATGATAAAGATGCTCCGAACGTGATTCAATATTATACAGATATTTACCAAACTGTTGATATAAAACCCTCGTTCACATTTTATCCGTCTCAGCGTGGCTTAAAGATGGTCGATGAGGGGGTGTTAGATGCCGAAGCATTTAGGCTCAACGTTGTGGGCGAACACTTCAGTGAATTAGTTAAAATTGATGAAGCTATAGGCCACATACAAATTGGTTTCATCTGTTTAGATAAAAGTGATTGTGTCGTTGATGAGACCTCCGTCATTGGGGTGTTATCAAGTTTTCGTGGTGCCGTCGATTTTTGCGCAGAATCTAATATTAAATGTCACTTTATTAAAAGTATTAATTCCATCGCGAAAAAATTAGACACCGGACTAGTTGATGTGATTTTTGTAACTGACATTGAGGCTGAGCGAATTGTTTGCGCGTCCAAATTGGATTCGTTTCAATTTACCCCAAGCCTTGATCATAAGTTACCACTTTATCATTACGTGAATAAGAGACATTTAGGATTAAAAGACAAATTAGAAAAGTCCATACGGGATGCAAAAAATAGTGGCAAACTAGCTGTTCATTCATCCGAAGATATATTAGCAAATGTCAGCTGTGGAAAGCGTGTTACTGTTATTAGGCGGTAATCAACATCAGCGCTATTGGTTGGCGATCTAGTCTTGATCTTTTTAATTGCAAATACACAAGCTGGTAGCCTTTTAAACTGCTTAATGGGTTTCGATTCAATTTGCCTAAGGGAATAACGAGCATAATAGGTGCACCATTAAAGGGCATGCGTACTGGTTGTGTGCAAAAAGTAGAGCTAATTCGTCACAGAACAGATATCAAAGTACGATATTTAGCCTGCTAAGAAGTAATAGATTAATAATTGTTTGTGTTTTGTCTCTATGAGGCATTTTAATTCTCATCTCCTTTCTTAAAACTCTGTAGTGGCTCAATAATTGCTTTTCAAACATTATTACAGATTTCATGATCATTATAATCGCGAGCCATGCAACAACTTTATATCAGTGGCATTATGCCTAAATTTATAAGCGGCTTATGATTTGAAAACGATTACCCTCCAATATACTTTGATACCTCGATTAGGAGATACATGTTAGAGACATTTACCATCATATTAACCGTTTTAATATTTTCATTAGTTTTCGTGAGAGCGTACACGAGACTTACTGACCGTATTAGGTTAATCCGTGCCCTCGAGGTTATTAGCCAACTTAAAGTATTAATTGGTAACTTACAAAGGCACAGAGGATTATCTGCTGGCTATATAAATGGCAACCTTAGGGTTGAACCATTGATTGTTGAGTTGCGTCAAAAAATCAATATTGGCATTGTAGATTTAAATAAAGATGATGTGTTTAACAAACAAGCAAGATGGTTGAGCTTTATTGACCATTGGCCTCGTCTTGAGAAAAAGTGTTTTACATTATCTTCTAGAGATAGCTTTGCACAACATACTAACTTGATTGAGAACCTACTAAGGCTCATGGAAGTTGCTGCCGATGATTGGAAGAAAACCCATAAGCTACCAAGAGAAATATTAGACCTTCAGTGTATTTGGAAAGAGTTACCTATGGCGGTGGAATTTATTGGTCAAGCGCGGACAATTGGGATGGCAGTGGCCACGTCTGGTGAGATAACTAACAAAGATAAAAATAAGCTGAAATATTTAGAACAAAAAATTCAAGAGTACTCACTGACTTCCTTTAGTTTACTGGCTGGCCTTTCAAACGAAGAAAGTAAGAGTTTAATTATTGAAGCCCGAAATGCCTGCAAAATATTTACGGATACCATTAAAAAAGAACTTATTGCGCCACAAAATATTAATGTTGATAGTGATAGTTATTTTATTATGGCCAGTAATACAATGGAAACGATGAATAGCCTATTAGATAACGAAATTAAACGAATCAAAGCCTACACCTAAACCCATATTTGTTGTGATTTACTTATCATCGATTTGATATTCCCAAATGACTTGCTTAAAGTCACTGATGTTACATTTTATAACGTCAACCTTAGGGAAGTCACAATGTATATGTGCGATTACAAATTTAGCATTGGATTGTTGTTCTGCATGAGCTTAGTAAGTCATTCTGTTAATGCAGACACGCTGCGGTGCGGTTCTAAGTTAATTAAAACCGGAGATTCAACCCTAGATGTATTGTTGACCTGCGGCGAGCCCACCTATAAAGAAGACCTAAGTTCCCATCCAGAAAAACACCGCAGTGTGAAAGTAGTGCGCTTTTTATATACGCAACCTAAAGGTAAATTTCATAAAATTCTAGAATTCCATGATGGGGTGCTAATCAAAATAGAAAATGGACCAAGAAGTAAAAAGACAGATTAGCCCAATTGAAATTCAACACGGGTAACAGAAGAATAGAAATGCATTAGTCATTTAGCTAAGCTTTATCTCTATGTTTGCTACCCAATACACCTCAATCATACTGGTAATTGATATTCGTATTAACTTTTATTAAAGCATGCCGATACACTCTGCTTATGCTACTAAAGTTGATAGTTTAGGCATGTTAATTTACCTTTTTTACCTGTAAATTAAGTGGGTGAGGGGTTAGTTAACTCCAGATAGTTACCTCAATTAATATATTTATTAAAACATAAACTAGATTTCATATACGTTACCTCTTAGACGTTTGCTTTAGTTTTGATTAAGCTGACAAATTTCGGTAGCCGTATTTTATGGATATAGGCAGAAATTAGTGCTTATAAGGCAATATTTCTAGCAGTAGCGAAATGTTTTAACCACAAGGCTCTATTTGGATGATTAATTCTATAAAAACTGTTTTTGAAGAAGTACCTAACAATTTATTAGTCATCGGTGATTATAATTTTTGGTTAGTCTTGCTTTCAGTCATTATTGCCATTTCCGCTTCATTCATGGCATTTCAAGTAAGTTATCAAGCCTCTAAAACCTTATCGGTAAAGCGACGACACTTGGCCTTAATGGTTAGCAGCATTGCCTTAGGAGGCGGTGTTTGGTCCATGCACTTTATTGGTATGTTAGCTTTTGACCTTTGCACCGATGTTTCTTTCGGTATGACTCTCACTGTGGTTTCTTTAATTCCAGCCATAGCCGCATCATGGGTCGCCCAAAATCTTCTTATTAAAGATAATTTAAATGCTCTTCAACTTATCCTTGGTGGCGTATTGGTGGGTGCTGGAATAGGTTCCATGCATTATATTGGCATGGCCTCTATGGAAATGGCCCCGCTGCTGCGTTATGACCTTTCTATGTTTATGCTTTCCATTCTAGTCGCCGTAGCTTTAGCTATCCTAGCCCTTTATTTTCGATTCGGCTTAGACAACCTTACCCTAATTAGGCTTAATCGTACCTCTAAAATATGTATCGCTAGTGTGGTAATGGGTATCGCCATCTCCGGAATGCACTACACTGGAATGGCCGCAGCGCGATTTGTCTTGCCTGAAGGAATGGAGTTATCCCAGCAATCTGATCACATATCACTGTTTTTGGCTTTAGCCATTGCGGTTGTTACCTTTGTGATTATAGCGCTTGTTATTGCCCTTAATTTTGTCTTCAAATATAAAGATATTTCAGCGCACTCCTTAGAGAATGAAAAGCGTTTAGTTGCAACTATGGATACCGCTTTAGACGCAATTATTACCATTAACGAATGGGGTAAAGTGATCAGTGTTAATCGCTCGGTTGAAAAACTACTGGGCTGGTCAGCCGAGGATTTAGTTGGGAATAATGTTAATAAGGTCGTTCCTGCTCCCCACCATGACGCGCACGATAGTTATATTAGTAATTATCTGCGAACCAAAGAAGCAAAAATTATTGGTGCGAGCAGAGATGTTGAGGCACTTACTAAGCAGGGCCAGACTATTCCAGTGAGGTTGCGTATTGGTCATGTTGAAATGGAAAATCAGCATCTTTTTGTGGCTTTCTTATGTGACCTGCGTGGGCGTTTGCAAATGGAGTCGGAGATGCGCGAAAGCGAAGCTCGCTTTCGTTCCCTGTTAGGAAATTTACCAGGTATTGCCTATCGTTGTATCAACGAAAAGGAATGGCCACTTTTGTTTATTAGTGACGAAGTTGAAAATATTTTAGGCTATCCAGCCAACGACTTTATTGCACCTAATAACAAGTTTAACTTCTCTGACTTTATTCATCCTGATGATTTAGACCATGTAGTCGAAACCGATTTTAATCACCCTGATGGCTATGTTATTGACTACCGCATTATTGATAGGTTTGGTGAAATCAAATGGATGCTGGGATATGGCCGAGCAGTTAAAAGCGAAGATGGTCGTGAATGTTATTTAGATGGCTTCATTATGGATATCACACAAAGGAAAACTATAGAGCAAGAGTTAATTCAAGCTAAAAACAAGGCTGAACAAGCTGCTTCTGCCCGTGCCGCTTTTCTTGCCAATATGAGTCATGAAATTCGGACACCCATGAATGCCGTTGTTGGGTTTAGCGATATCCTCCTTGACAGTGAGCTCTCATCTACCCAGAAAAAACATGTCTCTACCATCAATCAATCGGCTAAATCTTTAATGCATATATTGAATGATATTTTGGATAGTGCCAAGTTGGATAAAGGTAAATTTCAACTTGAGTACCGTAACTTCTCGATAGTCGAAGAAATCGATGCTGTTGTATCTACACTTTGGTTGCAAGCGCAAAGGAAAGGGCTGTCCATAGATCTCGAAATCGCCGATCAAATTAAAGGAAATTACCATGGTGTACCGGATAGGATTCGGCAAATTTTAACGAATCTCGTGGGCAATGCAGTCAAGTTTACCGAGAAAGGAAATATAACGATTAAATTGTCTAAACATGCGGATGACATGGTTAGGTTTGAAATTAGAGATACCGGTATAGGGATGTCCAATGCCCAGCTAGAAAATGTTTTTGAAGCATTTGAGCAAGCGGACGAGTCAATGAGCCGACGATTTGGAGGCACTGGCTTAGGTACCACAATAAGTAAACAGTTAGTTGAGTTAATGGGCGGCAGTATTTATGCAACCAGTCAACTCAATGTTGGATCAACTTTTTGTTTCATCCTTCCTCTCGAAAAAGTGGAGAGCAAAACTCAAAAGTCGCAAAAACTCGCACCCACTAAACTGCCTAAATTACGCATATTAGTGGTCGATGATTTGCAACAAAATATTGATTTGTTGACGATTCTTCTAACCCGAGCAGAACATACTGTATTCGCTGCACGAGACGGCGAGCAAGCGCTGATCAGAATGCGTAATGATCAGCCAGATGTTGTATTAATGGATATCCAAATGCCAGTTATGGACGGACTTACTGCAGCTCAAACACGCCGAGAACAAGAACTATCTGAAAAACTGCCGCATATTCCCATAGTGGCCTTAACGGCCAGTGTTTTGGAAAAAGACCGTTTATCAGCATTAGAGGCAGGCATGGAAGGCTTTGCTAATAAACCGGTAAACTTTGAATTGCTCACCTTTGAAATTGCTAAAGTACTTAAATTGCACCGAATTGACGATGGAAACAAATCTATTGAAGAAAAGGTCGAGCATCTTTTATCCATAGACATTGAAAGTGGTACTAACTTGTGGGGTTCAAAAACGACATTGTTCCAACAAGTCGGTGATTTTATTCGGGACTGTGAAGGCAAGTTAGAGCAACTCACCTTTTTTATTGAAATAGCCGAGTGGTCCGAACTAGAAAACAGTGTGCATGCATTAAAAGGAGTGGCTGGGAATTTATCCTTAGCTCGATTTGCAAATATTGCGACAGAATTAGAGCACAGCGTTGCACAAGCGGACCCCAAAACTTTATTGAGTTTGGTTCAGCTGTTAATGGACGAGTTACATAAAATTGCCAAAATCATAGGGATGCGAAATCAACAATTAAACCAAAGTTTAATTTCTGAAGAGCAATCACTCAGTAATGATTCGATACTGCTATTATTAGATGAGTTAGCCGAATTTGTTAGAAAAAATGAATTTGATGAATTATTAATTGATAAATTATCTACACAAACTGAGCATCCATTATTTTCTAAAATGATAGAAATTGTAGAAGTGTTAAATGATTTCGAGTTCGAGAAAACCCTAGATTTAATTGAAGAATTGCAAACTGAATTGCGGTCTAGCTAGAGAAGAAACAAGCTATGTATAAAACAATTAAGCGTCAACAGTTACTTGTAGTAGATGATGAACCAACCAATTTAAGAATATTAAATCAAGTCCTCAGAGAACACTATTCTCTTACCTTTGCTAAAAGTGGGGTTGAAGCACTGGAATTGGCTCAGAAAATAGAGCCTGATTTAATCTTATTGGATGTGATGATGCCTGGTATGACTGGCTACGAAGTCTGTACTAGCCTTAAAGCAAACAAAGCTACCAAACAAATCCCAGTTATTTTTGTTACCGCCTTAGCTGATGCAACAGACGAAGCCAAAGGTTTTGAAGTCGGCGCGGTCGACTATATTTCCAAACCAATCTCTCCGGCTGTTGTGAAGGCCCGAGTGGCCACACATTTATCGTTAGTTGACGCAGAAGAGTTGCGCAGTACGCGTTTGCAGGTTATTCAACGTTTAGGAAGAGCGTCTGAATATAAAGACAACGAAACTGGAATGCATGTAGTGCGCATGAGTCATTACTCTCGATTATTGGCGCTCGCTTATGGTTTTTCAGAGTGTGCCGCAGATGATTTGTTTCATGCCGCACCTATGCATGATATTGGAAAAATCGGTATTCCAGATAATATTATGCTTAAACCTGCACGTCTTACTCCCGAAGAGTTTGAGGTGATGAAAAAACATCCGGAAATTGGAGCTGAAATTTTAGGTGAATCGGATTCTGAGCTTATCGACTTGGCGAAAGTGGTATCTTTAACTCATCATGAAAAGTGGGATGGTACTGGCTACCCTAAAGGTTTAGCTGGTGAAGATATTCCTATTCATGGCCGAATTGTTGCCTTAGCAGATGTTTTTGATGCGCTAACTAGTAAGCGCCCTTATAAAGAGGCATGGTCAATTGATAAAACCATGGAATTTTTGCAAGAACAAAAGGGAAAGCATTTCGATCCTAAAATCGTAGAGTTATTTCAACAAAACCTTGAGCAGATGTTAGAAGTTAAAAATCGCTTCCAAGAAGATTAAATGGTGAATTAAACAAGCTATCAATGTTGATACTTGTTGTTTTTTCATAAGCATTGCTGCTAATTTTAGCCTTTAGTGAGTAAATGATTTATCACCAAAGCCAGAGGTATGATAAGGGTTGGCTGGCGACAAAGTTTAGGGACGTTGTTTTGTGTATCTGTTTTCGGCACTTTTCCTTACCAATGAAGGATGTTAGCGTCATATTATCCTCATTTTCGTGTTTTAAGCGTTGTTTTGCATGTTTTTTATGGTAACTTTGCTTAAGTAATACAAATTGTATAGCGGTATTAATAAATCTTATTTTTTATATGGATTGTAATGATTTACTAAGGTTGTTGAATTTCATAGATGGACCGAATCAAACCTCTTTCTTAGCCTGACTATACAGCTAACTCCGTTCTAAAAGCGGACTGTCACTGTCTTAGTGACAGTTAAAAAAGAGAAGTTGTCATGTTTAACCGTAATTTAAAACAAAAAGTAATAGAATTAGAAGAGTCACTACAAGAGCAAATTTCGTTAGTGGACTCAATTAAAAATAATGTCGCTTACATTGAATTTTCTCCAGAAGGCATTATTTTAACTGCCAATTCTTTATTCCTCTCAGTCGTCCAGTTTACAAATAATGAAATTAGCGGCCAACATCATCGTATCTTTTGTGACTCAGATTATGTTAATTCTCGTGAATACTTTGAGTTTTGGCAAAAACTACAATCAGGAGAGAGTTTTTCAGGGACCTTCTCGCGTTTAAATAAACGTGGCGATCAACTATGGTTGGATGCTACCTATTTTCCCATTATGCATAATGGAAAAGTGAGCAAAATAGTTAAAATTGCCACGGATGTCACCGACAAATATGTGTCATTACAAACGCAACTAGCCATTAGCAAAGCCCTAAATTTATCTATGGCCGTTATTGAGTTTTCGCCCCAAGGTGACATTTTGTATGCAAATAAGAATTTTTTGCAGACCATGGGATGCACGTTAGAAGAGATAAAAGGGAAACATCATAGAATTTTTTGCTCAGATGAATTCTATCAGGATTATCCAAATTTCTGGGATGATTTAGAAAACGGTAAACTTACCTCGGGTATGTTTGTGAGAAAGTCACTCACGGGCCAAGAGGTCTGGTTAGAAGCATCTTATAACCCCATTAAGTCTGAATCGGGGGAAGTTACCAAAGTAATTAAATTTGCCGCAGATATCTCCGATAGAGTAAAACAAAATTTAGCGGTATCCGAAGCTGCTGAAGTGGCATATTCCACTGCGTTGCAGACCGCAGCAATAGCAATACAAGGCACCGATAGATTAAAAGATGCAGTGCAAAATTCTAATGCAATTGAAAAGCAAGTAGTTGAATCTGTGGCATTAATTGAAGATTTAGGTAAGCAATCTAATTTGATTGGGAGCATAGTATCGACAATAAGCTCCATAGCAGACCAAACCAATCTATTAGCCCTTAATGCTGCGATAGAGGCTGCACGAGCTGGAGATACCGGTAGAGGCTTCGCTGTTGTTGCTGATGAGGTACGTCAACTTGCTGCCCGTACAAGTAATTCCACCAATGAAATTGGTGACGTTGTCCGTTTAAACCAAGAGTTAACGGATGAAGTCACTAAGCATATATCATCGGTTTCTGACACCGCTAAAAAAGGCACTGATTTGCTGCAGGAAGTTGAAACATCGATCCATGAAATTAAACAGGGCGCGGAAAATGTATCCCACTCTGTTGCTGGATTATCTGGCAATACACCCTAGATAGATTTGGCGGTTAATCTACCTAGGGCACTGTTTCTAGTTTATTGACCGTCAGAAGATGCTTGCTGTTGCGCTTCTTTTTCTTCCTCTTTTTCATCTTCAGCTTTCAGGGCGTCTAACAAACTTTCGTATTCCCCTTGCATAGCCGCAATATCCATTTCTACGTCAGTATTCCAGGTTTGACCAAAATCATGGGTACTGACAATTTGCCCCTGATCACATAAGAAGTAGATACGTTGCCCGTGAGTTAATTTGGGCAGTGCTATTTCGCAATCAACCTTAGCGGTACCGCGCATTACCCAATCTTTTCTGGAAACATCTTCACCATTGCTGGTAGTACTGATAATTTGTAGTTGTTTAACGGTTTTATCTGGTCGTCCAAGGGTGATTAGGGTTTTGTCATCCAGTACAAAAGGTAACGAACGATCTGTTCCATTGTCTCCAAAGGTCTTTAAACTGCGGCTAAGTGATATCCAGTTTTGTCCATAGTCAAAGCTAACTGCTTGATCGCCAACTCCGTCCCACTGACTAACCTCTAAACCAACTAAAACGCCATTCTCAAGTTGTGCCACCTGTACCATTGGCGAGGACTTCACACTACTCCATTGATTGGTGTTGGCGTCAAAATCATAAAGTTTATTATCGTTGAGTACTCTTAGTTGGCCCTCGGCAGTTAATATTGGAAATAATCCACCGTTTTGAACCCAAAAATCATTGGGATTTTTGCGCTCAAAGTCACCGATACGGCGCCAGCTTAAATCCTCTTTATTGATACTGTAAAAGAAATGCTTTTTCGCCGATGCGGTCACAGCGAAAAGAGCTTCTTTGGCCTTGCCAAACCAAATAACCGATTCAGTCGCGGAAACTGGTTGAGTTGCTGTCCAACTTCCTTGCAAACTATCATTGACAAATACTTGTCCGCGTTCAGAGCCAACTAATATTTTGCCGTTTAACTCGATTACACTGGTAAGTTGTCCATTTGTTGGTAGGTTAATCTGACTCCAACTATTGTCATTATCAACAACGTGTAACTGTCCAAACTTTGAAGCTACAGCCCGCTGTTTATGTTCTTGTAAAATTAGGGCCTGACTACCATAGGCATTGTTTCGGGAAAGGCGGCTTAATTTGTTGCGAAATTGGGCGAATTTATCTTCTTCCCAACCCAAAGGTTGCTCAAAATTGACGCTGCTGGCCAAATTTGGAAAGTGTTCAATAATAAAGTCTTGCAGGTTTTCTGTGTCACTGAGGCGAGTGACATAAGCTTTACTTGATGAACGGTTGCTCCAAAATGATGTTTCTTTGATGTTCAACAAAGGTTGAAACACCAAACTACCTAAATTGGTAAACTCCCCAGCCTTTACGTTAAAAGTACCCGCAGAAGCATACACTGGCATACTTAGCCAAGAACTCATATTGCCATCTGAATAAAAACTATAAAGGGAAGCAATTAAGTATTGTCCTTCAGGCATACTACCCGCAAAAAGCTGACTATCTACCACACCTTGAGAGTTAGGTGAAAAAGTATAAGCATCAGGATCCCACTCGACCTCATCGGCATTGAATGGCTTGTTTTTAGCTGCCGCTTTTGCTTTTGCCTCATCAATCGCGGCCTGTTTAATTAGTTCGTGATTGTCCATTCTTATCGCGATAACTTCAGTCCACCCAGCATGCAGTGGTGCTAAACGCCCTGTGTTATTTATCACTTGAAGCGCAACGACACCGTGATTATGTGCAAGAGGCTGACTACTATCTAAACGTGTTGATTTGATTTCATAGGTGGCACAACCACTTAGAAAAATGCCAAACACAAACATGACAATCAATTTTTTCATTAAATTTTCCATTATAAAATTAACTTTTTATGCAAACACTGCCGTGGATAGCTTAGTTATATTGACCAAATACGTGAGGAAATGGATTTTTATAGGCATCAATCTCCATTTTCACTGCAAAATAGAGAGGAGCCATGGGAGGGGGAGTAAACTCTAATTGTTTCGCAAGTTTTAAAAAACACTGATTGGTTTCAACATCTATGTTTGTCCAGGATTGAAATACCTTACCTTCCTCATCAAGGGATAATACGATATCGACGTTTTTATTGGCGCATGTATCAGCCTTAGCATAAAGTTCTTCTATTTGTTCTAAGTAGCCATTTGTTTGTTCAAATTCTTCTGACGTTAACAATTTTTGTTGGGCTTCCCATTTTGCATGTGCCTTTAAATAGGCTTTATCACTTTCCGTTGGCGTTTTAGTTGCACAACCGTATAGTGCAATCGTCATTAACATTAAAATAACCGACTTCATCGTCATTCCTTGTAGTAATACACTTTATCCGTAAATGCTACGGGGGCTCATTATGAGAAAAATAAATTATACTAAAACAATTGAAATGAAAACTAAATTATAAAACTTTTTCTTTGATTTTGACGCTAAAAGTATTGAAAAGTGATTAAAATGCATTCTTTATGGCGAGTTTTTGTTTAATGAAAGTATCTGAATTCAGGTTTAAAATCATTTATTATATCTAGCTTGTTTTTAACTATTTCGACCAGTGCCTTTTATTTGCGTTGACCTCGGTTGTATTTAACAACTTGTAATGCTTTCATGACAACCCATTAATAACTGATAACTTTTGATATTGGTTGTTTCACGCAGGCGGGGCAAAACTCTATTATTTAAATTACGGTCTTGGAATTCTATTTTTTTGCTGCAAATAAAATCAAAATAGACGTTGGTTTCGTAACACTTCAAAACACTACATGGTGCATAAACGGATGAAATACATCACTACTTTACTTTTGCCTGCTATTTTATTGATGGCACTTTTGACTAGTTATTCTGCCAATGCTCAGCAATTTGGCACAAAAGGACCAACAGAAGTTATCGTTGATAGTGTTCACTTAGATACACAAAAATCTTCAGTGGAAGCGGTGGGCTCTGCTGAGGCGGTAAAATCAGTTGATATCTTTCCTGCCACCGCAGATAAAGTGGTCTCCATCAATTTCGTGCCAGGTCAAAAAGTAACTAAGGGTCAGGTTTTGTTGGAGCTTGACTCTCGTCGCCAAAAAGCAGCTTTACAACGGGCAAAAATTCAACTTGCCGATGCGACTCGGAATTTAACGCGTTTACAGCAAAGTCGCAGTAAGGGGGCGGTAACCGAAAGTGCATTAGATATTGCTTCAACCGTAAAAGAATTGGCAAAAATGGATGTGATTGACGCAGAAATTGAATTACAAGATAGACAGGTTATTGCTCCTTTTAGCGGTTACGTGGGATTGACTGATGTAGAAGTGGGCGACCGTATTACTGAACAAACTCTGATCACTACCTTAGATGACAGAAGTCAGTTATTTATTAATTTCCGTGCCCCTGAATCTGCCGCCAACACCTTGGGGCAAAACAGCCTTGTCACAGTGCAGCCATGGACTAATCGAGATGCAACCTTAGAAGCCGAAATCGCTCAGTTAGACTCAAGAATAAGTGATGCCGATCGTACTATTCTAGCGCGAGCTATATTGGATAATCATCAAGATATGTACCGACCAGGTATGAGTTTTCGCGTTAATATTAGTGTGCAAGGGCAAGCTTATCCGATAATCCCTGAGTCCGGACTTTCCTGGGGGGCTACCGGTGCTTATATATGGAAAATGGTTGACGGCAAAGCCCAGAAAATTGAAGTGCAAATTAAGCAACGTATGCGCGGTTATCTGCTAGTCGAAGGAGATATCAACGAAGGCGAGCAGTTGATAGTAGAAGGCATTCAACGCTTGCGACCAGGGCAGGCAGTGGAAGCTCGAACACTGGAGGGGGAGTAATGACTGCACCTAACCACCATCAACAAGACCTGCCGTCTTTGTCTGTTCGCAGACCTGTGCTCATCGTAGTCATTAATTTACTTATTATTATTGCCGGAATTGCTGCGCTAAGTGGTCTTGAAGTGCGTGAATTACCAGATGTTGATCGCCCTAGATTAACGGTATCAGCAAGCTATCCAGGCGGCTCACCAGAAACTGTTGATAGGGAAGTTACCAGCCGTTTAGAAGGGGCAATAGCGCGAGTGAGTGGTGTTGACTCTATCCGAGCCCAAAGTGAAGAAGGAAACTCCCGTACCGTTGTGGAGTTCCGGCCAGGGATCAATTTAGAAGATGCTGCCAATGAAACCCGTGAAGCCATTAGCCGGGTACAACGTGAATTACCCGATGAAGTCGAACGACTTTCTATTATCAAAGCGGATAATGACGCTCAAGCAGTGGTGAGTTTAGCCGTTTCCAGTGACAACATGAGTATGGAAGCGATGACTGAAATGGTGGAAACCGACTTGGCTCCTATGTTTCTCAGCATTCCAGGAGTGGCTGATGTACGGCTCAATGGCGATAGAGAACGGGTCCTGCGAGTCACCATAGATCCATTACGCTTAACCAGTTTTGGCCTATCCGTTACTGACGTTGCTGATGCCTTAAGGTTAGCTCCTTTCGACGTTCCCGCTGGAAGTCTTAGATCGACGGACCAAACCCTAATAGTGCGGGCTGATGCAACGTCGGTAACTACCGATCAAGTGGAAAATATCGTCATCAGAGGGGATACCCGAGTCGCAGATGTGGCGAGTGTGTACTTTGGCCCGGCGGATGCCCAAAGTCTAGTGCGTCTTGACGGCACGCCAGTGATTGGTTTGGGGGTATTACGTCAAGCTAGTTCCAATACCATCGAAATTTCCGATGAAGTGCTTAAAATGGTCAAACAACAGCAACAGCGATTCCCTGAGCTGACCATTGTAGTTACTTCTGATGATGCGGAATTTATTCGGGGCTCTGTGGAAGAAGTTATTACCTCCTTAACGTTTACTATCGCCTTGGTGGTGTTGACTCTGTGGGTGTTTATTGGCTCAGGTCGCGCCACCATAGTGCCAGCTTTTGCTATTCCAGTTTCGTTAGTCGGTGGTTTGGCGGTGATGTGGATGCTGGGATTCTCCATCAATATTCTTACATTGTTAGCCTTAGTTCTGGCCACCGGTTTGATCGTAGATGATGCCATAGTTGTTTCTGAAAATATTCAGCGTCGACGCTCTTTAGGTTTAGGGGCTAGGGCTGCAGCGGTAATCGGCAGCCGTGAAGTGTTTTTTGCCGTAGTCGCCACAACAGCCGTTTTGGCAGCTGTATTTATTCCCATCGCTTTTTTACCATCAACGGCAGGGCGTTTGTTTCGCGAATTTGGTGGTGTGTTAGCCAGTTCGGTGATTATTTCATCCTTTGTGGCCCTGTCCCTTGTGCCTGCATTAACAGCAAGATTGCCAATTAAACAAAATACTAAGCACTTTCTAGGGGGCTTTGGCCAGTGGTGCGGGCGAGGTTATGAACGCAGCCTAGCCTGGAGCCTACGTTTCGGTTGGTTAATCGTATTGCTTTCATTAGCCGCCGCAGCATATGCCAGCTACTTATATCAATCTTTAGATAATGAGCTGCTGCCTAGTGAAGATCGTGGCAACATTCGTATTTTTGCCCGAGGTCCTGATGGCGTTGGGGTGAATTTTATGGATCGTCAGGCCATGAAAATGGAAAACGCCTTGATGCCCTATGTGGAAAAAGGTGAAGTCAAATCAATTTATACAGTAGTAGGACAGTGGGATCCGAATATTGTGTTTATTACTGCTCCGTTAGTCCCTTGGGATCAGCGCAGCCAGTCTCAACAACAAATTATTGAACAATTACAGGCAGAGGTTGGAACAATTCCTGGCGCTCCTGGACGTGCTTTTGGCTCAAACAGCCTTAATTTGCGTGGTCAAGGTGGTGGTTTAGAACTCGCTTTGACCGGCGAAGAATATGCTGAAATTTATCAGACCGCGCTAGATTTTAAAGAGAAAATTGAGCAACAGCTTACAGGCTTTGGTGATATACAAATTTCCTATCAACCTACTCAACCACAATTGCGAGTGAACATTGATAGGCGTCGAGCAGAAGAGCTAGGAGTATCATTTTCTGATATATCCACCACCTTGAGAGCGGCTATCAATGGTGATGACATTGCCGATTTAAATGTGGGGGATCAAGCCATTCCCATCATTTTGCAGGCATCTAATGCTAATTTAGCCAATCCTTCGGATCTTACTAATCTCTATGTATCTTCTAACAATGGCGGGTTAGTGCCATTATCCAGTCTCGCCTATATTACCGAAGAAGGAGTAGCATCTGAACTTGAACGCCATGCTCAACGGCGTTCAATTAAATTGGAATTAGAATTAATTGATGATTCGTCAATGCAAACATCTGTGGATAGTATTCGCCAACTAGCTCAAGAATCCCTGCCACCTGGAATAGGCTTAGTGTTTCTTGGTGAAGCCAAAACATTTGAAGAGACATCCCAACAGGTCCTAATGACCTATGTGTTGGCTTTCATCATCGTGCTTTTGGTGCTGGCGGCGCAGTTTGAAAGTGTAAATAGCGCAGTAGTGGTTATTTTAACCGTACCTTTTGGAATTGCAGCAGCCTTATTCGCCTTATATATCACGGGAATTTCCCTCAATATTTATTCGCAAATTGGCTTGGTTATGTTGATCGGTTTATTGGCTAAAAATAGCATTTTGCTGGTGGAGTTTGCTGATCAAATGCGTGACCAAGGGTACAGTGTGTATCAAGCCATTATCGAAGCGGGCAAAGTGAGACTAAGGCCGATTATGATGACACTGGTGTCTACTATTTTAGGTGGGTTGCCACTAATTTTATCCACAGGCGCAGGGGCTGAAGCGCGAAATGCAATTGGTTGGGTTGTATTTGGTGGTCTTGGCATTGCCGTCGTATTCACCTTGTATCTGACGCCTGTATTGTATTTAGGTCTGGCGAGGTTTACTAAACCCAGAGCAGATGAAGCCAAGCGACTAGATGAAGAGTTAGATAAAGCCAGTGAAGCCGGTCTCGCTGTAGATTAATTATTCACTGTTGATGGCAGATGCACAGCATAAACTGTGCTCTGCCACTGCTAACTGTAATGTTAGCTATTTTGAAATAGATTAATTCGTAGCAATCTCTAAATGGTAACCAGAATATTTGCGCATATTAATCACCCGGTCATTATCCAATAGCCAGTATTGGCCTTTAATGCCATTTAAGACCCCTTCAAATTCCAATTCTTTATCCAAATTAATTGACTTTATTTTATTCGGGTATTCACTTACGGGGTATTGAATATCAATGGCTGGCATATCGATTAAGCTGATTGCTTGGATCCCATATTGAGAGCCAATATCGTCTAACTCCATCTCCACTAAACCAAATAGGTGCTCACGCATGGCGATTAAGTCAGCTTGATCTGGTTCGCCTTTTAACATTGTGCGCCAATTGGTTTTATCGGCAATGTGTTGCTTAATAACCGTTTCCACTAAACCACTAAGTAATCGGTTTTTAACCCGTAAAATGGGGATGGCTTGGGTGGCCCCTTGATCAATCCAGCGGCTTGAAACTCCGTCGCTAACATGTCTAGTGATGCCCACTTTTAACGTACCTGTATTGGCTAGATACACAAAATGGTCGCTCATACAGTTATCTTCACCCCATTGCGGCTCCCGACAGGTACCTTGATCGTAATGGCAGGTTTCCGGTTTGATAATACAAGTATCACATTGAGCTAGTTTCATTAAACAGCGATAACAATAGCCTTGATTGAAGCTCTTTTTGGTTTTGTTATTGCAGTGAATACAATTAATCATTCCTGTATGGGTGACTTTCACAGAGGATCCAATCAACGAATTCATGCTGATATGTGAATCACCAATGGGTAATTTATACTCAACCGTTGAGCCAATCTCAGCTTCACCGTGCATTTTGCGAATATTTCCAGAATAAATGGGCATGAACGTTACTTCTTAGTTTATTGGGCGCAATTAATCGCCGTCAGAATAATGAATCTATTGGTGAACCAACCTAAATCGGTTCATTCTATAAAGTGACGCATGCTAATAGAATCTTAACTTGATATCAAAAAGCAAATGCGATTGTTAAACAAAGATACAGGTTTAGTGTGTTGTTCGGTTAAATTTCAGGTTAACTTAGTGTTTAAAATAATAGTCTATCGGTGAACAATAGGCATGGAGATAACTATGATTAAATTGATTTTTGCAGCGTTAATATTATTACCTATAAATGGTTATTGTTACGACCTATATCTTATCCGACATTTTGAAAAGCTATCAGGTGGTACTGATCCGGGACTAACCCAACAAGGTCAAGTCCGTGCCAATGCGCTTGCTGATTATTTACTGTCGAAAAATATTCAACATATTTACTCAACTAAATATCACCGAACTAAACAAACCGCACAGCCTTTCGCACAGGCTTCTGGGTTAGAAATACAATTCTACTCACCTAAACAATTAGCCACTTTTGCAGAAACTATTCAATCACTTCAACGTAATGTACTTATTGTCGGTCACAGTAATACCACTCCCTCATTAGTTTCACTATTGGGTGGAGCTTCGAAAAAAATTGATGAAAGTGAGTACGGTGAGCTGTTTATATTGCAAATATCTGAAGACAAAGTAGAAACTAACAGTGTCATGATCCCGTCTAAATAAACACATTTAAAGTATGTTTAACGGTCAATAAATGTGGGTTAGATAAAAAATAATATAATATTTTGCACAAAAATTGTTCTACAATGAAAACCCTGTTTTTTATCTAGCTTTATTTAAGGAACACATTTGTACCATTTTAGATGGCTTCAAGTTGCCTTGTTCTCTATTTTGCTGACAACTTTCTTTAGCAGTTTCAAAGCACAAGCTGAGCCTATTTCTATGTGGCAATCGCCTTACAAAGAGTTGATACTTCAAACCGCAAAAGCCCCTACAGAGGTGTTGCAAAAGTTACTTAAACAAACTCCAACTCAAGAGCAAAACTATCTACAGCATGGCCAATATCATTCTGTATTAAGTATAATTTACTATTCTCTTACTTACCCTAAAGAAGCTTTGCAGCATGCTCAAACTGCTCTGACTTTCATTGACCCAAGTACACAACCTTGGTTATTTCATATGACTAAGCTCAACGAAGCGCGCGCATTGGACCTCTCAGGAAAACCTAAAGAAGGGTTAGCAGCCAGTAACGCCGCGTTAGTTTGGGCGGAGCTAAACAAGGATATCAATTTACGAGTTAGCGCTTTATATGTCAGAGGAATAATTTCCAATTCTATGTTGGATTACCAAAGTGCCTTGAGTGATCTGCAATTGGCGTATGAGTTGGCTCCTCAAACTGAGCTACATAGTCAAGGCGATGTTGCTGGTGTATTGGCTTTGGTTTATGAATATAGAAGGGAAGATGCCCTTGCCATTCCGTTTTTTCAGGAGGCTGTGCACTTTCATGAGCAAAATCAAAACTATTTAGAGTTGAGTATTGCGTTATACGGTTTAGGAAGGGCACATAAAAACATTGGAAATATCGAAATTGGACGTACGCAACTCCAACAATCCCAAGATTTAGCTGAGCAAGTAGGGGATGAGCAAGGTGTTGCTTATGCTTTGAAGGAATTAGCTGGGATATTGTTATTAGAAAAAAGATTTATAGAGGCCAGAGCAAAGTTACAACAAGCTTCTAGTATTTTTCAAAAAAGCCAGAATGTATATATGCTTCTCGATACTAATTTGTCGTTACTACGCGTGGCTATTGCAGAAAAGAATATTGAACTTGGCAAGCAATATTTAGCTGCTGCTCAAGCTAATGTCGACCCAGAACAAATGCCACTGCAAAATATTTCACTTGAAGAAATGAATGCAAAATTATTAGCGTTAGAGGGTAAACATCGTCAGGCATTCGAACTGCTAGATTCAACAGTTTTTTTAAAACAGCGTATTTTAAGCCAACAAAGTACGCAACAATTGCATAGTTTGCGCTCCAAATACGAAATTGAAATTAAAGATCGAGAAAATAAACTGTTGGAGCAAAAAAACGCATCACAACAAATCAGTATTAACGATGTAGAAACTAAAAACTTACAGCTACTCATGTTGTTTGGAGCCACGTTAATTATTTGCGGATTGTTAATTGTGATGGTTTATCGCACGATACAAAATCGAACCAAATTAGAAGAGCTAGCAAATGTTGATGGTTTAACTGGACTGGCCAACCGTCGAAATGCTCTGGAATTACTGCAAAAGCAGATTGATTTAGCCCATCGCCATAAATTTCAGTTGTCAGTTGCCATTATTGATATCGATTTATTCAAAAAAATAAATGATACCTTTGGTCATGCTTCAGGTGATGAGGTGTTAACTAAATTTGGGGAATTATGCCAAGATACTTTTCGTCAGACGGATGTGATGGGGCGAATTGGCGGTGAGGAGTTTGTTATCGTTTTCCCACACACGTCACTACATGATGCCGAACAGACCCTAAAGCTACTGTCACATAACGTTAAAAAGTTACCCATATCGTTTGACTTGAATGGCCTTACACTATCTATCTCCATTGGCTTAACTGAGTATGTTGCGGGAATGACATTAGAAAATTTGATGTTGCAATGTGATAGTGCGCTTTATCAGGCGAAAGGCAGTGGTCGAGATCAGATAGTGATCTTCGATAGTCAAAATCCTTCTTCAATGCAACTGGCTCTATAACGTTAATTGTCTGCTTTATAAACTTTCCCAAAATACCAATTAGGTAAAAATCTTTAGTCTGGATTGGAATGCGCCTAGGCTGTACAATTTGACCTTTCAGATCATTCCTTGGGAGCCTTTCCACTTTTGCAACAAGTCCCACAGCAAGGGTTTATTCTCACCCGCAAAGTGATTGAGCGAAGTGGATATTCATATATCGAGTTTTGGTTGAGTACCGAGCAAGGGCCGGTAAAACTAATCACTGAGCAACAAAAGCCGGTGATGTTTTTAGCAAATCAAGATGTATCTACGGCTAAGAAACTAATAAACCAAGCAGGTCTGAATGCTCAGTTTAAACCGGTTGAGCTAAAAACCTTTGAACAAGTGCCTGTTAATGCTGTTTATTTCTCAACAACAGCTTCTTTTTATCGTGCCAGAGATGTGCTGAATGTTGCTCAGATACCGTCTTTTGAAAATGATATACGAGCTTCAGATAGGTATATGATGGAAAGGTTTATTTGTGCTGGGGCCTTTTTTACCGGCGACATGCAAAACAACCAATTAACGACTAAAAGTGGTTATCTTTCCTTAAAAAATGCGCGCCTTAAACCAGCTGATTATATTCCTACATTAAAAGTGTTATCACTAGATATTGAATGCAGTATGGAGGGGGAACTTTACTCTATCGGGCTTTCTAGCGGTGACTTTCAAAACGTGATTATGATCGGTGAACCTGAAGGTACGCAAGATTGGATAACTTGGGTAGCAGATGAAAAACAACTGATTGAGCAGTTAAATATCGCCATTAGCGATTTCGACCCGGATTTAATTATTGGTTGGAATATTATTAATTTTGACTTCAAAGTGCTGACCCAAAGAGCTAGCAAATTAAATGTAAGGTTGCGCCTTGGTCGGGATGGTACTGATGTCTATTGGCGTGAGTCACGTAATGATAGTAATTTAGCCTTCATGAACATCGCCGGTAGAGTCGTAATTGATGGAATTGATAGTCTAAAAACCGCGACTTACCATTTTGAAAGCTTTAGTTTGGAGAGTGTCGCCCAAGCACTCTTAGGTGAAGGTAAAGATACCACTGATGTAGACAATCGTGTTGCGGCTATTACCCACGACTTCCATCACAATAAAATAAAGCTCGCAAAATATAATCTGCAAGATTGTGTGCTAGTTGAGAAAGTCTTTGCACACACTAATTTAGTGAGCTATTTGGTGTTACGCAGTCAATTGACGGGACTAGAACTGGATAAAATTGGTGGTTCTGTTGCTGCATTCATTAATCTTTATTTACCAAAACTTCATCGAGCTGGCTATGTATCTCCCAACCGTCCGGCAAATGGCGGGTTAGCAAGTCCCGGTGGTTATGTGATGGATTCACTCCCAGGCTTATACAAGAATGTATTGGTACTTGATTTTAAGAGTCTTTATCCCTCAATTATCCGTACCTTTAAAATTGATCCCCTAGGACTTGTGGAGGGGTTATTAGAGCCTGACAACGCCATACCAGGGTTTCGAGGTGGAATGTTTGCCAGAGAAAAGCACTTTTTGCCCGATATTATCACCAGCTTATGGCAACAACGAGATGAGGCTAAACGCCAAAAAGATTCTGCTCGTTCCCAAGCCATTAAAATTATAATGAATTCATTTTACGGTGTTTTAGGATCTGGTGGCTGTCCATTTTATGACACTCGCTTAGCTAGCTCGATAACAATGCGCGGTCATGAAATAATGCAAACTACCGCTGCCTGGATAGAAGATAAAGGCTACAAAGTTATTTATGGCGATACCGACTCGACTTTTGTGTGGCTAGAGAATATTAAGCAAACAGAACAAGCGCTGGAAATTGGCAAAGCTCTGGAACAAGAAATTAACCAAATGTGGCAACACAAAATTCAAGATGAACTTGATTTACCCTGCCATCTAGAAATAGAGTTCGAAACCTTGTTTTCAACCTTTTTGATGCCCACCATTCGTGGAGCTGAAACGGGCAGTAAGAAACGCTATGCGGGTTTAAAATATCGTTCCAACAAACCACCAGAGTTAATATTTAAAGGCTTAGAAACGGTTCGTTCTGATTGGACGAAGCTCGCAAAAGGGTTTCAACCTACGCTTTACAAAATGGTGTTTGCCAATCAAGATGTGAGTGCTTACTTGCTGGATATTATAAGTAGTATAAGGTCTGGCGAATGTGATGAACAATTAGTATACCGAAAGCGTCTACGTCAACCATTGGTTCAATATACTAAAAATGTACCGCCACACGTTAAAGCTGCCCGCATTGCCGATGAACACAACAAGCAGCTTAATAAACCACTACGCTATCAAAATAAAGGCTGGATAAGTTACGTGATTACCCTAGATGGTCCACAACCTGTGGATTACATCAGTTCGCCCTTAGACTATGAGCACTATATTGATAAGCAAATCAGACCCATCGCTGAAGGGATTTTACCCTTCATAAATGTTTCGTTTGAAGACATTACCAGCAATCAATTAGGGCTGTTTTGACTATTGTGGGTGATAAGAATCGTCTTTGAAATCAGGGTATGTATCAATTCCCAACAACTTATAAATTAGGCAAAAACCAAAACTGCTGGTGTAAAACAATGCCGCCCCCATTACTCCGAGAACAATACTAATTGTGGGGCCAAACAAACCTTCAACGGCAACCGCTAAAAGTGCAAGTGCTAAGACTGAACGAATTGCAGTATCTAATATGCCAACATTTTGTTTCATTTTTTTATCTCCTAAATTCTATGCATTTATCTTAGCTTTATGTTGTAAATTGATGTTGATCTGAATCAACATAAAGACGCTTTGCGGGAGAATTAATGCCTAAGTCATGGCGCACACGATTTAGAGATAACGAAAGTTGTAGTATTAGACTTTTTTACAATATAAAAATTTTGTCAATCAGAGTATATTACGCACTGAATGTTTTTATGCTGTTAGGTTAGGTTGATGCACAGAATACTTGTAATTGATGATGATCAAATTACCTTAGAATTAATACAGCTTATTTTAGAAGAATTTGTTGAAGGCGAAGTCATTGCCTTAAATAATGCCACTGATGCTGTAAGCTATATTGATAAAAATGACATGAATAAAATCGATCTGGTTATTTGTGATTGGCAAATGCCTGAATACGATGGTATCACCATGTTGAAGACAGTCCGCTCTAAACGGCCTGATCTGCCTTTTTTGATGGTCACTGGTACAGCGACTAGAGATCTGGTAATGTCAGCTAAAAAAGCAGGTGCTTCAGAATTTATTGCTAAACCCTTCAAAAACCACGATTTAACCGATAGAGTAGCCAAACTATTGAAATAGCTAAGTCTATTCTTCACACTCTCTACACCGTCTTTATTAATTAAACTTGTTAAAGGAACAACCATGCAGTTTGATGATGTCATCGACAGATCCGCTACACATGCATTTAAATGGGAAAAGTACAAAGGCAAAGATATTATTCCAATGTGGGTTGCAGATACTGAATTTGCTAGCCCAAAAGCAATACAATCCGCTCTGGCTGAACGTGTGGAACATGGTTTATTTGGTTATACTTTGCCGGCACAATACACCCCTGCAAACCAGGCCGTGGTTCGCTGGTTAAACGACAAACACGATTGGCAAATCGATCCATCTTGGATTGTGTGGACGCCAGGTGTGGTCCCTGCTTTTAACGTAGCGTGCAAAGCTTATTGTGAAGTGGGTGATTCGGTAATGATTCAAACGCCCAACTATCCACCGTTACGAGCAGCTCCGGGTATAAGCGGTCTTAATAGAATTGAAATTGATACTGTTGAAGTTGACGGTCGATGGACCTTAGATTTTGCCCAATTAGAAGAGCAGGCAAGTGATCCTAAGTGCAAGTTATTTATTCTTTGCAACCCTATGAATCCAGTCGGTTCAGTATTAACTGAAGCAGAATTGACAAAAATTGCGCAAATTTGCAGTAAACATAATGTCACCTTATGTTCAGATGAAATTCATTGTGACCTCGTTCTCGATGAAACCAAAAAACACCTACCTGCAGGTAACTTCGAGGGCCTTGAGCACAATTCCGTTACCTTAATGGCGGCGAGTAAAACCTTTAACGTTGCTGGCTTAGGGACCTCGTTTGCGATTATTCCTGACAGCAAGTTACGTGCTGCATTTGTGGCCGGTTCACAGGGCTTTATCCCTTGGGCGAATGTGATGGGACTAGTAGCTACTGAGGCAGCTTTTACTTTATGTGACCAATGGCACGCGGACCTACTCGATTATTTACGTGGCAATTTAGCCTATATTGAGCAGCAAGTAGAGCAAATGGAAGGCCTTAAGTTATTGCACGTTGAGGCAACCTTTTTAGCATGGATAGACGCTAGTGGTTTAGGGCTAGATGACCCGCAATCTTACTTCGAAAGTAAAGGGGTAGGGCCATCACCAGGCGTTGATTTTGGTAATAAACAATTTGTTAGAATTAATTTTGGTTGCCCTAAAAGTATGCTTGAAGAAGCGTTCAAGCGACTAAACGCCTAGTTCAACGGTTGCGGGGCTGTAATGAGTTAAATAAATGCACTCACTACTTTATACAGCCCCAAAATCGATACGAATGCGACAATTATTCCCCCTATTAAATTAGCTAAAAGCCCATTCTTATGGCGACCCATGAGGGTTTTGTTATTTAATGTCCAGATCAAGAAAATAGCGATAATGGGTAACAATAAACCGTTTGTTGCTTGTGCAAATAAAATAGCGGCTAAGGGTTTAATGCCACTACTGGCAAAAATTACCCCCACAAGCATTACCGAAATCCACACACATTTAAAACGAACATCGGTCAATTCTGTTTTCCAACCTAATGCGCCAGTCACAGCATAAGCCGCAGCAAGAGGGGCTGTAATTGCACTTGTTAGCCCGGCAGCGAATAGACCAATAGCAAAGAATATATTCGCATATTCGCCTAATAGGGGGGCCAGTTGCTGGCCAATATTGGCAGCGTCCACTTGGGTTTGGGTAACGAAAAAAGTACTTGCCGCGCAGGACAATATAGATAATGTAATCAAACCGCCTAAGCCAATCGACAAACTACTGTCGATGCGATTGTTTTTTAACGCAGTATCAAGATTGTCATCATTTGGTGCATTCTTCGCGACAATACTGGCATGTAAGAACAAGTTGTAAGGCACAACCGTTGTACCTATTAAGGCCATTATCATTAAACTGCTGCCGTCAGGTAAATCAAAGGTCAAAGCACCTTGAATGACATCCAGTAAACTAGGTCCAGCTAAAACCATAGTGGCGATAAACACGGTAGACATAGTTAAAACCAGAGCGATAAGGGATTTTTCAACCCATTTATACTGTCCAGTAAGTAATAAGCCAGTAGCGATAGCGGCTAATAACCATACCCAGTGAGTTAATTCTCCGCCAGAAAAACCTGCTAACCCCATTGCTGCGCCAGTTAAATTACCACCTTGGTATGCGGCGTTGCCAACACCGATAGCACTGACCACTAATAATATAGCCAGTGCCCTTTTAATTCCCGTAAATTGCTGACTAATTGCTTCAGCCAAGCCGTTACCCGTTACTAACCCCAAACGAGATGCCATCTCTTGCAAAACAAAGGTAGCGATAACGGAAAATACCAGCGCCCATAACAAGGTAAAACCAAAATTACCTCCTGCTAAGGTAGCCGTTGTCACAGTGCCAGGACCGATAAATGCTGCGGTAACTAAAAGCGCAGGACCGAATTTTCTCATAAATATACCAAGTTGATTAAAACCCTTTCTAGATTCACTCTTATATGTGAATTAGTCTGGGCCAATTAATAACATTTAGCTTAACTTAGCCAGGGATCGTTGTCACTTACGCACTGTCTTAAGGACGTTATAAAGTACTTCTACGCTGTTGACTTATATGGAAATTATTAAATGTATTAGGCAGGAGTTGTGTATTTTTTGAAGCAGAAAAATATGCTCGTCGCGGGGAGATATGATGTTGATAAAAAAGAACCTGTCCCAGAACCCTATACCACAGCAGTGATATAGGGTTGCCTATTTAAAGGCTTAGGGACAAAGTCATATAGTTAGAAGTTTAACCTTGCTCCTAAGACAACAGAGCGACCAGGTAAAGGTGCCACATCTTTGATAAACGAAGCATGAACTCGCGCTTCTTTATCAAGTAAGTTATTGCCTCTAACAAACAGTACCAATTCATTGTCAGCTACATCGGTGTAATAGTTGAAAGCGGCATTAACTAACGTATAACCAGCTGTTTCTGTTTCATAATCAGCAATATCTGTTTGTTTAGCGTTATAGGTCGCGCCTACTTCAGCATGCCAATAATCACTATCAAAGTGTAAACCGAAACCAATTCTTGCAGGTGGAATACGAGGTAGGCTTTCACCACTAGTTAGTTCAGCTTTGGTTATATCAGCGAAGGTTTCTAAACGAATTTGTTCAGATAAATGCCAGTCCACTTCAGCTTCAAAGCCGTATATATCTGCGTCTTGTTGACGGAATAGGTAGATTGCTAACTCTTCTTCTTCGTGATCGTGCTCTTCTCCCAGCTCTTCTCCCAGCTCTTCCTCACCTTCCTCTTCACTATGGATATGACCATCTTCATAAGCAAAACCGGTGTTTTGCTGGAATAGATAGTTATCGATTTGGTTGTAGAAAATACTAAAAGTCGCTTCCACGTTTTTACCTGAAAGGTGATAGGTAAGATCCAGGTTGTTTGATACTTCTTTTTCAACCGCTTGTTGATTTTGAACGATGTGATATTCACCTTCTTCGTCATCGAGTTCAATATCAAAACCAGCGCCAAGTTCGTATGTGCCTGTGGCTATATGCAAGCCGTTTGAATAGATTTCAGCGGCAGAAGGTGCTCTTTCAGAGCGGGCATAATTAAATGACAGCGTTGCGTTGTCTTGAATACTCCAAACTACCCCTGCTGACAAACTTAGAGCTGAATAGCTTTCATCATCAAAGAAAATTTCTTCGTCATGATCATCTTCTCCATGCTCTTCTTCGTGTTCGTCTGCTAAAGATTCGAAAAAGCTATTATCCACGGAGATATCGCTTTTTTCATAGCGGAAGCCCATTTGAAACAATAGATCATCTACGTGTTTTTCTTCAAGTACAAACAGAGCAAAAGAATCACTTTCAGACGCTGGTGTAAAGGCCTCTTCTCCTAAAGCAGAAAAGTCACTGTTTGCGTAATTAAAACCTATAACACCTTCCCAGCCATTAATACTGCGATGTTTACCCCATAAACGAGATTCAACAGATTCATTGCTGAAGGTTGTGCCAACAGCACCGTCTTCAATTTCACTGTGACTATAATCTGTGTAAGCGCTGCGGAACTTAATTTCGTTGAAAAAACCGTCCAAATCGTGGAAATCAACTAAAAATTGATAACGGTCTTGATCTAATTTTGCGAAGACTTCCTCTTCATGCTCATCCTCATCGTGTTCATCTTCTTCGTGTTCATGAGAATGACCCGGAATACCATATTCGCTCTCTAATTGACCGAACGAAAACGCTACGTTAGCGTTGTCTGATGCCCAGCCTAGACCTGCGGTAAAGCCGTTTGAATCAATAAATGAGTTGTCTAGTTTTCCACTGTCTTCTGTACCGTCAATCTCTGCGGAACCTGGAATCGAATAGTTTTCAGTTTCTCTATCAAAAGCGTCAAAATGCCACATAACAGTGTCATTTCCGCCATCTACATTTAGATTAAATAAATCTTCACTGGAAACTGAGTCATGTAAGTAACTCACTTTGCCTTCAATTTCATCGCGTTTTTGCACCGGCAAACGATTATCAACTATATTGACAACACCACCGATGGCTCCACTACCGTATAATAAAGTTGCAGGTCCTCGTAGAACTTCTATTTGAGTTGCATTGGCTGACTCTGTTGAAACTGTGTGATCTGGTCCAACTCTGGAAGCATCTGACGCATCTAAGCTATTTTGCAAGATCTTGACTCTAGGACCGTCGAGGCCTCTAATAATAGGACTACTTGAAACCGGACCAAAATAGGTACTATGTACACCTGGTACGTTTTTTAAGGTTTCGCCTAAAGTAGGTGCAATTCTCGATTCTAAGTTTTCACCTGCAATAATTGAAACTGGAGTGGTGGACTCAAGAATTGTGGGGTTGAGTGGATTTGAAGTAATAACTAATTTTTCGATTTCCTGCTCGTCTTTCTGAATCGGTTTGGTTTGAGCGTTTACAATAGATGAAAAACCCAAAGCGATTATAGTAGCACTGGCAAGTTTAGAATAATGGTGCGAAAGCAAGACGATCCCCTTGTTGAGTATACATGTTAAAGCAATGTTATATTGTATCAATTGATATATTATAACGTTGGTAATGGCTTTTTTGTCAATGATTTTTTCAGTAAACTTCAATATTGATCGAAGTTATTATCTTTAGTATTAATAGGAATTAGTATTGCCGTTCGAAAAACCTGAAGCTTTACAACAACTTGAAAAAATTTGTATGCAGTATCCCAAGCTATTGCATACCCCAGATTATGTGACGGGTTTAGTCTTTGCTGTTTGTGCTGCTCCAGAAATACCCATGCCAGATGTTTGGCTTAGTTGGGCGTTCAAGCAAGGTGGTGCAGAAATTTCCCAATCAGAAATAGATCATATTGCTGAAGTGCTTATGGGCTCATTGCAACATGAATTAGCGAACATGCGAGAGAATCATATTGATTACCCAGATAAAGGACTGCCTTTACCCGATGACTTGAATGAAAATATTGCGGTGAGCCAATGGCTGCAAGGTGTATTAACTGGGCATAAACATTTAGAGCCAGTGTGGCAAGGATGTTGGCAGCAAGTTGAAGAACAGCAACCAGAAAAGTTAAACGACTTTCAACGTGATCTAAAGCATTGTTTATTGATGTTTAGTTCATTTGCTAATATACCCATGGCGTTAGAACAAGCCAAACGAGTGAATAATCGTAAACTACTGGAAAACCTACCTAAAATTTACGCGTCTTTACCGGCAGCATTGAAAACCTATGTGGATTTGTCGGGTCAACTTGCGAAGTTCCTGCCCGATCAATTCGAAACTTTCAGCCAGCCTAAGCCGCCATCGTCAAACTAACTATCTAGCGGGCGTTTTGCTTTTCTAACAGCCTTGGGATGCATCAGCTTCTCTAAGTCTTGCATGGAGTTTGCAATTTTTGAGTGGATCTTTTTGTCATTGGTCACGGCGTTGTATAACCAGTGGTAAACATCTTCATAATCATAGGGACTGCCGTAGCCATCGATAAATAAATCGGCAAGCTGTATTTGCGCGTTTAAGTTACCTAGGGCTGCAGCTTCTCTTAAGTAAACAACTGCACGTTGCTTATCTTCTTGTACCAATCTGCCCATGGAGTAGTATCTGCCTAATTGTTCTAACGCAGCAGCTAAACCCTGATCGGCAGCTTCTTGCATATAACTGATGCCTCGTGTTGGCTCAGCATCAACACAGACTCCCCAGGCTAACATATCTCCCCACAAGAATTGAAAAGAGGGGATTTTTAAGGTTTCTGCGCGCGCTTCAATATCTTGCACAAGTTGACATCTATCAAGTACCACACGGTCAAGATGTTCATTGCGATTTATCAATCCAATCAATTCATCTTGACTATATAACTCAACGGCTTTGATTGGCTCAGCACTGTGCAAATTAAATGACAGTAAGGTCAAAAGTGAAATAAATGGAGTAAACTTATAAAGGCGCATATCAAACTTTCCGTTGAGTCAAAAAATAACCAGCTATGATGATTGTATCGACATTTTTAGAAAATACTAAATATAAAACCTTATTTACCAACTGTCATCGGAAGTGTGAGCATAAAACGCGGTGAAGTAACACTGACTACAGTCATACAACTGTTGCCAGTGTTGTTGCTATAAATTTTATCTGGAGGTTAAAGCTGACTGAATGACTTGTGCATGTTCTGCCAAATCATGCCCCAAATCAGTTAAGTAGCCACCATCTGGCTGGCTAACCACGCCTTTATCAAATAACCGTTTTGCTGCATCGACCATGGATTGTTCAGCATCGTGATGGATCTTTAATCCTTGCATGAGGCTTTTATTAGGGAATTTTAAAATGAGGTTTAGTTCTTCGGTAAGTTCGTTATTGAAAGGCATAATTTACTCTTCTTTTAAGTTAACTAGTTTAAATTGACTATGATTTTCGTCTTACATATTTTCCATCAAACAAGGTGGTCCATGTCTCACCATTATCTTGGCTGGACTGCCAATGCTGACGCACGCTCTGTTGTGCTTTATCTGTAGTAGGTGTCCAAGTAATTCTGTGCATAACTTTTACTCCTTTTGCTGATAGGCCTTGACCCTCAAGTACCATTGACTGACCGTCAAATTTACCGTTGAGAAGCAACAGTAAACCGTTATTATCTACCCAGGTTTGATGCCATTTCTGACTTTGGGAGTCGTACATATTGATGCTTTGCCCTCGGTAACCCGAAGGTGTTTGATATTCTTCTTTTAAACTGCATCCATTTAGTTGTGAGGTGATTTTATTTAAACCAACAATTTTGTTTTTCGGGGTATAGACGTCCCAGGTCCCCAGCCAGAAATCAAATTGTCGAAACTCAGCCGTTTCACACGCAGCGGAGGTGTGAAAACTCAAAAACACGAAAATGATCAATAGGCAGCATTTTAATCTTGTTTGCATAGCTTTTGTTCAATCACGGATCACCTGTGTTTAGATTATCCTTGAATTCAAAAAATTACAAAATTTTAACAATTTATTTTTACAACTAAATTCTCACATCTCTCGTATAAAGTTCTCAGCGGGTTTATACTAATTGGTACTGAAGAGATAGCGGTTCAACATGAAATACAAAGACTTACGAGATTTTATTGCGCAGTTAGAAAGTCGCGGGGAGCTAAAGCGGATTTCGCTAGAGGTTGATCCTGACTTGGAAATGACCGAGATCGCCGATCGGACATTGCGTGCCGGTGGTCCGGCGATATTATTTGAAAACCCTAAAGGGCATAATATTCCGGTGTTGGCGAACCTTTTTGGTACACCTGAACGTGTCGCATTAGGCATGGGGCAGGAGAGTGTTAGCGCCCTTCGCGAAGTAGGAAAGTTACTCGCTTATCTAAAAGAGCCAGAGCCACCTAAAGGGTTAAGAGACCTGTGGGAAAAGTTACCGGTATTTAAGCAAGTGCTGAATATGCCTACCAAAGAAGTGCGTAAAGCCCTTTGTCAGCAAGTTGTCATAAGCGGCGATGATGTCGATTTGTCGACGCTTCCTATTCAACGTTGTTGGCCTGGTGATGTTGCGCCATTAATTACTTGGGGTTTAACCGTTACTCGAGGTCCAAATAAAAAACGCCAGAACTTAGGTATTTATCGACAACAGGTGATCGCTAAAAATAAAGTCATTATGCGGTGGTTGTCCCATCGCGGCGGTGCCCTCGACTTTAGAGAGTTCTGTCAGCAAAACCCAGGTGAAAACTACCCAGTTTCAGTAGCCTTAGGCGCCGACCCTGCTACCATTCTTGGAGCAGTAACCCCGGTTCCTGATAGCTTGTCAGAATATGCCTTTGCGGGTCTGCTGCGCGGTGATAAAACCGAAGTGGTCAAATCCATTAGTAACGATCTTCAGGTTCCCGCTAATGCTGAAATTGTGTTGGAAGGTTATATTGCGCCCGGTGAAACCGCACCTGAAGGACCTTACGGCGACCATACCGGCTATTATAATGAAGTAGATGAGTTTCCTGTTTTTACCATTACCCATATTACTCATCGCAAAGATCCCATATACCATTCAACCTATACTGGCAGACCACCGGATGAGCCAGCTATTTTAGGGGTTGCCTTAAACGAAGTTTTTGTACCTATTTTACAAAAGCAATTTCCCGAAATTGTAGATTTTTACCTACCGCCAGAGGGTTGTAGTTATCGTTTAGCAATAGTTACCATGAAAAAGCAGTACCCCGGTCATGCTAAAAGAGTAATGATGGGAGTGTGGTCATTCTTACGTCAGTTCATGTACACTAAGTTTGTGATTGTCTGTGATGACGATGTGAATGCCAGAGATTGGAATGATGTCATTTGGGCAATTACTACACGAATGGATCCCTCAAGAGATACAACATTAATCGAGAGTACTCCCATTGATTATCTAGATTTTGCATCCCCTGTCTCTGGACTGGGGTCTAAAATGGGAATGGACGCCACCAACAAAATGCCTGGTGAAACTGATCGAGAGTGGGGCGAGCCCATCGAAATGGATGCCTCAGTGAAATCCTATGTAGACGAAATTTGGGATAGCTTAGGGCTATCACCGAAAACTGAATAATTAAGAGAAGCTAGCGTTTTATGTCATCAATAAGTTGTAAAGTAGAATCAATCGAGCCCTTAACTGATGTTGTTAGTCGAGTAAAATTGACGGCCTCCAGTCCAATGTCATTCAAAGCTGGGCAATACGTAAAAGTTATCATGGGCGAAAACGACTCCCGCCCATTCTCCATTGCCAATGCCCCTGGTGAGAGTAATAAAATAGAGCTTCATATTGGTGCCGGTGCTGGAAATGACTATGCTGGACAAGTATTAGAAAAAATGAAGACTCAGGGTGAAATTGACATCGCTGGTGGTCATGGTGAAGCATATTTCAGAGACACAGATATTAAACCTACTATTTTACTAGCTGGTGGAACTGGGTTTTCTTATACCTATTCTATTCTCCAACAACGATTAAAAATTGCTAATACACAACCTATCTTTTTATACTGGGGTACCCAAACGTTAGCAGATATGTATGAGTATGAAGCGCTCGTTGAATTAGAAAAACAGCATAAACACTTTCGATTTATTCCAGTAGTCGATGCCCCTGATGAGCATTGGCAAGGTAAATCGGGGTGGGTACACCAAGCGATATTGGCGGATTTTGTCAGCTTAGAACCATATCAAGTGTATGTTGCAGGTCGATTTGAAATGGCAGGTGTGGCTCGAGATGATTTCCAAAAACAAGGTTTATTGTTGGAAAATCTCTATGGTGATGCGTATCAGTTCATTTAAACTTTTTCTCTGACGCCATATTTGTAGAGGTTTTTGGCTTTTTTGAATAAAAATTGGCCAAAATTTCAAAAAAACATAGTTTAGTAACAATCAATGTTTATAATGCGAATATGAATATAAAAAATAAACAAAATTTAGAAAAGAACGATCCTCACTTCCTTCGCGAAAAAGACAAATACGAAAACCCTGTAGCAAGCAGAGAATATTTGCTACAGGTGATGGTAGAACAAAAAACACCCCTAACTTTTTTAGAAATTTGCCAATTAGTTAAAGCCTCAGACGAAGATAGCCGAATAGGTGTCCAGCGACGCCTAAGAGCCATGGAACGAGAAGGCCAAATTGTCTTCAACCGCCAGAAAAAGTATGGCGTGGCAGATAAGATGGAATTAATTAAAGGCCGTGTTATCGGTCATCGAGATGGTTTTGGATTCCTCAAACGGGATGATGGCGAAAAAGACTTATTTATCCATCAAGCTCAAATGCAAGCGCTACTCCATGATGATGTGGTGTTAGTTAAAGAAAGTGGCACTGATAACCGTGGCCGCAGAGAAGCTAGAATCGCGCGAATTATCGAACCGCGCACAGAGCCGATTGTTGGACGTTACTTTGTTGAACATGGCGTCAGCATGGTAATTCCCGATGATAGCCGTATTAATCATGAAATTATGATCCCAGCAGAGCATGTAAATGGCGCTCGCCAGGGTAATGTAGTAGTGGTTGAAGTGGTACAGCGTCCTCGTAAGCGGGTAAATCCCATCGGTAAGATTTTGGAAGTCCTTGGAGAGCATATGGCGCCTGGGATGGAAATCGAAATGGCATTGCGTACTTTTGATATCCCCCATGACTGGCCCAAAGCTGTGGCTAAACAAGTGGCTAACTTAAAAGAGCAAGTGCCTGAAGAAGCCAAACAAAACCGCATGGACTTACGTCAATTACCTCTGGTAACTATTGATGGTGAAGATGCTCGTGACTTTGATGATGCCGTATTCTGTGAGCCCCTAGATGGGGGAGGTTGGCAACTGTGGGTTGCTATTGCTGATGTCAGTTATTACGTGAAAACGGGTACGGCTTTAGATGATGAAGCTCAACAACGTGGTAATTCTGTGTATTTTCCAGAACAAGTTGTACCTATGTTGCCAGAAGTTTTGAGTAACGGCCTATGTTCCTTAAATCCTGAAGTCGACCGCTTGTGTATGGTGTGTGAAATGACTATCAGTGCCCAAGGAACGCTACAAGATTATCAATTTTATGAAGCGGTAATGAATTCTAAGGCACGTCTTACCTACACCAAAGTGGGAGAGATCTTAGACGGTAATCCAGAATTACATAAACGCTACGCCGAACATGTACCGCATTTGCGTAATTTGCACGATATGTATCGTGTACTGAAAAAAGCCCGTAATAAACGCGGGGCGATAGAATTCGAAACCCAAGAAAGTAAATTTGTATTCAATGCCCAACGCAAAATCGACCACATTGTTCCAGTTGTGCGTAACGATGCCCATAAGCTAATTGAAGAATGTATGATTTTGGCGAATGTATCAGCAGCGCAATTTTTAGAGAAGAATAAAGCGCCGGCATTGTACCGTATTCACGATGAACCCAATGAAGACCGTTTAACCTCTTTCACCTCGTATTTAAAAGAGGTAGGGATTGAGCATCGCATCGGCAAAGAAGCAAAACCTGAGGATTTCACCAATTTAGTTGGCAAGATACAAGGCCGCCCAGATCAAGAATTAATCCAAACCATGTTATTGCGCTCAATGAAACAAGCCGTATATGACTGTAACAACATAGGTCATTTTGGTTTAGCGTTAGAAGCATATGCTCACTTCACTTCACCCATTCGGCGCTATCCAGATTTAGTGGTTCATCGAGCCATTAAAGCGGTATTGGACAAACAAGCTAGTCGTAAAAGTAAAACCGGTGGCAAGTCATATAGTGAAGAAGAAGTGGAAGCCCTGGGCGAACAATGTTCGATGACCGAGCGACGCGCCGATGATGCAACCCGCGATGTTGCAGATTGGCTAAAATGTGAATTCATGTTGGATCATGTAGGTGATGTCTTTGAAGGGGTGATTGCATCCGTCACTGGCTTTGGCTTTTTTGTACGACTTAGTGAGTTCCACATCGATGGCTTGGTGCATATCTCATCATTAGAAAATGACTATTATCATTTTGATGAGGTGCAACAAAGCTTGGTTGGCGAAGCCATGGGCAAACGTTATCGTTTGGGTGATCCTCTGAAAGTCAAAGTGGCAGCAGTTAATTTGGACGAACGGAAAATTGATTTCATTCTAGATGAACCCAAAGGCCGTGGAGCTAGGAAAAACGCTGCAAAAAAATCAAAAAAATCGACAGATAAAGCAAACCCAACAGGGCAAGCTAATAAATCGACGACAGAGGGCGCTTCTGCAAAGGGCGCTCCTAAAAAAGGCGCTGGCAAACCGAGAGGTAAAAGCGCAGATAAATCATCGACAAAGGCACCAAGGTCCAAACGTCGTACAGCAAAGAGGAATAAGTAGGCATGGCTCAGCAAGAGTGGTTATATGGGATCCACGCATTAGAAGCAGTTATTCAGCGGGAACCTGAAAGGCTCATTGAGTTGTATGTACTCAAAGGACGTGAAGATGCTCGTCTGTTTAACATCATCAATCAAGCTCGTCGATTCGGCATTGCTGTGCAGTTTTGCCAACGTAAAGCCTTAGACGACAAAGTTAATGGTGAGCAACATCAAGGTGTTGTTGCACGGGCTAAGCCTGGTAAGCAATATAGTGAAAACGACTTGATGTCGATTGTTGAACAGAATGATAAACCTTTTTTACTTATTCTTGATGGCGTTACCGATCCCCACAATTTAGGTGCTTGTTTACGTACTGCCGAAGCGGCAGGTGTTCATGCTTTAGTGGTACCTAAAGATAAGTCTGCGGCTTTAACTCCAACCGTTCGTAAAGTAGCAAGTGGTGCTGCAGATGTGATTCCGCTGGTACAAGTCACAAACCTAGCAAGAACCTTAAGGGAGCTGCAAAAAGCTGGGGTGTGGATAGTCGGTACTGCTGGAGAAGCCAAACAAAGTCTCTACGAGTGCAAGTTTACAGGGCCTACAGCCCTTGTGATGGGCGCTGAAGGTAAGGGCATGCGACGATTAACCCGTGAGCATTGTGATGAGCTGATTAAATTGCCAATGGCTGGTACTGTCACCAGTTTGAATGTTTCGGTTGCAACCGGTGTTTGCTTGTTTGAAATTGTGCGACAAAGACAGTCATAAGTATCCGCATTGGGTTTATTCGTTACTACTTCAATAGTCGCGAATAAACCTCACCTTCCTCATCTATTATTTTCTGCTAATTACCAACAAACCCTTCTAATCCTATACCACTTACTTACTTCAAAACTAAAACAAATAGTTTTCTATCAGCAAAAATGATTATTGATTCATCGAAAATAAGGTTCATTCAGCCGCAAGCAGTGTTCTAATGGTGTTATCTTTTTGTTAATTTAAAGATTAGGCGTATATTCTAATTAATTGATAGATCAATTTCAGTCTAATCGGAAAGAATTAGGTGTCCAAATGACCATTAAAACTCCCTTAGAATCGTTTTACGAAAAAGTACAGTCTCATCCTAATAAAATATTTTTAACTCAACCTCACAATGGTGAAGTGACAGACTACAGTTGGCAACAAGTCGATCGGGAAGTTCGCCAAGTGGCGCAGGGTTTAACTAACTTAGGTTTACCAAAAGGTAGCCACATTGGTCTAATTTCGAAAAATTGTGCTGAATGGTTTATTGCCGATTTAGCCATTATGCTGGCGGGACATGTTTCAGTCCCCATTTTCCCAACTGCTGGCGCAGATACTATATCTTACGTTTTAGGGCATGCTAAATGTCCGGCCGTTTTTGTGGGCAAATTAGAACATGCAGCCCAGCAAATCGAGGCTATCCCAGATGATATTAAAAGTATTGCCTTCCCCCATGTGAAGGGAATGTGTGATCTTGATTGGGAGTCTTTTAAAACAGGCGGTGAGTTTGAGGGAAACCCTGTACCCGATATAAATGATGTGATGACAATTATTTATACCTCTGGCAGTACTGGGAATCCTAAGGGAGTGGTGCAAACTTACGAATCTGTTAGCTGGACCGCAAAATCTTCATTATCAGCACTCAGTGTTAATGAACAAGACCGAATTTTAAGTTACTTACCATTAGCTCATATAACGGAACGGATTTTAGTCGAAATGGCCAGCTTGTATTCAGGCCTACATATTTATTTCATTGAATCCTTAGATACCTTTAAAACCGATATCCAGCGCTGCCAACCAACGTTATTTATCTCTGTCCCTCGCCTTTGGACACGGTTCCAAATGGGCGTGTTAGGACAAATGCCACAGAAAAAACTCGACCGATTATTAAGCATTCCAATCATTAAAGGCATAGTTGCCAAGAAAATACGTAAAGGTTTGGGCTTAGACAATGCCCGTCTATGCGCTAGTGGGTCTGCTCCTATTCCTCCAGCGACTATTCATTGGTTTAACCGCATTGGTGTAGAAATATCTGAAGGTTGGGGTATGACTGAAAACTGTGCCTACGGTACCAGTAGTGTTCCTTTTCGCAGTGATAAAATAGGCTGTATTGGAAAGGCGTATGAGGGAGTGGATATTCGCATTGCTGAAGATGGCGAAATTCAAGTAAAAGGCCCTTGTAATATGAGGGAGTACTACTTAGAAGCTGAGAAAACCGCAGAAGTCTTCACCGAAGATGGTTACTTGCGTACCGGAGATAAAGGCGAGCTAGATAACGAAGGCTATATTCGTATTACGGGGCGTTTAAAAGATATTTTTAAAACAGCCAAGGGCAAATATGTCACGCCAGTCCCCATCGAATCCCTTATCATGGAAAATGAAATTGTTGAGCAAGTTTGTGTAACCGGCAGTGATCTCAAACAACCAATTGCACTGTTAATTGTTTCTGACTTAGCTAAAAAACACAGCAACGAACAAGTGATTGAATCTTTAGAGCAAACAATTCATAAAGTTAATGCTAAATTAGAAAGTCACCAAGTGCTAGACAGATTAGTTGTTGTTAGTGACGATTGGACTATAGAAAATGATTTATTAACGCCAACTTTGAAAATAAAACGCCATGTTTTAGAGAAAAAATACAAAGATGTGATTAATGCACCTTACAAAGAAAAGGTGGTTTGGTTATCATAGGCGGATATTTCCAACTTGATTAATCAGATTTGGATATAAACTACTTGCAAAATGGTGGACAGTAATAAGCAGTTTTCATTTTAAGTAGGGGCGGTCGAATTAGATAATTGCAACTTTTTTGCATATCTAAGTCCACTGCCCATTGTTTTTTATTGGTGTTTACGGATTTTTTTTAAAAGTTTATCGAAAGGTTTGAACTTTTATTTAGTGTATGAATCGTAACTTCGGTATAGAATCCTCTGCAATTAGATTTTGCGCTTGTTTTTAAGGAAAGTGTTTTAATGCGAAGTAAAGTTAGTTTTGCCCTGATGGGTGTGTTTTTGGCCTCAGGGTTAACAGCCTGCAGCAGTTCGGATGATAATGATACAGAATTCAGTTCTTCTGGTTATGTTCAATTCTACAATGGATCAGCGAATAGTGCGTTGACTACTATACGTGGCACAGAAGAAACGCAAGTTTTGGCATCTGCGTCTTACGGTGATGTCACTAGTATGATCCAAACCAATACTGGGTTTACTGAAATCGAGTTTTATCGTACAGATTCAGATGACCAAGAAGTAATTTTGGAAACTCGTGAAATTGATTTACCAGACGGTCAGAAAACCTTGATAATGTTGAATGGGGATTTCGAGTCACCCACTTTCAACGAATATCGTTTTGACCGTGAAGAATTAGATGATCACTTTCGTCTTTTCGGTATTTCAGTAGTAACTGATCAAAGCAGCTATGACTTGTACATGAGTGATTCAGGTTCACCCTTTAGTGAAGCGAACTTACTATCTACAATCAACTATGAAAGCTTAGATGAGATGGTTTACTGGGCACCTGATGACGATGACGAAAACTTTGATGAAGGTAACTATACTATTTATCTAACTGAGCCAGGTTCAACAGATGTCATCTTTGAATCTAATACAGTTTCTTTCCAGTTTGCCAGTGAATACGTATTGGTTATTCGCAGCAGTAGCGGTGCAATACAAGACGGCATTGAAATTGATTTAGTGCTCAACTCTTCAACGGTTTCGAACCTTGATGATGTTAATGCTAGTGCTCAGTACCGTTTATATAACAGTCTTGATGAAGGTAATGTAGAGTTTACCCTTGAAGGTAACGAAGATACTGACCCTACAGTAGTAAGCGCTAACGATAAAACAGACTTTAATGAAATTGCTTTCGGTGATTATCGTTTATCAGCTGAACTAACTTCGGATAGCAGTGTTAACTTTAATAACCGCTTAGTAACCTTAAACCAAGGTGAGAGTAAGGCGATAATTGTTTATCAAGATGCTGACGAGAGTTTAACCTCATTATCTTTTGATGAAAGTAGTCAACCTCAGGTTTATGATAAAGAAGTGGTTGCAGCTAACTTAGTATCTGATTTTATCGATGTTGATTTATATTTTGTCCGTAAAGATGAAACCATTGAGTCTGCTGAGTACTTAATATCTAGTATCGATTTTGGTGAATCTAAATCAGTAACTTTGCCTAGTGACTTCTATGAACTAGTAGCGGTGTTTGATGACAATGAAGATACTCAAATCTTATTGGACAGAACTGAACTACTTGGTTTAAATGAAGAAGCAAATTACATTATTACCATTGAAGAGTCTGTAGATTCTCCAACTGGCTATAAGATTACACTTCTTTATTAATCGATAAATTAGTATAATTTGAATTCTTAAAAATCGGCTCACTAGAGCCGATTTTTTTATTTACCTTACATATTTACCCATCGGTTGAACTTCCCTGTAAACCAAAATTGACTGAATACTATTTATTCTATAATTATTTTCAAATTGCGCTATCGCACAGCTTTATTTTCTGTTATAGTTTCGCGCCCTTTTTATAGGGGTATGTATAAATTTTCTGCAGGCAAAAATGCCAATTGGTATTAGTTTGCAAGAATTTTTGTAGCTTTAACGGCCCGTGAGGGTCTTAATTTAAACAGCGGAGCACTAACATGATCCAAATGCAAACTAACCTGGATGTTGCCGACAACTCCGGCGCTCGCAGGGTTCAGTGTATTAAGGTTCTTGGTGGCTCGCATCGCCGTTATGCACATATCGGTGACATCATCAAAGTTACTGTCAAGGAAGCAATTCCTCGTGGCAAAGTAAAAAAAGGTGACGTTCTGAATGCAGTGGTGGTGCGTACTAGGAAAGGCGTTCGTCGAGCAGATGGTTCTACTATCCGTTTTGATAATAATGCAGCTGTTTTGCTTAATGCAAACAAGCAACCTATTGGTACGCGTATCTTTGGCCCGGTCACTCGTGAGCTTCGTGGAGATTCTTTCATGAAGATCATTTCATTGGCCCCAGAGGTACTATAAGGAGTCACGATAATGGCTAGAAAAATTCGTCGTGATGATGAAGTAGTCGTATTAGCAGGCAAAGACAAAGGAAAACAAGGCAAAGTCCTTAAAGTACTAGCGTCTGAAGACAAGCTAATAATAGAAGGTGTGAATTTGGTGAAAAAACACCAGAAGCCTAATCCTCAAATGAATGTCCCTGGTGGCATCGTTGAAAAGGAAGCAGCAATTCACGTATCAAATGTAGCGGTTGTTAACCCAGCGACGGGTAAAGCAGATCGCGTTGGTTTCCGTTTCGAAGATGAGAAGAAAGTACGTTTCTTCAAATCTAACGGCGAACTAGTTTAATTAATTGGAGAGTACGATGGCGAAACTGCATGATTTCTATAAAGAAACAGTAGTGGGAGAACTTGCGAAGCAGTTCAACTACAAAAGCGTCATGCAAGTCCCTCGGATCGAAAAAATCACCTTAAACATGGGTTTAGGTGAAGCGATAGCGGACAAGAAAGTTTTGGAAAACGCGCAGGCTGATATGGCTGCGATTGCTGGACAAAAACCAATTGTAACTGTTGCTCGTAAGTCTGTAGCGGGTTTTAAAATCCGTGAAGGTTATCCGATTGGCTGTAAAGTAACCTTACGTGGTGAGCGTATGTGGGAATTCTTGGAACGTTTGATTTCAATTGCAATTCCTCGTATCCGTGACTTCCGTGGCTTGAATGCGAAATCATTCGACGGCCGTGGTAACTACAGCATGGGTGTGCGTGAGCAAATTATCTTCCCTGAGATCGACTTTGATAAAGTTGATAAAATTCGCGGTATGGATATTACTATCACTACTAGCGCAAACTCAGACGATGAAGCAAAAGCGCTTTTAACCGCTTTTAACTTCCCGTTTAGAAAATAAGGTGTAGGGTTATGGCAAAAGAATCAATGAAAGCGCGCGAAGTAAAACGCGCCAAGCTAGCAGCAAAGTACGGTACTAAACGTGCTGAGCTAAAAGCGATTATCAGCGATGTTAACGTTACTGATGAAGAACGTTGGGATGCTGTTCTTAAGCTACAACAACTTCCACGTGACTCTAGTTTATCACGCAAGCAAAACCGCTGCCGTGTAACTGGACGTCCACATGGGTTCCTACGCAAATTTGGTCTTAGCCGTATTAAGTTGCGTGAAGCAGCAATGCGCGGTGAAGTCCCTGGCCTTAAAAAAGCCAGCTGGTAAGGAGTAGCCAATATGAGCATGCAAGATCCTATCGCGGATATGTTTACCCGCATTCGTAACGGCCAATTAGCAAGCAAAGTAACAGTTGCTATGCCTTCTTCTAAACTTCGCGTTTCAATCGCGAAAGTTTTAAAAGACGAAGGTTATATCACTGACTTCGCTGTTTCTGGTGACGTTAAGCCTGTAATTGAAGTAGCACTTAAATACTTCGAAGGCAAAAAAGTAATTGAGAGCATTGAACGAGTCAGCCGTCCAGGTCTGCGCATCTATAAGAAAAAAGATGAGCTACCTAAAGTGATGGGTGGTTTGGGCATTGCTATCGTGTCTACCTCAAAAGGTGTGATGACTGACCGTGCAGCGCGTAAAGCTGGCATGGGCGGTGAGATCATCGGTTATGTAGCGTAACGGGAGATAGAATATGTCACGTATAGCAAAAGCTCCTGTCGATATCAAATCTGGTGTAGAAGTATCTATCTCTGGTCAAGATGTCACAGTTAAAGGAAAAAACGGTACTCTGAACCGTGTATTCAACGATGCAGTTGAAGTAGTACAAGAAGAAAACCAATTGAAAGCACTTCCTCGTGAAGGTTTCGCTAACAATTGGGCACAAGCTGGTACTGCTCGCTCAATCTTGAACGCAATGGTTGCAGGTGTATCTGAAGGGTTCGAAAAGAAATTACAACTTAATGGTGTTGGTTACCGTGCTCAAGCACAAGGTAGCAAACTAAACCTTACGTTGGGCTTCTCTCACCCAGTAGTTTATGAAATGCCTGCTGGTATTTCGGTTGAAACACCTACCCAAACTGAAATCGTCGTAAAAGGCGCTGATAAGCAAGTGGTAGGTCAGGTTGCAGCTAATATTCGTGCTTACCGTCCACCAGAGCCTTATAAAGGTAAAGGTGTTCGTTACGCTGATGAAGTTGTGCGTCGTAAAGAAGCTAAGAAAAAGTAGGTAGGTGATACGATGGATAAGAAATCAGCTCGCTTGCGCCGCGCTACCCGCGCCCGCAAAAAAATCAGTGAACTGGCCGCGCATCGCTTGGTTATTAACCGCACACCTCGCCACATATACGCGCAATTAATTGCGCCAAGTGGCTCAGAAGTGTTAGCGGCGGCTTCTACTGTAGAAACAGAACTTCGTAATTCCCTTAAGTCTACGGGAAATTCTGAAGCAGCTGCTGCAGTAGGCAAAGCGATTGCAGAACGCGCTATAGAAAAAGGCATCAAAGAAATTGCTTTTGACCGTAGTGGTTTCAAATATCACGGTCGAGTTAAAGCATTAGCTGACGCTGCTCGTGAAGCAGGCCTTCAGTTCTAGGAGTTAATTATGGCTAAAGTAGAAGTTCAACAACAGGGTGACCTGTTAGAAAAGTTGATCGCTGTAAACCGTGTATCAAAAGTAGTTAAAGGTGGTCGTATCTTTAGCTTTACTGCTTTGACAGTAGTTGGTGACGGTAATGGTCGTGTTGGCTTTGGTTACGGTAAGGCACGTGAAGTACCTGCTGCAATCCAAAAAGCAATGGAAAAGGCGCGTCGCAATCTTGTGAACGTAGACCTTAACGGCAACACGTTACAGCATCCTATTAAAGGACGTCACTCAGGCTCCAAGGTTTACATGCAACCAGCATCAGAAGGTACTGGTATCATTGCCGGTGGTGCAATGCGTGCAGTTCTTGAAGTAGCTGGTGTACAAAACGTACTTTCAAAATGCTACGGCTCAACAAACCCAATCAACGTTGTTCGTGCAACAATCAATGCTTTAGTAGAGATGAACTCTCCTGAAGGGATTGCTGCTAAACGTGGATTGCCTGTTGACGAAATTTTGGGGTAATTGAACATGGCTAAGATGATTAAAGTAAAGCAAACTAAAAGCTCTATTGGTCGTCTACCTAAACACAGAGCTACATTGACTGGTTTAGGTTTGCGTCGCATCGGGCATGTTCGTGAGTTGGAAGACACCCCAGCCGTTCGTGGCATGATCAACCGTGTATATTACATGGTTGAAGTAGTGGAGGAGTAAGATATGAAATTAAATACTATTGCTCCTGCACCTGGAGCTAAAAATTCTGGTAAGCGCGTAGGTCGCGGTATCGGTTCAGGTCTTGGAAAAACTGGTGGCCGCGGTCACAAAGGTCAAAAGAGTCGCTCTGGCGGTTCTGTTAAGCCTGGTTTTGAAGGCGGACAAATGCCAATTCAACGCCGTCTACCTAAGTTCGGTTTCACTTCTCGTGTATCTTTCGTCTCTGACCAAGTTACATTGAGTGAAATTGCTAAAGTAGAAGGTGATGAGGTTTCACTAGCAACTTTGAAAGCAGCAGGTCTTGTTAAAAAAGAAATGCTAAACGTCAAAGTAATGAAAAGTGGCGAAATCTCTCGTGCAGTTACTGTAAAAGGTTTAAAGGTATCTAAAGGCGCACTTGAAGCAATTCAAGCAGCTGGCGGTAAAGTAGAGGAATAAGCTAGATGGCAAAACCAGGACAGGACTCAAGCGCTAAAGGCGGCTTGAGCGAGCTTAAATCAAGATTGTTGTTCGTACTAGGTGCGATCATTGTATTTAGACTCGGTTCATATGTACCTATTCCTGGTATTGATGCCAATGTGTTAGCTCAATTATTTGAGCAGCAAAAGGGCACTATCGTGGAAATGTTTAATATGTTTTCAGGTGGTGCACTTGAGCGCGCATCGGTTCTTGCCCTAGGTATTATGCCATATATTTCGGCTTCAATTATTATGCAGTTGCTTACAGTTGTGCATCCGCCAATGATTGAGTTGAAAAAAGAAGGCGAAGCCGGTCGTCGTAAAATTAGTCAATACACACGTTATTTCACGTTGGTGTTGGCTACGTTCCAAGCAATTGGGATTGCGACTAATTTACCCAACCTAATTTCAGGTTTGGTAATTGCACCTGGCTTCGGTTTTTACTTTACAGCGGTAGTCAGTTTGGTTACTGGAACCATGTTTTTGATGTGGTTAGGTGAGCAAATTACCGAAAGAGGTATCGGTAACGGTATCTCCATTTTGATCTTCACTGGTATAGTTGCCGGTCTACCTACAGCGATTGGTCAGACTGCGGAACAAGCCAGACAGGGCGACCTGAATGTACTATTGTTATTGTTGATTGGTGTAATCATTATTGCCATCACCTACTTTGTAGTGTTTGTTGAACGTGGTCAACGACGTATCGTTGTTAACTACGCGAAGAAACAGCAGGGCCGTAAGGTTTTTGCAGCGCAGAGTACTCATTTACCTCTTAAGGTAAATATGGCTGGTGTTATTCCACCTATCTTCGCCTCTAGTATTATTTTGTTCCCTGGAACTATCGCAAGTTGGTTTGGTCAAAATGAGTCATTTTCCTGGTTACAGGATGTGGCTTTGATGTTGTCCCCAGGGCAACCTTTGTACGTGATGTTATACGCTGCGGCGATTATCTTTTTCTGTTTCTTCTATACTGCGTTGGTGTTTAACCCTCGCGAAACGGCAGACAACTTGAAAAAGTCTGGTGCTTTTGTACCTGGTATTCGTCCTGGTGAGCAAACGTCTCGCTACATAGATAAAGTAATGACACGCCTTACTTTGGCAGGCGCACTTTACATAACCTTTATTTGTTTAGTGCCTGAGTTCATGTTAATCGCCTGGAACGTTCAGTTCTATTTTGGTGGTACATCACTACTTATTATTGTAGTGGTAATCATGGATTTCATGGCGCAGGTGCAGACTCATTTGATGTCACATCAATATGAATCTGTTCTTAAGAAAGCGAATCTTAAAGGCTACGGTCGTTAAGATAAGCGTTTACGGAGTGGTGATATGAAAGTTCGTGCATCCGTTAAAAAGATTTGCCGTAGCTGCAAAGTCGTAAAACGCAATGGTGTTGTACGTATAATTTGTAGTTCTGACCCTAAGCATAAGCAAAGGCAAGGCTAAATCGAAATGTGGTATTTGGGTGAAATCGGTCATACTACCGACTCACCCAAGCTTAATTTGCAATTTGGTCATCGGGTAAGTATCCTATCGGGCTTTTTAGGCTGATGACAATAATTTAAGAGGAGTGCTGTTAATGGCCCGTATCGCTGGCATTAACATCCCTGAACACAAGCACGCTGTGATTGCTATTCAATCAATCTATGGCGTAGGCGCGACACGTGCGAAAAGCATTTGTGAAGCTGCTGGTGTTACAGAGTCAACCAAGATTAAAGATCTTGATGAAACAACGATTGACAAGCTTCGTGACGAAGTCGCGAAATTCATGGTAGAAGGTGATCTTCGCCGTGAAGTGTCAATGAACATCAAACGTTTGATGGACCTAGGTTGCTTCCGTGGTATACGCCACCGTCGTAGCTTACCTCTACGTGGTCAGCGCACTAAAACTAATGCGCGTACCCGTAAAGGTCCTCGTAAGCCAATTAAAAAGTAAGCGAGGTTAGTTATGGCTAAAGCACCTACAAAGAGCACGCGTAAGCGCGCAAAACGTCAAGTTGCAGACGGTATGGCTCATATCCATGCGTCTTTCAACAACACAATAGTGACAATTACTGACCGTCAAGGTAACGCCTTGTCTTGGGCAACGTCAGGTGGTTCAGGTTTCCGTGGTTCACGTAAATCTACACCTTTTGCTGCACAGGTTGCTGCTGAGCGCGCAGGTATTGCTGCTCAGGATTACGGTTTGAAAAACTTAGAAGTATTCGTTAAAGGTCCAGGTCCAGGTCGTGAATCTGCTATCCGTGCTTTGAATGCAACTGGTTATAAAATCACTAATATTACCGATGTGACACCTATTCCTCACAACGGTTGTCGTCCACCGAAAAAACGTCGCGTTTAATCGACGGACAGTTGGAGAAAGATCATGGCTAGATATTTGGGTCCAAAACTCAAACTTAGTCGTCGCGAAGGAACAGATTTGTTCCTTAAAAGTGGCGTTCGAGCAATTGACTCGAAATGTAAGATAGATACTGCCCCAGGTCAGCATGGAGCCCGTCGTGGCCGTTTGTCTGATTACGGTGTGCAGTTACGTGAAAAGCAAAAAGTACGTCGTATGTATGGCGTATTGGAAAAGCAGTTCCGTAACTACTATAAAGAAGCAGCGCGTTTAAAAGGCAACACAGGTGAAAACTTGCTTCAGCTTTTAGAACAGCGTCTTGACAATGTTGTTTACCGTATGGGTTTTGCTAGTACACGTGCTGAAGCTCGTCAGCTAGTAAGTCATAAAGCTATTATGGTTAACGGTAAGGTTGTTAATATACCTTCTTTTAACGTTTCTGCTGAAGACGTTGTTTCCGTTCGTGAAAAATCTAAAAAGCAAGCACGTATTGTTGCTGCATTAGAATTGGCGGACCAACGTGAGAAACCAACTTGGATTGAAGTAGACAGCAAGAAGATGGAAGGCGTTTTCAAACGTATTCCTGAAAGAACTGATTTGTCTGCTGAAATTAACGAACAGTTGATCGTCGAACTTTACTCTAAGTAAAGCATAATCAAGAGAGGAAACAATGCCGGGTTCTGTAACTGAATTCCTAAAACCAAGGTTAGTGGAAATAGAAAACTTATCACCAACACGCGCTAAAGTGACACTTGAGCCATTAGAGCGTGGTTTTGGTCATACTCTTGGTAACGCGCTTCGTCGCATCCTTTTGTCATCGATGCCTGGTTGTGCCGTGACAGAAGTAGAGATCGATGGTGTATTACATGAGTACAGCACTAAAGAGGGTGTACAAGAAGATGTCATCGAAATTTTGCTTAACCTTAAAGGTTTGGCTGTTAAAATCGAAGGCAAAACTGAAGCTACTCTTACTTTAGTCAAGTCTGGTGCAGGCCCTGTTACTGCTGGTGATATTCAGCATGATGGTGATGTAGAGATATTTAATCCTGACCACGTTATTTGTACGTTAACTGGCGATGCCGAGTTAAATATGCGTATCAAAGTCGAAATGGGTCGTGGATATGTTCCTGCGTCAACTCGCCGTTCCTCTGAAGAAGATGATCGACCTATCGGTCGTTTGTTAGTTGATGCTTCATACAGCCCAGTAGAGCGTATAGCTTACAATGTTGAATCTGCTCGTGTTGAACAACGCACAGATTTAGACAAATTAATTATCGATATGGAAACCAATGGAACTTTGGATCCGGAAGAAGCGATTCGTCGTTCAGCTACTATTTTAGCTGAGCAATTAGACGCATTCGTTGAACTTCGTGATATCTCAGAGCCTGTTGCTAAAGAAGAGAAACCGGAATTCGATCCGATTCTTCTTCGTCCAGTTGATGATTTAGAGCTTACTGTACGTTCAGCTAACTGTTTGAAAGCTGAAGCTATCCAGTACATTGGTGACCTGGTGCAACGCACTGAAGTTGAGCTGTTAAAAACGCCTAACTTAGGTAAGAAATCTCTTACCGAGATTAAAGACGTGTTGGCATCTCGTGGTCTTTCTTTGGGAATGCGCCTTGAAAATTGGCCCCCAGAGAGTATCGCAGAAAAAGATTAATCAGGTCGCAAGATAAACTGATTTGTAAAGAAGGATAGAGCTATGCGCCATCGTAACAGTGGTCGTCAGTTAAATCGTAACAGCAGTCATCGTCAAGCAATGTTTAAAAACATGGCTGGCTCATTAGTTAAGCACGAAGTGATCAAAACTACGTTGCCTAAAGCTAAAGAACTGCGTCGCGTAATCGAGCCTCTTATCACACTTGCTAAGCAAGACAGTGTAGCTAATCGTCGTTTGGCGATGGCACGTACTGGTGATAAAGAAGTTGTTGGTAAATTATTCAGTGAACTTGGTCCGCGCTATGAAGCTCGCCCAGGCGGATACCTTCGCATTTTAAAATGTGGTTTCCGTGCAGGTGACAACGCGCCAATGGCTTTCGTTGAACTAGTTGACCGTCCAGTTATTGAAGAAGCTGAAGAAGCTGAAGTAGTAACTGAGGAGTAATTACTCCAACCCAATTAAAAAAGCCGAGCATTAGCTCGGCTTTTTTGTATCTACGATTTTTTAAATACTATCTATATATTGCTTTATTAATCGATTGTTTATTGATTTTTGATGAAGGTGAGTTGTTCTTCACTAGCGCCGGCGTTTTGGGCGTACTTTAAAAGTTCTTCCGGGGTAACTCCGGCATTAATTGCGGTTTGCAATATTCTGCGCACACTTTCTTGTTCTTTCGACGATTCACGTAATGCAGTTGTAACTACTTGTTCCGCTTCATCCGGGAAGGAAGCTAAAAGTGCATCCACTACATATTCACCTACAAAAGGCATGGCTGAAACAGCTGTCTTGATAATCTCGACCATTTCGTTTGGATGAGAACGAGATAACGTCTGTACTATATTGTCTGCAGAGTCAGGTTCAGTTTCAACTGCTATTCTGACTATCTCATCCATATCTTCAGGTGTTGAGAACGCAGCTGCCCGCACTATGAAGTCAACGTAACTTGGTTCAGCATTGATTGCAGTCTCAACAATACTAGAACAACTGCTTATACCTTTTTCGATAGCTAAGGAAACAACTTCCCCTGTTAAGGCTGGTTCAGCAGAAATAGCAGCATGGATAATTTCTTTATACTTTTCTGGATATAAGTCGAGTGCGGTACTTACAACACCTAATGCTTCTCTAGGGTAATTACCGACAATGCTTTTAATTGCACGGCCGATGGACATCGACTGATCAACCTGCTTTTTGACAAAGTCAGCGGTCAAGCGACTATTATCTTCGCTCACTGTATTTATTGGTATTGCAAATGCGTGAGTTGTAAAAACACCCAGTGCTAACACTATTGGGGTAATATTTTTCATAATAAACACCTACTTAGACCTACTAATCCAGTTTAAGACAACAAAAAACCTTAAGAGTTTAAAAGTATCAACAATTTGTTAAAAATAATACTTTAATCCTCATTTGTTCGATAAATAAACTGATTTGGGCATTATTAAATTAATTTTAGTTTTATTTAGAAATTAGGCTTGACCTAAGGCAATAAATCACTACAATGCGCTCAGCTTTTGCAGCACACCAATAGTTTGGTTTACCAACCTTAAGGCAAGCTGAAGAAGCCAAGAAAAAGATTAAATAATTTATAAAATAAATTGTTGACATCAAATATCGGAAGTGTAGAATACGCCTCCCGCTTGAGAGAGACCTAACGGACTCACCAAGCAGACAAGATTTTAAGGTAACGCCAAAGGGCAGTGACCTAGTGAAAAACCTTCGGGTAAAGACACTAAACGTTCTTTAACAATTTGCAACAAGACAATCTGTGTGGGCACTCATTATAAGAGTGCTTACCAAAAAAAGTTCATATTTCGAAAGAAGTTTAATTGAAGAGTTTGATCATGGCTCA